>JBKJNM010000221.1:0-45682 GCA_046593655.1 Lacibacter sp. | reverse complement strand
AGTATGCTGCTGATCGCCTGCAGGCATATTCTGTATCATTTTGTAAGTTTTGGTTTGTGGAGGAGAATATCAACTGTTAATTTAAGTTTTTTTAATTGAGAAAAAAAGAAAAATAATTAGAGTGTTTAAGAACAACATTTGATAGCTGTGGAGGGAATTTTAGCTTACGGATTAATTATCTTGTAAAAGAAAACAGCTGCTTAAGATGAAAAAACCTCTTTATATCATTTTACTCTTTCTTATTGCTTGTTCATCGTCAAATCAAAAAGAGATTCCCAAACAATATAAGGAACAGGCAAAAAGAGTAACGATTATAAGAGACCGCTGGGGCATTCCCCACATCTATGGCAAAACAGATGCAGATGCAGTCTTCGGATTAATGTATGCACAGTGTGAAGAAAGTTTCGAAAGAGTAGAAAGAAATTATATTGACAAACTGGGGCGTTTATCAGAAATAGAAGGAGAAAGTTATTTATACCAGGATCTGCAAATGCGGTTGCTTTATGATACCACTGCTGCCATAGCTGATTATAATAATAGTCCCCCGTGGCTCAAAAAACTACTGCAGGCATTTTCTGATGGGATTCATTATTACCTGGCACAACATCCTGAAGTGAAGCCGTTGTTATTAGAACGATTTGAACCATGGTATCCACTGCTTTTTACAGACGGTGCCTATGTAAATACACAAACAGGTGGTTTGCAGATGGAGGATATTAAAAATCTTTTTGGCAAATTTCTACCTTCCGATGTTTCTGTTATAAAAACTTCACCATTTTTACAGAAGGAATCAACCGGCTCAAATGGATTTGCAATAGCACCTTCCAGAACCGCTAATGGGAATGCCCTACTTTACATCAATCCACATGTGTCATTTTATTTCCGCACCGAAGTGCATATGGTAAGTGAAGAAGGGCTTAATGTTTATGGAGCTGCTACATGGGGACAGTTTTTTATTTTTCAGGGCTTTAATGAACATTGCGGCTGGATGCATACTTCATCAAAAGCCGATGCAACTGATTTATATGAAGAAAAGGTTATAAAAAAAGATAGTGATATCTTCTATGAATATGATGGTCAATTAAGGCCATTGGCTAAAAAACAAATTCAGCTTAAATATGCAGTGGCAGGAACTGTTTTATCCCGTTCCATAACTACCTACTCTACTCATCATGGTACTGTAGTTGGGATAAGAAATAATAAATGGCTTGCATTAAAAGCACAGAACCGTTCACTTCAAAGCCTGATACAATCATGGCAGCGTACAAAAGCAAGAAATATTAATGAGTTTATTGCAACTATGCAGTTACGGGCAAATAATTCAACCAATACTATGTATGCTGATGATAAGGGTAACATAGCTTATTGGCATGGCAACTTTATTCCTAAAAGAAATGAAAAATTTGATTGGTCACTACCTGTAGATGGAAGTACCTCAACAACGGAATGGGAAGGCTTTCATGATTTAAAAGACATTGTTCATGTTGTCAATCCTAAAGAGGGATGGTTGCAAAATTGTAATTCTTCTCCCTTTAATGTTTCCGGTTTTAATTCTATCAGCAAGCATATTTATCCTTCATACATGGCGCCTGAAGGAGAAAATTTCCGTTCTCTATTGGCAATTAAAGAACTGTCGAAACAAAATGATTTAACTCTGGAAAAGCTGAGTACAATTGGGTATGATCATTACTTAGCGGCTTTTGATAGTTTACTTCCACTTTTATTTAAAGATTTTGATGCACTGCCAGTTACTGATTCGGTTTTCAGCAGTTTAAAAGAATCCATAGATAGTTTGCGAACCTGGAATAAAAAATCTTCTGTTTCTTCTGTAGCTACAACAATAGGAATTTTTTGGGCGTATCAGATTTTATCCAAAACCTTGACTGATGTTGATGAAAGTGTAATTAATGACCAGGTAAAAATGATCACATGGTATATCAAACATCATTCTGCACAGGAAAAATTTGAAGCCTTGCAAACTGTTCTTACAGGATTAGAAAATAAGTATGGTTCATGGAAAGTTCCATGGGGGGATATTACCAGGTTTCAACGGTTGACCGGTAATATCAGAGTAAATTTTGATGAGGGTAAAAAAAGTTTACCGGTAGGATTAGGACCTTCTGTTTTGGGTTCATTACCATCGTATGAAACTATTTGGCATGATGCAAAAATGTATGGTGTAGCAGGTAATAGTTTTGTTGCAGTTGTTGAATTTGGGAAAAAGGTTATGGCAAAATCAATTGTACCGGGAGGAAAATCTTTTGATCCTGAATCTAAACATTTTTTTGACCAGTCGCAAATCTATTTAAATGGAAAATTGAAAGACGTATACTTTTATAAAGAAGATGTACTGAAGAATGCGGAGAGAACGTACCATCCGGGAGAAAAATAACTACCACAAACTTAATATTCAGCGAGAATAAAATCAGGATAAGCAGTTGCAGATTTCTTACGATATTAAGTGTGAGTCAGGCTTTGTATAGAACGACAAAGCCTTTTATAGAAAGAATGATAGGTAAGATAAGCAGGTCTTTGCAAATGCTCAGTAGCGGACAGAAGGTACAAAAGTTTGACCCGCTACGGCGGGCAGGCAGTAATAGACAATGATAGATTGTACTGCATCCCTGTAAATAAAAAACACAGCTATTTCTTATCCCATATTATGAAACACTTTCTGTACATCTTCATCCTGCTCCAGCCGTTCAATTAATTTACTAACATCGGCTGACTGTTCATCGTTTACAAGAACAGTTGTAGCGGGTATCCATTCCAGTTCTGCTGTAATGAGAGTGATACCTTTGTCTTCCAATGCTTTTTGCATATTGCCAAAATCAGCAAAGGCACAACGAACAACTAAAACTTCTTCACCATTTTCACCTGTACTTTCACCTAATTCTTCCAAACCAAAATCAATTAATTCCAGTTCCATGTCTTCAGCATTCAAGCCCTCAGGTTTTAATTTAAACACACCCATTTTTTTAAATTGAAAACTTACACTTCCACTGTTACCCATTGTGCCATGACCTTTGGTAAAATGACTTTTTACATTCGCCACAGTACGAACATGATTATCCGTTGCTGTTTCAACTAAGATGGCAACACCATGCGGCGCATATCCTTCGTATAAAATTTCATCATAATTTAAAAGTTCTTTTCCCTGTGCTCTTTTAATAGCAGCTTCTACACGGTCTTTGGGCATGCCCACACTTCGGGCATTCTGAAAGCAACGACGAAGTGCTGCGTTTGAATTAGGATCGGCACCACCAACTTTTACAGCAATAATAATTTCCTTACCTATACGGGTAAAGTTCTTGGCCATTTTATCCCAACGGGCAAACATGGTTGATTTACGTACTTCAAATATTCTTCCCATAGTATTTTGTTAACTTATGATGTTGTTGAAACTGGCTATGCCTGTCGGGGATTTATTCAACACTCAACTTCTCATATTACCATTTCGCCCGGGGCTGCAAATCTAAGGCAATGGAGGTAAATGAAAAACGCCCCAATGTAAAAGGGGCGTTTTATTATTTACCTGTTCAGTTCATTAACTCAGAGGTTCTACTCTCCCCAATTTTCTTGCGAACACTACGAGGTGAACAGCTGCAAAAACCATAGATAAATAAAACAAGGTTCTATCGGCATCAAAACCTACCGTATTCTGATGTAAGAAGCCAACAATTACCAATAAGCCGCTTAGGGCTAAACCGGTATAACGGGCAATCCTCATCCCTTTCCTGTTATCGGTTCCATTTCCAAGATGGCTATGTTTAGCACCGTAAACTAAATAAATATCCATGCCAATCAGCATCCAAACCAACAATCGGATCCATGTATCCATTGGCAGAAATACCATCATAAACAAACAAACACCAATACCCAAAATAGGAACTAATGGCACCAAAGGTGTTTTGAACGCCCTTGGTAAGTCAGGCATTTTAACCCGCATTACCCACACACCAATACACACCAATATAAATGCAAACAAGGTTCCGATGCTCGTCATTTCACCTACTACATCCGCCGGAATAAATGCAGCAAATGCACTAACGAAAATCATAAAAAGTAAATTACTTTTTGCAGGAGTTTGTGTTTTAGGATTTATAGCAGAGAATATTTTTGGAATTAACCCATCTTTACTCATACTAAAGAATACACGGCTTTGCCCCATGAGCATCACTAATATCACAGAAGCATATCCAAAAAGAATGGCAACTACAATGGCACGGTTCAACCAGGGATAATCTGGTTGTATTATACCCGCTGCATCTGCCTTACCCATATGATCAATAGCAACTGCCACAGGAGCAATACCATCTTTACCTGCAAAAGTTGTATAGCTTGTAACACCCGTCATTACATGTGCAAAGAGGATATATAATATGGTACAAATTGCCAGGGAACCTAAAATGCCAATGGGCATATCCCGTTTGGGATTCTTTGCTTCCTGTGCAGCAGTACTTACCGCATCAAACCCGATGTAGGCAAAAAATACAATGGCTGCAGCACGAATAATACCACTGAAACCGAAATCGCCAAACTTGCCTGTATTATCAGGAATATAAGGATTGTAGTTATCGTTATTAATATATTGCCATCCCAGAAAAATGAAAATCAATACCACAGATATTTTTATCGCAACTATAATGCTGTTAACAAAAGCACTTTCTTTTGTGCCTTTAATTAATAACAAACTCATTAATACAATAATGAAAACTGCAGGAAGATTAATGATGCCTCCACTCCATGGACCGGCAGTTAGTTCTACCGGCAGGTGTATATCAAATCCTTCGAGAAATTTTACCAGGTAACGGCTCCAACTGATACCAACAGTTGCAGCACCCACAGCATATTCCAGTACAAGATCCCATCCAATTATCCAGGCAATAAACTCACCCATGGTAGCATAGGAATAGGTGTATGCACTTCCTGCTACAGGAATCATAGAAGCAAACTCTGCATAACAAAGACCCGCAAACAAACATCCAAAACCAGCTACAACAAAAGAAATGGTAATAGCGGGGCCTGCATGATTGGCTGCTGCCATACCAGTGATAGAAAATAAACCGGCACCAATAATGGCACCAATGCCGAGTGCAATTAATCCTTTAGCACCAAGAGTTTTCTTTAATGTATGTGTTCCGGCATCAGCCGCTTCATGCATTAAAGCATCCATCGGTTTCCTTACAAATAAACTCATATTTTATGGGGGTATTATAAATGATAAATGATTTGGAAAAATAGAGATTTATTCTAAAAAACAGCCAAAAGATTTATTAACGGATCCTAAACGGGGTCAAAATCAATATTTTCATATATTGAATTCAATCTGTTAGTTTTGACAGCTTTTCAGTAAACCTGCAACATGAATCAAAAAACTGCAACGTTACTTTCATTGGCTACACTTGCCATTACTTCCATTCTTCATGTGTTGAATTGGAATAATGTAGATATCAGCCCTGTTATTTTATCAGCATCCCATTGGGTTTTTATTGCAGCTTTATGCCTGTACGCATGGTTTAAAAAATCATTAACCGCCTGGATCATGGTTTCGATGGTATTGGGGGTTATGATAGGCTATGAGTATCCTGCATTTTCTCAGGAATTAAAATTTCTGCGCCAGATTTTCCTCAACCTCGTAAAAGCAATTGTAGCACCTCTGCTTTTTTCAACATTAGTTGTAGGTATAGCAGGACATTCTAATTTAAAACAGGTAGGCAGGATGGGTTGGAAATCGCTTTTGTATTTTGAAATTGTAACTACCATTGCTTTAATCATCGGCCTCATTGCAATTAATTTATCGCAAGCCGGTGTTGGAATTATACAACCTGAAATTCTGGAGAAGTTACCTGAAACAAAACCATTATCATGGGATGAACACATTGTTGATATTTTCCCTTCCAACTTTATCAAAGCTATCTATGATGGGAAAGTGTTGCAGATCGTTGTGTTTTCAGTGCTGTTTGCAATTGGACTGGCAATGTTGTCGGAAGAAAAGAAAAGACCCATGCTCAAGGCTTGTGAAAGTTTGAGTGAAACCATGTTTAAGTTCACCAACATCATCATGTATTTTGCGCCCATAGGAATTGGTGCTGCAATGGCATTCACAGTTGGCCATTTGGGAATTGCTGTACTTGAAAACTTATTGAAACTTGTATTAACCCTGTATGCGGCACTCATTGTATTTATATTGGGTGTGTTATTGCCTGTAGCGTTGATCATTAAACTGCCCATCAAAAAATTCATCCTTGCAATAAGAGAACCCGTTTCTATTGCCTTTGCTACAACCAGTTCCGACTCTGCTTTACCCAAAGCGTTGGAGAACATGGAAAAATTTGGTGTTCCCCGCAGAATTGTTTCGTTTGTAATTCCTACCGGTTATACATTCAATTTAGATGGTACAACCCTGTATCTTTCATTGGCTGTAATTTTTGTAGCACAGGCCGCTAATATTCCACTAACAATCGGTCAACAGATTACCATGGGGTTGATCTTAATGCTAACCAGCAAGGGTGTTGCTGCTGTACCAAGAGCCTCTTTAGTCATATTAATTGCTACTGCCGATCAGTTTCATCTGCCCCTTTGGCCCATTGCTGCTATTTTTGGTATTGATGAACTTATGGATATGGCACGAACCTCTGTAAATGTGGTAGGCAATACATTGGCCAGTTGTGTGGTAGCAAGATGGGAAGGTGAGTTTGATGACAAAAAGGCTTTGGCATTTAATGAAAAAGAAGCGGATGCAATTTTTGAGTAAACTGTAAATTGAAGTTATTTCATCAACAAAAAGTATGATAAAGAAAATGATAAGTATGAAGTTGAGATTGATTATTTGTGTACTTGGTTTTTTTTTCTGTACCAATAGTAATGCACAGCAAACCGTAAAGATTAAAGTGATCAACCAGTACGAAGCACCTGTTGATATATTTACAGTAGACGGAACAACATATAGTACTTCACAAGATGGTACTGTAAGTGTTATCCTTAGTCATGCCGATTCAGTTTCTTTTGCAGGGACTGAGTATGATGCAAAAAACTTTTCAGTTGCCGCTATACAGGATGGATCAACCATTGAATTGTATAAAAACTTTACGTGGAAAGATATCTTCAATCCCATATTCTATATTAAATATGGCGGATTGTGGTTATTGCTCTTTATCATTTTTGCAGAAACAGGTTTGCTGGTTGGTTTCTTTTTACCGGGCGATAGTTTGTTATTTGTTGCCGGAATTTACAGTACAAACCTTGCACAGGAATTTTTAAAACTGTTCGGAATAAAGAGCCTTCAGAATGAATGGCTGGAGTTGCTTGTCTTATGTGGCTTGCTTTCAGTTGCAGGTATATTAGGTAATCTTGTTGGATACTGGACCGGTCGTAAAGTTGGACCTGCCATGTACAGTTGGAAAGATAATTTTATTTTCAAGCAACGATACTTGCATGAAGCACATGATTTTTATGAAAAGTATGGGGGCGGTGCCATTGTGTTTGCAAGATTCCTTCCTTTCATTCGCACTTTTGCTCCTATTGTTGCAGGTATTGTGAAGATGGACAGAAAGAAATTTGTTTACTACAATGTGGTTGGTTGTATTGCATGGGTAGTAACAATGATTTTTGCTGGCCATTTTTTACAGATCTGGGTCAAGAACCAGTTTGGTATTGAATTAAAAGATAAACTGGAGTTGATAGTGATCATCATCATTGCAGTTACTACTGCTCCTGTGATCTGGAAATTTTTCTTTGGAAAAAAAGCCGAACGTCCTAAAATTAACAAAGAATAATTAAACAAATGCTTGCCCGTAATTCAACGTCCATTCTATCTCTTCCTGTTATTGTAGCTGCTCTTGGATATTTTGTTGACATCTATGATTTATTGTTGTTTACCATTGTAAGGGAGCCAAGTTTAATTGGTATTGGAGTAGATAAAAATGACAGCCTTGCCATGATTGCATCCAGTACAAAAATCATTAACTGGCAAATGGTGGGTTTATTGATCGGTGGAATTTTGTGGGGGATCATTGGCGATAAGAAAGGAAGATTAAGTGTGTTATTTGGATCTATTCTGTTGTACTCCGTTGCAAATTTTATTACAGGCTATGTGCAAACAGTAGAACATTATGCTTATGCAAGATTTGTTGCAGGTATTGGTTTGGCCGGTGAATTGGGTGCAGGCATTACATTGGTGAGTGAATTATTACCCAAAAATAAAAGAGGAATTGGAACTTCCCTTGTTGCAGGCATTGGTTTGTTTGGAGCTGTGTTTGCTTATTTTGTATTTCAGTTTACAGATCAGGATTGGAGATTGTGTTATAAAATTGGCGGTGGTTTGGGTATTGCTCTTCTTTTACTTCGTGTAAGTGTTGTTGAAAGCGGAATGTTTAAAGAGGTTAAAAAAACAAATGTGAGCCGGGGAAACATTTTTATGTTTTTTAATAATGCAACACGGTTCAAAAAATATATTCTTGCCATTTTAATAGGGTTGCCTACCTGGTATGTCATTGGAATTTTAGTAAACCTCAGCAACCGGTTTGCAAAAGAATTTTATGATGATACACATATTGAAAGCGGAAAAGCCATCATGTTTGCATATGCCGCCATTGCCATTGGCGATATCCTAATTGGTTTTGTAAGCCAATACTTCAGGAGCAGAAAAAAAGCATTGTTTATTTTCTATGGGTTAACGATCATTGGGTTGGTTCTTTTCTTTTCTCCATTGAATAATTCCGACACTGCGATGTATGCTATCTGTGCTATGCTCGGGTTCAGTACAGGTTTCTGGGCCATTTTTGTTACGATGGGTGCAGAACAATTCGGCACTAACTTGCGTGCAACTGCTGCTACAACTATTCCCAATATGGTAAGAGGCGCACTACCATTGATTAATTTAATGTTTCTCAATTTATTTCAGAAATCATGGGGATGGAGCCTCACTAAGAGTGGCATTATTACAGGTGTGGTTGTTATTTCAATTACGTTGGTAGCAGCTTATTTTACAGAGGAAACTTTTCATAAAGATTTAAATTATGTAGAAGGTGAGGAGTTGTTTCCTTAATTTGTAACACATAGAAAAATTTTGATGAATAGTGATATCGCAAATAGTGAAGCTGTTACCAGTTCTCCCTTTAGGGGGCGGAGGGGGCTTAAATTTCTAATCATCCGTTTTTCTTCTATTGGTGATATTGTATTAACAACTCCGGTTGTGCGTTGTCTTAAACAACAGGTTCCGGATGTTGAAATTCATTATCTCACCAAGTTCAGTTTTCACAAAGTCATTGCCTCCAATCCTTATATTGATAAGTTTTATTACCTCAATAACGACTGGGATCTGTTGATGCATGAACTAAAGGAAGAGAATTACGATTATATCATTGATCTGCACAATAATCTTCGTACCATCAAACTAAAGAAGGAACTGAAGGTAAAATCATTTGCCTTCAACAAACTCAATGTTCAAAAATGGCTACTCACTAATTTCAAAATCAACCGTATGCCTGCTCTGCATATTGTAGATCGTTACATGGATACAATTAAAACATTCGCCGTAACGAACGACGGAAAAGGGTTGGATTATTTCATTCCAAAAGAAGAAGAGGTTCGGCAAAAGGATTTACCACAATCGCATGCATTAGGTTATATAGCAATTGTTATTGGCGCTGCACATGCCACAAAGAAATTGCCTGTTCACCAACTGAAAAAATTATGTGGATCACTCGATCATCCGGTTGTGTTACTTGGTGGGCCCGAAGACATGGCTGCAGGCGATGAAATTGCTGCAGGGGATAATATCAAGATATATAATGCATCCGGCAAATTTTCAATTAACGAAAGTGCTGACTTAGTGCGAAAAGCAAAACTCATCATTACGCATGATACAGGACTCATGCATATAGCTGCAGCTTTTAAAAAACCAATCATCAGTGTATGGGGTAATACTGTTCCAGAATTTGGTATGGGGCCTTACTATGGAAACGCAGCTGTTCAAAACATAAAGTTCGAAGTAAGCCAGCTGCGTTGCAGACCCTGTTCAAAAATTGGTTATAATGCCTGCCCTAAAAAACATTTTAAATGCATGGCGCAGCAGGATGTTCAACAAATTGCTGCATTGGCACAAAGCTGGGCAAAAATCTTACGCTGAAGAAGTGTTATTTAATATGCCGTCCTGACCAGGTTCCCTCTTTATTAAAAATATTATAACCTGCATTGGCATCGGAGCATAGATAATCTCCCGTCCACTCACCGCTGATCTCAAAGTGGTTATAAGTTCCTTCCATGGTAAGTATATAGTAACAGGTCCAGTTTCCTTTTATGTCAAAACAGATTAATACATCTTTCATTGGCTTGGTAACGTATCCAATCAGGTTATCTTTTTCATCATAGATATACATTCCTCTCCATGAAATACTTTTTGGATAGAGATTTTTGTACATCATTGGATTGAGTAATTGATTCAGCAGCGGATTAATCTCTTTATTAAATTTTGGATTGATCCTGCTGTTTTCAATCGGGTTGATTTGTTTATTATAGGCTGGATTAATATTCCAGTTTGTCTTAGGGTTAATGCCTGGGTTAAATTCAGGGCTGATGTCCCGGTTATGAACAGGACTGAGGTTGAGATCAATTTTTGGGTCATGTAATTTTGTTGGCACCTGGGCAAATGATGTAGCGGTGATGCAGGAAAACGCAAAAACAAAAAAACCATTCAGTATAAAATTTTTCATAATAAAAGTTTAATCATAATAATAATTTTACTTCATTGAAGTATTTAAATTCTATAACAATAGGAATTGGAAAATAGCCTTTAGGGTAGGGCTTTTATCTGAGGTATATAAAAGTAGCTAAAAAAACAGAAAACAAAAAGAATGAAATCAATTTTTGTTTGAAAAATTTTATCTTTTTATCATTTATGACAAAACCGCCTGCAATTCCTTGTACCCGGATAGGCCGGTTTTTATTGTATGGTACTCAATTGAATGATTATTACCTATAAGGTTTTCAATACATCATTCATGTTCCTTACAGCATCTGCGCTTTTGTTAAAGGCAGCTTGTTCATCAGCATTTAATTCAAAATCGATGATTTTTTCCCACCCTGTACGGCCAATGGTTACAGGTACACCAAGGCAAATATCCTTTTGTCCGTATTCACCATCCAATGAAACGCAGCAAGTAAATAGTTTCTTTTCATCACGCAAAATACTTTCTACCATGGCAGCTCCGGCAGCACCGGGAGCATACCAGGCGCTGGTGCCGATCAATGTGGTTAAAGTAGCACCACCAACCATGGTATCTTTTACAATCTTTTCCTGTTGTTCTGCACTCAGGAAATTAATCACTGGAATGCTGTTCCAAGTAGCTAAGCGAATCAAAGGAATCATGGTAGTATCTCCATGTCCGCCAACAACCACTGCATTCAAATCAGAGGGAGAGCAACCTAAATGCTGACTTAATTGGTATTTGAAACGGCTGCTGTCCAGAGTTCCGCCCATTCCAATAATTCTGTTCTTTGGCAAACCTGTTGAAGTCAAGGCTAAATAAGTCATCGTATCCATTGGGTTGCTGATCACAATAATGATCGCATCAGGGGAATGTTTTAAAATATTTTCACAAACACCTTTCACAATTCCTGCATTAACCCCAATCAGTTCTTCACGTGTCATGCCGGGTTTACGTGGCAATCCTGATGTAATCACAACCACATCACTATTAGCTGTTTTAGTATAATCATTGGTACTGCCGGTGATCTTTGTATCAAAGCCAAGTAATGTTGCCGTTTGCATCATATCCTGTGCTTTACCTTCAGCAATACCTTCTTTAATATCTAATAAAACCAGTTCAGAACACAATTCTTTACGGGCAATATTATCGGCACAGGTTGCACCTACAGCACCGGCACCTACAACAGTAACTTTCATGAAAGATTATTTTATTAAGTGAAGAGAATTTTCGTGGGCAAAGGTATTGGACGAGTGGCAGAATGTCAAAACAAGGATTGCTTATATTTAAAGCACCCTAAACCAACTACCATCATTATCCTTTACGTTATCTTAGGTATTATTGCCTTGGTACTACTTATAGCAGCAGGATTGCCCGGCAAATACCTCATTAAGAAATCAATCGTCATCAATCGTCCTGGGGCAGAAGTTTATAATAAAGGGGCCGGCCTCAACTATTACTGTCAATGGAATCCGTGGCAGAAAACGGATCCTGATGCAAAGTCAGTCATAAGTGGCGATCCGCTGCACATAGGCCATAAATATGAGTGGAATGGCAAGAAAGTGGGCGAGGGTAGCCTCACCGTTCGGTCAGTAACCCCCGGCAAGGCTATTAATTTTGATCTCCGGTTTCTTAAACCATTCAAATCGCAGGCAATTGATGCCTGGGACTTTATCCAAACAAATGAAGGAACCAGGATTGTGTGGCGTAATAATGGACAGTTACCATTTCCTGTTGCACGGTTGATCGGCTCTTCTATGAATAAACAAGTCAATCAACAGTTTGAAGAAAGATTGCAAAGTTTGAAAGAAGTGTGTGAAAAGAATTGATGTATAAAAATGTTGAAAAGTTAGCAAAGCCCTCCGTTTAATGGGAGGGTTTTGCTATTAAAGAAAAAATAAGTTTGTTGTTCTACGAAATATCCGTAGATTTACGAAAAATTCGTAGTTATGTTGGAAAAACTTACATCACAGGAAGAAGAGGCCATGCAGGCCGTATGGCGGAATGGCGAGGGAAACGTTAAAGCGTTTTTAGATAACCTGGACATTGATATTCCTTATACAACCCTGGCATCTACTGTTAAAAATCTTGAAAAAAAAGGATTTCTTACGAGCAGGTTGGTGGGTAATGCTTATTTGTACAAACCTGCAATTACAGAAGAAGAATACAAAAAGAAATTCATGAGCGGATTTGTGAAAGAGTATTTTGAAAACTCTTATAAAGAGTTGGTGAATTTTTTTGTTGAGCAGAAAAAATTATCACCAAAGGAACTGAAAGAAATTGTAGAGATGATTGAAGGGAAGAAGTAGGAAGTAGAGCTTTGTTTATATACCAATGACTTTTCAAATTTATTTTATGCCAATAATTTTTGAATATCTATTAAAAGTTTCCATAGCGCTGGCAGTGGTGTATTTGTTTTATCAATTACTCTTACGCCGGTTAACGTTTTATAACTGGAACAGATGGTACCTGCTGGGGTATAGTTTGCTTGCATTTGTAATCCCCTTTTTGAATATTACCGACTTCCTGTTTAAACATGAGCTGCAGCAAAACAATTTTGTGCAGTGGATTCCTGCTTTTAAACAATTGCAATTAAAACCACAAGGCATCGTATGGGATGTATGGACAATTGCATTGCTTGTTTTCAGTTCAGGTGTGTTACTTATGGGCATCAGGGTAGTACTGCAATTAATTTCTTTACATAAAATAAAACGCAAGGCAACTTTATTGAATACAGATGATGTAAAACTGTATCATGTTCAGGAAAGCATTGTTCCCTTTTCTTTTAACAATGCAATTTATGTAAACAGTGAATTGCATACAGAAGCTGAGTTGCAGGAAATTATCCGTCACGAATTTGTACATGTAAAACAAAAACACAGCATTGATATTCTGCTGGCCGAATTGTTATGTATTATTTTATGGTTTAACCCGGTTGCATGGTTCATACGCAAATCCATCCGGCAAAATCTCGAATTTATTGCTGATCATAAAGTACTCGAAGAAGGACTGGATAAAAAGCAATACCAGTATTTGTTGTTAAAAGTGGTTGGTAACAATCATTATAGCATTACACCTAAATTTAATTTCTCATCTCTAAAAAATCGAATTATCATGATGAATCAAAATCAATCTGCCCGAATGCAGGCCATCCGTTTCTTATTTGTACTGCCCTTGGTAGCAGTATTATTGCTTGCTTTCAGGGAAGTAAAGGAGAACAGGATCTTTTCAAATAACAAACCACTTGTAACAGATACTATTCCTCCACCTCCTCCGCCAGCGTTGCCTTCAGTAATTGAATCAATGAATGTATTAAAGGCCAGGAATACGGTTGTTATAAAACTAAAAAATGGTAAAACGGAAACGTATAACTTAAATGATGCTAAACAAAAAGCCGCCTTTGAAAAAATGTATGGTGAAATAAAACCACCACCACCAGCAACTGCTCCGCCAGAAATTTCAGTGACTACACCTGCACATGAGCAGGTCGTAATGAATGCCAAAGGATATTATGTAACTATTGCAGATAATCATGGGGAGTGTATTGTAATTGTAAAAGATAAAGGCAAGAAAATTATAGAAGCATTGAAACTCACAGATTGGGATGCCAAAGAAACAATGTATAAAAATAAATATGGTGAAATACCTCCGCCTCCTAAATCCGTATCAACACCCGTTACAGTAACAACTGCAGTTGCACCAACAATTACAACAACAGTAAATCCTACGGTGGCAGTAGTGCCAGAAGTAAAAGCCACTTCACCGGTTGTAGGAACTGTTCAAGTATCATCCAAAACAAGGGTAACAAATGCAGTGGCCCCTACAACGTCTGTGAATGTGATAGAAAAAACAGCTAATACAAATAACAATAATAATGTTAACGTTAGCACCACTACGAGCCCAAAAAAGGTTACCATCTCTACCACCAATGCAGACAAAGCATTGTATTATATTAATGACAAGGAAGCAAGTTTAGAAAAGGTTTATCAGCTTAACCCTGAGTTAATAGAAAGTGTAAATGTGATAAAGGGAGATGATGCAACAAAAACTTATGGTGAAAAGGGTCGTTACGGAGTGATACTCATCAAAACAAAAAAATAAAAAAGACTAACTGCTTGCTATGCCTAACTATTAAACCTTAGCACAATCACTGTTTTACCACCTGAATTAACTCTTCTGTTTTTGCGCCACCATCGTAAAAGTTTAGAAGAGTTTTGTTTTTGTCATATACTGCAATGCCCGGGAGGTATTGATTTCTGAAATACTTTGGAAAGAAGAACAAAACATCTCTGCCCATAATGATATTCTTGTATTGACCAATCTTTAAATCATCATAGAACTGTTTCATTTTTTCAAAAGGTAAAACCGTTGACATTACAATTTGTACTTCACTGAACTGTTCAATGTGTTTGATCAATTCCTTTGTCTGATACCGGCAATGATCACATTCCGGGCTGAAGTACATGATCATCGTATTCTTATCAAGGGAAAGATTTTCTGTATAGAAATTTGTTTTACCATCAACGAGCAAAATTTTAAAATCGGGGAGTGGCAGGTTGAGTAAATGCTTCGGAATTGAATCAGACTTAATGAATGCATGGGCCTCTGGAATAACTGCCAACAAAAAAATAATAAACAATCCCTTTTTCATAGCTGCAAGTTACACGCAAAAAAGATTTTATCGGGTACGGTGCAACTTCAGTTTTGTTAATTCTCTTAATTTGTAAAGTTGAATTATAACGATAAAAAAAATGCAATTAAACTCCGGCAGCAGGTATAAAAGCAGGCCGCAATTTGCCAGCATTGGCCGTTACCTTATATTTGCAGCCTCGTATTAAAATTTCAATTATTTTTTATGGCAAATACATCCGACATCACCCGTGGTATGATTATTAAAGTTGACGGCAGCTTATATAAAATTGTAGAGTTCGGCGAAAACAAAACGGCACGGGCAGCAGCAAAGGTGTGGGCCAAACTGAAGGGTGTTGATAATACCCGTTCCGTAGAACAAACCTGGAACAGTGGTGAAACCATTTATCCCATTCGGGTTGAACGCAGGGATTTTCAGTTTTTGTATAAAGATGATACCGGTTATAACTTCATGAACAATGAATCCTTTGAGCAATTGGTTGTTCAGGAAGCCTTGATAGACGCACCTCAATTTTTAAAAGATGGCGGCGAAGTTTCAATTCTGATTAATACAGAAACCGATTTACCTATGACCGTGGAGTTACCGGATAAGATTGTAATGCTTGTAACTTACAGCGAACCGGGTATGAAAGGCGATACTGCTACACGTACTTTAAAAGCAGCAACCATTGAAACTGGTGCTACAGTAATGGTTCCGCTATTTGTAAATGAAGGGGAGTTAATCCGTATTAACACCAAAACAGGTGATTATGTTGAGCGTGTAAAAGAGTAAATTTTTCTCTATATAAAAAAGGGCAGTTTTTCAAAATCTGCCCTGTTTTAATTAAAAATTGCCCAATTTTGGGGCAAAACAGGACAAAACTGCCCATTTTTTTAAAAAACTAGCAAAGTTCTGATTTTGAATTCCCTATCTTAGCCGCCGTTATAATTGTTCATACTAAAACTTAACGAACATGGATTTTAAACAAATTCAGGAGTTGATCAAAATGGTCAACAAATCCAACCTCAGTGAACTAACTATAGAAGAAAAAGATTTCAAGGTTACCATAAAACAGAAAGACGAGATTATACAGCAAACTGTTATTTCCGGCCAGTTTCAACCATCTCACAGTATGATGACTGCACCCCCTCAAATGCAGTCCCTTGCAGAAGCACAACCAGCAAATGCTACTCCGGTTTCAAAACCAGCAGACGATACCAATAAATATATTACTATTAAGAGCCCCATGATCGGTACATTTTACCGGAAGGCTTCACCAGATAAACCATTATTTGCAGAAGTGGGTGATGAAGTTATACCTGGAAAAGTGGTATGTGTTATTGAAGCCATGAAATTGTTCAATGAAATTGAAAGTGAAGTAAAAGGAAAGATTGTAAAGGTTTTAGTAGAAGATCAATCACCTGTTGAGTATGATCAACCGCTGTTCCTTGTAGATCCCAATTAATTTGAAAATAATTCAATTTGAATATTTGAAAATGCAATGAGGAAGATCAATTGATAAGTTACAGCATTCTAACATTTTCAGGTTTTCAATTTTCAATTTATTTAATTATCAAATTTTCAAATTAAACTCATGTTTAAAAAGATACTGATTGCAAACCGTGGCGAAATTGCATTACGCATCATTCGCACCTGCCGTGAAATGGGAATTAAAACGGTTGCCGTTTATTCTACTGCCGATAGAGAAAGTCTGCATGTAAAGTTTGCTGATGAAGCAGTTTGTATTGGTAAACCTGCCAGTTCTGAATCTTACTTAAATGTTCCAAATATTATTGCAGCTGCTGAAATTACGAATGCTGATGCCATTCATCCGGGTTATGGTTTTTTAGCTGAGAATGCAAGATTTGCTGAGATCTGCGGGCAGAATGGGATCAAGTTTATTGGTCCAACACCTCATCAAATCCGTTCAATGGGCGATAAGATCACTGCAAAGGAAACCATGATAAAAGCTGGAGTAGCTGTGGTGCCAGGTGGTGGCGGTTTGCTTGAAAGTGTGGCAGAGGCAAAAGAAATTGCCAAACAGGTTGGCTACCCTGTTATATTAAAAGCAACTGCTGGTGGGGGAGGTAAAGGCATGCGTGTTGTATGGGCTGAGGAAGAATTGGAGCGAAATTATGATATGGCTAAAACTGAAGCTGCAGCAGCTTTTAAGAATGATGGCATATACATGGAAAAGTTTGTAGAAGAGCCACGTCATATTGAGATACAGGTTGCAGGCGACCAGTTTGGTACTGTTTGTCATTTAAGTGAGAGAGATTGTTCTATTCAACGCCGTCATCAGAAATTGGTGGAGGAATCACCCTCACCATTTATGACACCTGAGTTGCGTAAAGCAATGGGTGATGCGGCCATCAAAGCTGCTTCTGCAATTGGATATGAAAGTGTAGGCACCATTGAATTTTTGGTTGATAAGCATCGTAATTTCTATTTCATGGAAATGAATACACGTATCCAGGTAGAACATTGCGTTACAGAAGAGGTAACCAATTTTGATCTCATTAAAGAACAAATTCTCATTGCGATAGGCGAGAAAATAAGCGGAGAGAATTATGAACCGCAGATGCACGCCATTGAATGCCGCATTAATGCAGAAGATCCGTACAATGATTTTCGCCCATCACCGGGTAAAATAACAACCTTACATCAACCGGGTGGTCATGGTATTCGTATTGATTCACATGTGTACGCCGGTTATGTAATACCTCCTTTTTATGATTCAATGATTGCAAAGATCATTGCCGTTGCAAGAACAAGAGAAGAGGCAATCAATACCATGAGCAGGTCATTAAGTGAATACGTCATTGAAGGAGTTAAAACAACGATTCCTTTTCATCAGCAATTAATGCTTGATGAAAATTTCCGGAAAGGAAATTTTACAACCAAATTCCTCGAATCGTTTCATATGAAATAATAAAAGAGAAGAGCTGCAAATATTTGCAGCTCTTCTCTTTTATAGAATTACTTTATAAAAATAAGCCCCATATTTTTATTTTGGGCTTTTGCTAATCAATAGGGAGTGTATTAGCGTAAAAATAAAAGTTCACGATATTTCGGTAAATACCAGTTTGCATCATCAACTAATAATTCCAGTTTATCTGCATGATAGCGGATATCATCAAAGAATTTACCTTTTACATCATCGCAATAAGCAATTGCTTTCTCTCTTGTACCGGCAATGTTGTTTGCTTTTTTGCGGGCTCCAATCATTTGTTCAACCAGGTCGCTCAATTGATTGATGTGTTCCGATATCTTTTCAAGGATTTGTTTTTGATTGGCATAGGATTTTTCAGGAACACCAATTTCTTTCAACCCTTTAATGTTATTGATCAGTACATTCTGATATTTGATGGAGGGGGGCAGGATATGGCTGGTGCAAAGTTCACCCATGATACGTCCTTCAATTTGCACTTTCTTAATATAATTTTCAAGTTCTATTTCATGCCTTGCTTCCAGTTCGGCATGTGTATATACACCTGTACGTTCGTATAACTCTTTTGATTTTTTTGTAATCATTGCATCTAATGCAAGCGGAGTTGTTTTTACGTTCGGCAAACCACGCTTTTCTGCTTCTTTTGCCCATGCCTCACTGTAACCATCTCCTTCAAACAAAACTTTTTTGCTTTCACTTACATAACGCTGCAATACATGCATAATGGCAATTTCTTTCTTATCGCCTTTTTCAATCAACGCATCCACATCGGCTTTAAACTGAGTTAATGTTTCAGCCATGATTGCATTGAGCACTGTCATTGCGTTTGAGCAGTTAGCACTTGAACCAACAGCACGGAACTCAAATTTATTTCCTGTAAAGGCAAAGGGTGATGTGCGGTTACGATCTGTATTATCTAATAATAACTCAGGAATGCTCTTGTGCAGATCCAGTTTCAGAATCGCTTCATCCTGTTCATCAAACTTAACTGTTACTCTTTTTTCAACTGCTTCTAATACTTCAAATAAGTATTTACCAACAAAAACAGAGATAATGGCAGGTGGAGCTTCATTTGCACCCAAACGATGATCATTACCTGCACTGGCAATAGATGCTCTCAAAAGATCAGCATATACATCAACGGCTCGTACAACATTCGTAAAGAATGTAAGGAACATCAAATTGGTTTTTGGCGTTTTACCGGGTGCTAACAGATTAACACCTGTATCGGTGGCCAAACTCCAGTTATTATGTTTACCACTACCGTTGATACCTGCAAATGGTTTTTCATGTAACAACACTCTCAATTTATGCCTGCGGGCAACACGATCCATTACATCCATCAACAATGAATTATGATCAACTGCTACACTTACTTCTTCAAAAATAGGAGCACACTCAAACTGAGATGGCGCTACTTCATTATGACGGGTACGTAAAGGAATACCAAGTTTGTAAGATTCATTTTCAAAGTCACGCATGAAAGCATACACCCTTTCAGGGATAGATCCGAAATAATGATCTTCTAATTGCTGACCTTTTGCAGGAGAATGTCCGAATACGGTACGGCCACACAATACCAAATCAGGGCGTGCATTGAATAATCCTTCATCCACAACAAAATATTCCTGTTCCCAACCAAGTGTTGCTGTTACTTTATTTATATTCTTATCAAAATAATGACAAACATCGATGGCCGCTTTATTCAACGCCTCTAATGCTTTTAATACCGGTCCTTTATAATCGAGCAGTTCGCCTGTGTAAGAAACAAATACAGTAGGAATGCAAAGTGTTTTGCCATTTCCGATTTCCATAATAAATGCAGGAGAAGAGGGATCCCATGCAGTATAACCACGGGCTTCAAAAGTTGCACGCAATCCACCGCTTGGGAAGGAAGAGGCATCAGGTTCCTGCTGAATCAATGCTGCACCGTCGAACTCTTCAATGGCTGTACCATCACCTTTCAATGTAAAAAATGAATCATGCTTTTCAGCCGTGGTGCCGGTAAGAGGTTGAAACCAGTGTGTATAATGAGTTACGGTTTTTGTTTCAGCCCATTGGCGAATACCGCTGGCGATTTGACTGGCCATACTGCGATCAATTCTTTTGCCTCCTTTAACTGAAGCCACCAGGCTTTTATAAGCCTCATCACTTAAAAATTCACGGGCAACTTTTAATGTAAAAACATTCTCGTTAAAAATAGCTGTGATTTTGGTTGAAGCAGCAAATTCGGTTTGAACATGGCTGTTTAAGTTGTCAATTGCTTTAAAACGTAAAGATTGCATGGAAGAAATTTTAAGTTGCAAAAGAACGGAAAAAACTTCAAAATTTTGGTGTTTTCATTTTAAAAAATCAACAGAATCGATTGTATTTGTAAAATTTGTGGGAAAATTCTGACTTTTATTTGATTATTGAACAGGTGTTAGTCAAAAAACAAAAACATATTTATTTTTTTAATTTATTCCATTTCCAATCAATTGTTGCAATAATGGGTACAAGAATATACGGGAAGAAAATAGCACGGTAACGAACAATAGCACCAAGTTGAGGAACTATATAGCCTGTGAGCAGGAGTAAAACCATTGATATCAGAAACAGAAATTGTACAACTGAATGTTTGTATGGATTATCACTATATCTGAAAAACCAAACACTCACCAATATCCAAATGAATAAAATTTCTAAAGCACTTGCCAAATAGAGAGGTGAAATGAATTCTGTTACATACGGGCGAACCAACGTATGATTCAATGCTTGTGGTGCATTTTTTAAAAAGCCAATAAAAGTTGGTTCTAATTTTCGTTGGGGTAAAAAAGAGTTTCCTCCAAGCCTAATAAAATCTTTGTTCCTTAATGAAATAGAAATGGGCAGATCTAATTTTGGGTGAATATATTTTGCACCAAAAAAAATAACACTACAGATAATTGTAACTAATAAGAAGCTTAACCACTTTCGTTTGAAATATTTTTCTGCCAGCCACCATGCAAGGAAACCTGGAATAGCAGCAAGTACAACATGATTACGAACAGGAAAGATCAATGCAATCAAAATTGAAATCAACAAAATCTGTTTGAACCCCAGTTTTTTTTCTTTTAAACCGAAATACATCATATAAACTGCCAGTGAAAGTAAAGCAAACACCAACCCATCTTTATGAATACCAGATGACCAGAAAAGAAATGAGGGAAACAGAAATGTACTGCATGTGATCAGTCGTAGCCGGTTAGGAAACACATCATTCATGACCCTGATCAAAGCAATGGGCCCGAAGAAAGTAATGAAGGAATAAAGAATCACATTTACATAATAACGGGAACCGGTAAAAATATTAAACAGTGAAACGAGCTTCACCATATACATATGCTTTAAATCGTTCCAATAGGAATTAACGCTTGAAAAGAGGTGCCGGTATTCTTTATCATGAGGATTATCAAGAATGCTGCTGAAATATCTCATCGGATCCTGATATAAAAGCTGTGTGTCTTTACTGCCATCAATGAAAAACTTCCAGCTGTCAGATGATTGCTCGTAATTGGGAATAGTAGTAAAAAACCAGCCATAGGCAACACCCGCCGCAACTTTAAGCACAAATAAACCAATCAACCATTGATTGCTTAAGCCGGAGTTTTGTAAAAACCGGATCCTGGTAATGAGCCAGCAAAAGAAGAAAAGAAATATTGCAAACAGGAGATACGTCATGTATAATCAGCAAATTAAAATATTTCTTTCCATAGTTTCAAACCATTCATCTGTCATTAGTACTTTTGCGCTTTCTTACACATCATGGAAATAACAGTTACTACCGCCCAGCAACTTCGTATAACAGCAGAAGAATTTGAACTCATCAAACAAAAACTTGGTCGCACTCCCAACTTTAATGAACTCTGCGCCTTCAGTGGCATGTGGAGCGAACATTGCAGTTATAAAAATTCTATCAAGTGGTTAAAAACATTACCTCGTGAAGGTGGCCGGATGTTGGTAAAAGCAGGCGATGAAAACGCTGGTTTGATGGATATTGGTGATAACCTGGGTGTAGTTTTTAAAATTGAAAGTCATAATCACCCATCAGCCATTGAACCGTTTCAGGGAGCAGCAACAGGAGTAGGTGGTATTCACCGTGATATTTTCACCATGGGTGCAAGACCCATCGCTGCTCTTAATTCACTGCGTTTTGGTAATCTGAAAGAAGCAAAGACGCAGCACTTGTTGGGCGGGGTAGTACATGGCATTGGTCATTACGGCAACTGCTTTGGTATACCTACCGTTGGCGGTGAAATTTATTTTGAAGATTGTTATCATACCAACCCATTAGTAAATGCCATGAGTGTTGGAATTGTAAAGGCAGGTGAAACTGTTTCAGCCACTGCAGAAGGAATTGGAAACCCCGTTTTCTTTGTTGGAAGTGCAACGGGTAAAGATGGTATTGGTGGTGCAAGTTTTGCAAGCGCCGATATAACTGCCGATAGTGCTGAAGATTTACCTGCCGTACAGGTAGGTGATCCATTCCAGGAAAAGAAATTACTGGAAGCTTGTTTAGAAGTAATTCAAACGGGTGCTGTTGTGGGTATGCAGGATATGGGTGCAGCCGGTATCATTTGCTCCACTGCAGAGATGAGTGCAAAGGGTGAAGTAGGGATGCGGATTGATCTGGATAAAGTTCCAACACGACAACAGCATATGAAAACATGGGAACTGTTGCTGAGCGAAAGCCAGGAACGCATGTTGATGGTTGTTGAAAAAGGAAAAGAACAATTAGTGTTGGATGTATTTGAAAAATGGGATCTGCCTTGCAGTGAAATAGGTGAAGTAACGGGCGATGGCATGTTGCGTTTTTATATGCATGGCCAATTGGAAGCAGAATTACCTGCTTATGAATTAGTATTGGGTGGCGGCGCTCCTCAATACACAAGAGAACATACGGAGCCTGCTTATTTTAAAAAAATAAAAGCTTTTGATGCTGCTTCAATTGAAGTGCCCGATAATCTGAAAGCAGTTGCTGAACAATTGATTCAAATTCCCAATATTGCAAGTAAGCGAACAGTTTATCATCAATACGATAGTATGGTTGGTACCGGCAACTCAAGTACCAATGCACCAACTGATGCGGCTGTTGTTCATGTTAAAGGAACTACTAAAGGATTAGCTGTTACAACTGATTGCAACAGTCGTTATGTTTTTGCAGATCCGTATAAAGGAACAATGATTGCAGTAAGTGAAGCAGCAAGAAATATTGTTTGCAGTGGTGGCTTACCGCTTGGAGTGACCAACTGTTTAAACTTTGGTAATCCTTATGATCCCGAAGTGTATTATCAATTCGTTCATGCTATTAAAGGAATGGGCGAAGCATGTATAAAGTTTGATACACCCGTTACCGGAGGTAATGTAAGTTTTTATAATCAACATCCTCAGGGTGCGGTGTATCCAACACCAACCATTGGTATGGTGGGTTTGCTGGAGAACATCAATGATAAGATGACGCTTGATTTTAAAGCTGAAGAGGATGTGATCTTTTTAATTGGCCAATCAACCAATGATATTAATTCAAGTGAATACCTGCATAAGATACATGGAGTGGAATTTAGTCCGGCTCCTTATTTTGAACTGGAAGAAGAGTTTGCATTGCAGCAAATAGTTGCAATGTTAATCAGCAGCAAGTTGATAAGTTCTGCACATGATATAAGTGAAGGAGGATTATTTACGACTCTACTGGAATCTTGTTTTAATAATGGGTTAGGGTTTGATGTTGTAGCGTCCGACAGCAATATTCGTAAAGATGCTTATTGGTTTGGTGAAGGTCAAAGCAGGGTAGTGGTTACAGTGAAAGCAGAAGGAGTTGAAGCATTTAAACAGGCAATTGGCACTCATCCTTATGCAGAACTTGGAGTTGTAACCAATGGCAGTATTGAAGTAGATGGAATGGAGTGGGGTACTGTGTTGCAATGGAAAGAAAAATATGATACAGCAATTGAAAATTTATTGGCTGGCCATGAAAGTGAACATGCATTAATTGCGTTGTAGCCCCAGCCCTAAAGGGAGTTATTAAAGCTAAAGAGACTACATTAAAAACATGCGTAATAATCAAATTAGCGGAGGCTTGCAGGTCCCCCCTTCAGGGGGCGGGGGGAGCAGCATTATTGTTACAGGTGCTGCCGGTTTTATTGGTAGCTGTATGGTACAATATTTAAATGAAGCTGGATTTACGAACCTGATATTGGTGGATGAATTTAACCGTGCTGATAAAATACCCAATTTAAAAGAGAAGCAGTTTGTCTGTGAAGTTGAACGTGAAGACCTCTTCAACTGGTTATTAAAAAACAAACCTATTGTTGATTTTGTCATTCACCTTGGTGCAAGAACTGATACCACAGAATTTAATTATGCTATCCATCAGCATCTCAACGTTGAGTATTCACAATCCATCTGGAATTATTGTACACTTAACAATGTACCGCTCATTTATGCATCATCGGCTGCTACTTATGGCGATGGCGCATTGGGTTATAATGATGAGCATGCATTGTGTCATGAATTGAAACCCTTGAATCCCTATGGCATTTCAAAAAATGAATTTGACAAATGGGTATTGCACCAGGAAGATCATCCTCCGTTTTGGGCAGGGTTGAAATTTTTTAATGTATATGGTCCTAACGAATATCATAAAGGAAGAATGGCCAGTGTTATTTTTCATTCCTTCAACCAGATTCAGCAAAGCAACCTGGTGAAATTATTCCGTTCGCATAAAGATGGGTTTAAAGATGGGGAACAATTGCGTGATTTTGTGTATGTAAAAGATGTCATTAAAGTGATTGATTGGATGATGAAAAATCAACCTGCTTCAGCTATCTATAATTTAGGAACGGGTAAAGCAAGAACCTTTCATGACCTTGTTGCTGCAACCTATCATGCACTGAAATTAGAAACAACCATTCAATTCATTGATATGCCGGAAGACATTCGTGACAAATACCAGTATTTCACCGAAGCGGATATGAGCAAATTAAAAGCTGCCGGTTATAAAGATGAATTTACTTCACTTGAAAAAGGCGTAGATGAATATGTAAAAAACTATCTTTCACAGCTTAATTATTATTAAACTGTGTAAGGTTTTAACCGTCGTGAGGGTTTGCAACCCCGAACAGGGTTTTAATGGTTACAATTTTTTCTTTCTTATTTTTATTCAGCAAACAATTCATTATGAACAAGAAAATTGCCATCATCGGCGGAGGAAACCTGGGCGTAGCTATTGCAGAAGGATTGATAAAAAGCGGGTTTGTATTACCACAGCACATCATCATTACCAAGCGAAATGTAAAAACCTTAGAACCGCTTGAATCGAAGGGAGTACTTGTTTCAACTAACAACAAAGAAGCTGTTCAGTTTGCAGACCTGGTAATGCTGGCAGTAAAACCATTCCAGATTGAAGATGTAATTACGAATATTAAAGATGAAATTGATCCGCAAAAACATGTATTGGTTAGTGTGGTAACCGGTATACTCATTGATGACATGCTGAAATGGGTAGGTAAGAAAATGCCCATCGTTCGTGCAATGCCCAATACGGCTATTGCAATACAGGAAAGTATGACCTGCATTTGTTCTAAAGAAGTGGGAACTGAACAGTTAGATTATGTAGATGCTATTTTTAACCAACTGGGGAAAGTAGTAATGATTGAGGAAAAATTAATGGATGCATCAACTGTATTAGGCGCCTGCGGCATTGCTTATGCGCTGCGTTATATCCGTGCAAGTATTCAAGGCGGCATTGAAATTGGGTTTGATGCAAAAACTGCATCACTCATTGCCGCACAAACTGTGAACGGAGCTGCAGAACTGTTATTGCAAACCGGTCGTCATCCCGAACAGGAAATTGATAAAGTAACAACGCCAAAGGGATGTACCATTGCAGGGCTAAATGAAATGGAACACCAGGGTTTCAGTTCATCATTGATTAAAGGAATTGTAGCGAGTTATAAAAAAATAGGGGAGTAGTATAAAATGCTTCTCCTGTTCAAGGTTTTATTTTATAAGCTACTGCAGCAACAACAAACACAGGGCATGGCCATGTGGTTCATATCTGTATTATACAACAGGAAAATAATTAAAATCACTAAACTCTTTCATTCTGTTTAGTAAATTACAGATGTTATGAAACGGTTGCTCATCCTTTTATTTTCCTTTTCTTCAGTATATGCACAGGAGCAGGATAAAGACTCACTCGTATTTCAATTCTTTGCAGAAGGGTATGGCTCTTCAATAGCACATAAACCAGTGTTTAAAACAAGACCTGCTTTTTTTTATAATTATACCAGGGCCAATGCAGTTGGTATCAACATGGCTTTAGCAAGAGTGCATTATTCATCTAAACGTTTTCGCAGTAATCTTGGTTTCATGGCGGGAGATTACGCAACTGCCAATCTTGCCAATGAAGCAGTATGGACCCGAAATATTTATGAAGCTAATATAGGTGTAAAACTTGCAAACGATTCTCATGTTTGGCTTGATGCGGGAGTGTTGCCATCGCATATCGGCTTTGAATCTGCAATCGGGAAAGATCAATGGGCAGCAACAAGAAGTATAACTGCCGATAACTCTCCCTATTATGAAACAGGAGTAAGAGTAAGTTATCAACCAACACAAAAATGGTACCTGGCCCTGCTGATGCTTACTGGCTGGCAACGCATAACAGTTCCTGCCAATCAATTGGGTACACATTGGGGCATGCAACTGAATTATACTCCGAATGCAAAACTGAGCCTGAATAACAGCAGCTTTATTGGTCAGATATTTTATGGTAGGAATGTAACAAGGATGTATTCTAACACAACAGCAACAATTGCAATTGGTAAAAGAACAGGTGTTACACTTAGTTGGGATATTGGCTTACAGGAAAATTCGTTTGATACTAACCAGACAGATATCTGGAATGGTTTTCAGGCTTTGCTTCGGTATCAAATGAAGCCGGGGAAATGGAGTGCAGCAATTCGTTATGAACGGTTTATTGATAAACAGAATTTGTTATTTCATTTACCTTTTAATATTTATCATGAATTTAATGTGAACCATGCTTCGGCCAATCTAGACTGGCTGCCGATTAAAAACCTCTTGCTCCGTGCAGAAGCAAACTATATGGAATCGCCTTTTCCGCTTTTTTTTAAGGGTAACCAACTGGTCAAAAACCAATTCTGCGCATTTGTGATCGCATCTTATAACCTGCAGTTCAACGCCAGGGGGCGGAACATACCTGAAAAAGAGCAATAACCGCTGCAATGAACTTGTAATCGTTCCGTCTTTTTTCCACATGAAGCAGATGCTTTTCTTCAAACAAAAAAAACATTGTAGGTTTGCATGACCTCCACGATTTTTCTATTTCCATTTTACATTAAGGCAGGTCCGTTAAACTTGAAAATTTATTTTTATGGCCAAGTACATTTTTGTAACCGGTGGCGTTACATCATCATTGGGTAAAGGAATCATTGCAGCCTCGCTTGCAAAATTGTTACAGGCCCGTGGGTTTAAAGTAACCATTCAAAAATTCGATCCCTATATCAATGTTGATCCCGGCACCCTCAATCCCTATGAACATGGTGAATGTTTTGTTACAGAAGATGGTGCAGAAACCGATCTGGATCTTGGTCACTACGAACGATATTTGAATATTCATACCACGCAGGCCAACAATGTTACCACCGGCCGCATTTATCAAACTGTCATCAATAAAGAAAGAGAAGGGGCTTATCTCGGCAAAACGGTGCAGGTAGTTCCTCACATTACAGACGAGATCAAACGCCGGATGTTATTGCTGGGGAAAGATTCCAAATATGATATTGTTGTTACAGAAATTGGTGGAACAGTAGGTGATATTGAGTCGTTGCCTTTTATTGAGGCAGTACGCCAAATTCAATGGGAAATGCCAGACGATGATTGTTTGGTGATTCATTTAACATTAATACCTTATTTAAAAGCAGCAAAGGAATTAAAAACAAAACCTACCCAGCACAGCGTTCGTATGCTCAGCCAGGAAGGAGTACATCCTGATATTATTGTTTGCAGAACTGAGAAGCCGTTGAGTACAGAAATTCGCCGCAAAATAGCCTTGTTCTGTAATGTGAAACCTGAAGCAGTGATTGAAGCAATGGATGCTTCCACCATTTATGAAGTACCGTTATTTATGTTGCGGGAAAAGTTAGATGTGATCTGTTTGAAAAAAATGGGCGTTACGATCTTTCCTGAACCTGATTTAGAAAACTGGAAAAAGTTTTTAGACAAATTAAAGTATCCCAAGAGCCAGGTAAATATTGGGTTGATCGGGAAGTATATTGAACTGCAGGATGCCTACAAATCCATTCTTGAAAGTTTTATTCATGCCGGTGCTATGAATGAATGTAAAGTAAACGTGGTGAATGTACACAGTGAATTTATTACCGAACAAAATGTAGCTGAAAAACTTGCAGGACTCGATGGATTGCTGGTAGCACCG
The DNA here is from genome assembly GCA_046593655.1 of Lacibacter sp. Classification (GTDB taxonomy): domain Bacteria; phylum Bacteroidota; class Bacteroidia; order Chitinophagales; family Chitinophagaceae; genus Lacibacter. The sequence continues at coordinate 16,916 of JBKJNM010000221.1, read as the reverse complement.
GGTTTTGGCAATCGTGGTATTGAAGGAAAAATCACGGCCATTAAATATGCAAGAGAAAACAGTTTGCCTTTCTTTGGTATTTGCCTTGGTATGCAAATGGCTTGTGTGGAATTTGCCCGGAATGTATTAGGAATGAAAGATGCGCATTCATTTGAAATGAACCCTCAAACAACAGACGCAGTGATTGATATGATGGAAGAGCAGAAGAAGATCACGACCAAAGGAGGTACCATGCGTTTGGGTTCTTATCCATGTGATATAAAAGAAGGTTCCCTGGCCGAAAAAATTTATGAAAGCCTGCACATCAATGAACGTCACCGTCATCGTTACGAGTTTAATAATAAATATATAGATGCATTTGAACAGGGAGGTATGATCCCAAGCGGTAAGAACCCTGAAACGGGGTTGGTGGAGATCATTGAAAATGCAAAACATCCCTTCTTTATTGGTGTGCAGTATCATCCTGAATTAAAAAGTACAGTTGAAAGCCCTGCACCATTGTTTGTGCATTTCATTAAAGCAGCTAAAGAATATTCGGAGAAGCAACATTCTATTAAGAACCCGTTGCTGGAGAGTGAAATGATATAACTATAAATCGAAAATAGAAGCTGAAAAATAAAAAGTGAAGACCAATCAGTATTCACTTTTTGCTTTAATGTTGAGGTAAGTACTACAAACTATCCACTACAAACTGTAACTAATTCTCCGGCCGTCCAATCATCTGTTGTTTGATCTTCTCCCAAAAGCCCTGTACTTTTTCATCATTGCGTTTCCAGTCTTTTCCAAAATGATTCAACTTGCTCTTTTGCTCATCCTTCTGCATACGGAAAAATTCTTCCATGGTTTCTGTATCCTGTTGCATGGATAGTTTGTTGTAGAGGCGCTTCATTTCTTTTTCGTAACCGGCACTTTCTTCTGCCATTATTTTTTCAAGCGATTCCCGTTGTCTTACTTTTTCATCATATACCCCAACAGGCAATAATGTTTTTGCAATCACCGGCATCAGTTCAATCAACATTAAGATAATTAAGATCAAATAATACCTGAACTGCAAAGCTCCATTCTCCTTCAGTAAATTATCCAGTGCCTCAATCCTTGTCAGGAATCCGGTGTTGAGATAGTTGAGAAAATCAGTTTCCTGTTTTTTGATGGTTGATTCCATTTGGTTCAACTCTTCATCAATGGCTGTAATCCTTTGCTGATTCTGCGTTTGTAGTACTTTGTATTCTTCATCCAGCTTTTGATATTCATTTCGTTTAGCTAATGCAATGTCTTTAATACCTACTTTGCCGGTACCACCGCTACCATCTGTTTCAGCAATAAATTTTTCACGGGCAGTTGAAACATCAGCATATTTCGCTGCAAGATTATTTTGAATGATTGCTTTTTCTTTCTGCAGTTCATCCTTCCTGTTTTTATAAAGAATGTCCAATTCTGTTCGTTTGGTGAGTTTGCGTTTTTCATTATCCAGCGATACCTGCATTTTAATCTCCTTGTCAAACATATACAGAATGGCAGGCTGCGCCATAAATGTTCCAATAGTTAATGCCAGCAATGCACGAAAAAGGAGTGGAGTAAATTTGCGTTTATTGAATTGATTGATGCCTTTGATCAATGCCCTGTCAATTGTTAAGATCACGAACCCCATGAACAAACCGCTTCCAACATAGAGAAATACATTGTCAATAACGGTAGAGAAAAAATAAGTCCATGCAAGAGTGGCAAATATCCAGGTGGCGAGAACGCTCATGCCAACTATGCGGTATCGGTTTCTGTCAACCACACAATCTTTGATCAATTCTTTTTCAGCGGTTGCCAGCCACCAAAGCAGTTCATCTGTTTGCGAAGGGCTATACGCTTCCCCAGCGTACATGGGTGTAGCTTCCTGACTCATAAATTTGGTTTAAAAATTTAGCTTGGTTAAAGCTAGAACAGCGAACGTGGTTAAAACAGCGATATGAAAACGAGTGGTAAAAGTAATTATTGTAAAGGATTTGGTAAAAGAGTCTTTAGCAGTAATCATTAGTTGTTAACTGATAGTCCTTAGTTCCCGCAGTGGTTGCTGCCCTCACCAACCACTGTTAGCCTAGTTTAAGAAATTCGCAAAACCATTTTTGAGACAGGTTCTAACATTTACCAGTTTAAGTAGCATACTCCTGAATACAGCTTCACTACTGTTGCCTCCGAATACCTACCTTTGCCGCTCCAAAATTTAAAACATGAACTTCGACCGGAATACGATTATTGGCTTTGTAGTGATGATGGCGCTGCTGTTTGGTTATATCTTTTTTACACAACGGCAGCAAGGAGCTTTACAGGCAGAAAAACAAAGAGCGGCAGATTCACTGGCACGAATTGAAACAGCCAAGAAGAAATTGGTTGATACAGTTGCTCAGAAACAGGAAGCTGTTAAAAGAGATTCAGCTGCAACCCAACAGGCAGCAGGTAATTTTCAAAGTGCAGGAACAGGTACTGAGCAGATCACTATTGTTGAAAATGAAGTGATGAAAGTGAGTTTTACCAGTAAAGGCGGTTTCCCCAAATCAATTGAACTGAAAAACTTTAAAAAATATGATGGTAAACAGGTGATTTTAGGAGGTGACAATCATCAACTCATGTATGCCATTAATACCGGCAACAACCAATCTGCACTTACATCACAGTTGAACTTTACACCCGGTGCAATAAGCAAAACAGATAGTGGACAAAAGATCAGTTTCACATTGGCAAATGCTTCAGGTCAGTTGGTTGAGCATGAGTTTACAATTAAAAACAACGATTATCTCATTGGCTGGAATATTAAGCTGGTTGGCGCTGATAAATTACTGACACAGGGTATTTTAAATCTTAATTGGGACATTACTGCTCATCAGCAGGAGAAAGACCTGAAGTATGAAAAAGGACAAAGCAATGTTGCCTTTGTAGAAGAAGGTGATTATGATTTCTCGGCTGCCGGTACAGGTGATAGCAAAAAACTGGGCGATAAAACAAAATGGCTTGGTGTAAAACAACAGTTTTTCAATACATCAGTTATTGCAGGAACTAATTTTTCTTATGCTGAATCAAACTGGACAGTTCCCACCGAAGAAGAAGATTCATTGAAAAAAGTAATGGATGTTAAGAATATTCTGCGGTTAAATATTGCAGGTGCTTCAACAGCAACTGTTCCTTTACAATTGTACTTTGGGCCCAATGATTATCATATCCTCAAAGCATATAACAATAAACTGGAAAGTCATGTACAGTTGGGTTATGGCATATTTGCTTTTGTAAAATATATTAACCGTTGGGTGGTGATGCCGGTGTTTGATTTCTTTGATAAATACATCGGCAGCGTAGGAATTGTAATTCTGTTGCTCACATTCTTTATTCGCCTCATCATTTCTCCACTTACTTATTCCAGTTACCTAAGTGGGGCCAAAATGAAAGTGCTTCGTCCTGAAATTGATGAGTTAAAAAAGAAACACGGCAGCGATCAGCAGGCAATGAGTATGGATCAAATGAAACTGTTCCGCCAGGCGGGTGTAAACCCATTGGGTGGATGTATCCCTGCGTTGTTGCAGATCCCCATCTTCTTTGCATTGTACAGTTTCTTTAATGCCAATATCGGATTACGTGGTGAAAGCTTTTTATGGGCTCAGGATCTGTCATCGTACGATTCTATTGCTCATCTTCCTTTCAAAATTCCTTTTTATGGCGATCATGTGAGCTTGTTTACCATTACGGCAACTTTAACCAGTTTCCTCATCTCCATGTACAACATGCAGATGACACCAACACAGGACAATCCTGTGATGAAGTACATGATTTACTTCTTCCCCATCATGTTATTGTTCATATTTAACAGTTTGCCTTCAGCATTAACATGGTATTACACCGTTTCAAACATTGTCACACTCGGTTTGCAGTTTGTCATTCAACGGTTCATTATCAGCGATGCAAAAATTCATGCTAAAATGCAGGAAAATAAAAAGAAACCTGTTACCAAATCAAAATGGCAGGAACGGCTGGAGCAGGTGCAACAAACCAATCAAAAGGTGAAAGGCATGCAGAATAAAGCCAACAAAAAATAATCTTAACAACATATAGGCAACCCCGATCGCAGCATCGGGGTTTTTTATAAGTTGAGTATGCAACTTGGCACACTATTTTTATATCTTTAGCCTGTATAGAATAATTATTAAAACTATGAAGCAGATTGTAAAGATTGGATTGATGTTTGGATTGATTACTTCGGTAAGTCATATAAACGCACAGCAGGTTTATAATGAAGGTGTGGTTACTTACAATATTGTAGTAAACACCGGTAACAATGAGGCAAAGGCCGCCGATTTGCTGGATGGCGCTACCCAAAAGATATGGTTCAAGGGTGTTAATACACGTACTGAGCTTACCAGCATTCTTGGTAAAACGGTTACGCTCCATGATTCAAGACAGGGAAATGCTGTGGTGATGAATGAGTATGGCGATCAGAAAATTCTTATTCGAATGACAAAAGAGAATTACGATGACCGTAACAGTAAATATGCCGGCATCCGCTACGAGTTATTGTCTGAGACTAAAAAAATTCTGGGGTATAATTGTAAACTGGCCGTTGCAAAAATGAAAGATGGTTCTACGTTCAAAGTATATTATACTACTGAACTGGTATTTCAGAACAAGGATTATGGTGTGCAGTTTGAGAGCCTGCCCGGTTTTCCTCTGGAATATGAATCGGAATTGGGAAAAATGAAAGTCACCTACATTGCAGATAAAGTAAGCTTTGATCCTGTTGCTGCTGCCTTGTACGATGTTCCTAAAGCCGGTTACAGAGAAATGACCTACGAACAGGTTAAAAATACAAAGACAAAAAATTAATTTGAATTGGAAAGACAGTAAAAGAAAAACCTCCAACTGGAGGCTTTTTCTTTTTATCTATTTTCTTTTTGAGGAGTTTTGAATTTGCTGAAGATCACTTTATGTTTCACTGGTAATACATACAGGTTATTGCCTTTCTGAAAACGTATACTGTTGCCGTGCATGACCAACGTGTTTGATGTATTAGTAGAAAAAGTTAAACCGCTTCTAAACTTGTATCCATTATTAAAACTTAAAGGATTGTTCTTAAGATTTAACGCCGTAACAGGAGATTTTTTAGTGTCTTTCTTTTTGCCTCCACCAGAAAAAGTGGCTGATGATGCAGAATGTAACATGGCAAAACTTAAGAAAAGCAGTAAGCCGTTTCTCAGCACTTTTGAATAATTTAAAGTTTTGGTTTGCATTTGTACAAATTTATGAATTAAAACCTGGGTTTTGAAAGCCGATTATCATTATTTTATATTTATATTAACGTATGTTGATAACTAATTGTTACATGGCCATAGGAATATTTCTTTAAATCGGGGTAACTTACAATAACCTGCAACCACATGAAGCAAAATCCTTTCCGTCAAGACAGAGAAGAAATTAAAGAATTACTTCAAATCTTCGAAAACCTCAAAAACGGCCGGTCCCACTCATTTCTGGAGGAAGAAGCTTTCGAAAAACTGATCGATTATTTTGATGATAAGGAAGATATTCCTCAGGCAATGCAAGCTGCTGATCTGGGTATCGATATATACCCTTATTCTGCCTCCCTTCTTATAAAAAAAGCCGATATGCTCCTGGCAACCCGCCAATACAAAGCTGCACTGGAGGTGCTGGAGCAAGCCGAATTACTTGACAGCAACGATATTGACCTGTTTATTCTTAAAACGGATGCTTACCTGGCGCTGGACCAGCAGGAGAAAGCGGTTGAATTGTTGCAGGAGGCACTGGAACTTTTTATTGGTGAAGACAGACTGGAACTCCTTTTCGAACTGGCCGATGTATATGATGATTATGAAGAGTTTGAAAAAGTGTTTGATTGTTTAAAGCTGATTCTGGAAGAAGATCCTTCTAATGAGGAGGCATTGTATAAGATTTGTTTCTGGACAGATTTTACAGGAAGAAACGAAGAATCTATCCGTTTGCACCTCAATATTATCAATGATTATCCTTACAGCGAACTCGCCTGGTTTAATCTCGGGGCGGCTTACCAGGGGCTGAAATTGTATGAAAAATCAATTGACGCTTACATGTACTGTATTACAATTGATGAGAAGTTTGATTATGCCTACCGTAATATAGGCGACGCCTATATTCGCTTACGGAGATATAAAGAAGCCATTGAAATGCTGGAAAAAGTACTGGAACTCAGCAGGCCTGAAGAGGTGATTCATGAAGCCATTGGTTATTGTTACGACAGGATGGCTCAATATGCACAGGCAAGGTTTCATTACCGCAAAGCATCGCACATGCATCCTGAAGACAGCAAACTTTATTATAAAATTGCTTGTACCTATATTAATGAAGAGCAGTACGAAACGGCTATCAAACAATTACATCTGGCATTGAAAATACAACGACTGCAACCAGATTATAACCTGGCAATGGGCATGTCATTAGTTGAAATAGGCAGGTATAAAGAAGCCATTGAGTTTTATGCAAATGTGATTAAACACCGCCCCAAAAATGTAAAAGGATGGAGTGCCATGCTGGAATGTATGCTTAAATCAAAAATGCTTGACAACGCTGATGAATATGCCTGTGCAGCTTATGAAGCAACAGGAGGTAAACCTGTTTTTATTTTTTACAGGGCTGCTATCTTTTTTGCGTCGGGTAAAATAAAACAAGCTATCGTTCAACTTGAAAATGCTATGGTGAAAGCTCCCAAATTGATCAAGAAGCTGATTGAATTACAGCCTAAAATTTTGCAACACCCACAGGTGGTTGATTTGATTGCCCGTTATAAACGCTCCCGTTCTATTTAAACGAGCGACATTTTTAATTAGTTTTTTAGCTGTTCTGCATAATTCCAAACGAACAGAAATCATACTTGCAGGTTGAACTTGCTTTCCTATTTTTGCGGCTATCTTAAATTCGTTAGTACATGAACTTTAATCTTTCAAACATTCCGGACAGAGACAAGAGACCCCGTACCAATGGCATAACTATGGTGATGGATAAAGGACTGAGTATAGAAGAGACTAAGAATTTTTTAAGTGTTACTCACCCACATGTAGATATTGTAAAACTTGGTTTCGGAACTTCTTTCGTAACACCTGATCTTACGAAGAAACTTGAAGTGTATGCTCAATACGACATCCCCGTTTATTTTGGTGGCACTTTGTTTGAAGCATTTCTCATCCGTAACCAGTTCGAAGATTATATCAGTGTTTGTAAAGAATATGGTATTCAGTATATGGAAGTAAGCGACGGTTCAATTGAAATCCCCCATGCTGAAAAATGTGGCTATATTGAAAAATTAACCAAACACGGAATCGTGTTAAGTGAAGTGGGCAGTAAAGATGCGGCGCATATCATTCCACCATATAAATGGATTGAATTAATGAGAGCTGAACTGGAAGCAGGTTCAACTTATGTAATTGCGGAGGCAAGAGAAGCCGGTAATGTTGGTATCTATCGAGGAAGCGGTGAAGTAAGGGAAGGATTGGTACAGGAAATTCTTACACAGATACCCGCAGAAAAAATTTTGTGGGAAGCTCCGCAAAAAGCACAACAACTTTATTTTATTGAGTTGATTGGTCATAATGTAAACCTTGGAAATATTGCACCTTCAGAAGTAATACCATTGGAAACCATGCGGGTTGGGTTAAGAGGTGATACTTTTCATCTGTTCCTCGATAAACAGGCTAAATAATGAGGCAATTTGGTTTGATTGGATATCCTTTATCACATTCTTTTTCCGGAAATTATTTTAACCGGAAGTTTGAGAAAGAAGGCATTCATGATTGCAGTTATGAGTTATATCCCATTCCATCAATTACAGCATTGAAATTATTGCTTGAGAAAGAAATAAACCTGTGTGGATTAAACGTTACCATTCCATACAAAGAAACTGTTCTTCCTTATTTAGATGATGCTTCAAAGGCTGTGCAGGAAATCGGTGCCTGTAATTGTATCAATATAAAAGATGGGATACTTACCGGCTATAATACAGATGTTATTGCCTTTGAACAAACTTTACTGCCCTTGCTGCTGCCACATCATAACAAAGCATTGGTGCTTGGTACGGGCGGCGCTGCTAAAGCTGTAGCCTGGGTATTAAAAAAATTAAAGATTGAGTTTGTATATGTTTCAAGGAATGCAGAAGTAGGTCAACTCAGTTATGAACAACTCAATGCAGATGTGTTAGAAGATTTCCGTATTATTATTAACAGCACACCATTGGGTATGCAACCAAACATCAATCAAATGCCATCATTAGGTTATACATATCTTACTGATCAATACTTGTGTTATGATCTCATTTACAACCCGGAGAAAACGGCTTTCCTGCTGGAAGCTGAAAAACAAGGAGCTGTAATCAAAAATGGATTAGAGATGCTGGAGATACAAGCAGAAGAAAGTTGGAGAATCTGGAATAGCTGATTGCAAACAATGAGCAGTTCCCATTTATTTTAGTTTGAATTCAAAATATAATGCCCGGTAAAATTATTCTATATTTTTTCTTTCTCCTTATTACTATAAGTAGTTTTGCACAAACTGATAAAGCTGATGAGCTGTACCGGAATGCTATGCAGTTGAAAACAGAAGGGAAGTGCAGTGATGCTGTTGAAGTTTTAAAAAAGTCAGTGGACCTAAAACCCAATTTCACAGCCGCATTGTATGAACTCGGTTGGTGCTATAATGAGCTGCATTTATACAAAGAAGCATTAGTTGTTTTGCAAAAAGCAATGCTGTTAGATCCAACTGGGCACAAGATCATTTATGAAAGCGGTTTTGCAAAGTATAAGCTTGGACAGATCAACGCAGCGCTGGAAGATTATAACAAAGCTCTTGCTTTGAATCCGTCTTTTGCAAAAGCTTACGCTGTAAGAGCTGATCTTTATAAAGATGCTCAAAAAAATACAGCAGCAGCTTTAGTAGATTACCTCAAGGCACTGGAGTTTGATTCACTGACGGTTAAAACTTATTATTGGATAGGGTGGTGTTATAATGATCTTCACCAGTTTGAAAAGGCTATACCTTATCTGCAAAAAGCAATTGGTTTTGAAAAGCAGAATTATCTGTCGTATGCTGAAATCGGTTTTGCTTATTTCTCTCTCAACCAAATGGATAAAGCTGTTGAACATTTATTGATAGCAGATCGATTGAAACCCAATTTTGAAACAACACTGTATTATTTAGGAATATGCTATGTACGGCAAAACAAAAAGCCCGATGCAGTAAAAAAGTATAACGAACTTGTTTTACAGAACAGCAGTTATGCAGGCACGCTGTTGAATGAAATAAAAAAGATGAAGTAATAGGCTTCCTCAGGAAAGTGCTTTCTTAACTTCTTGTGGCACCTGTGCTATCTTTTTCTCATCATAGTTATAAAAAACCATTCCTGTCTTTGCCAATGCAACAATGATTATTTTTTCACCGGCTCTTTTTGCTAATCGATAATACAGATCAAAACCAATAGAAGAAAAATTGGCAGCCGCAATACTTACTTCCAGCACATCGCCATAAAATATTTGTTTTTTAAATTCTATTCCGGCATCAGCTATAATTAATCCAACCCCTCCGCAGTTTAATTCAGTAAAACGATGTTTGGTCAATAACTGCATTCTTGCTTCATGAATAATAGAAAGGATAGCATCATTACCAACATGGTTACCATAGTTGATATCTGAAATGCGGATAGGAATAATAGCTGTGAAGGAAAAAGTATCGGGTAGTGTAAGTTTAATCCGGGACATATGATGTATAAACGATCGGTTGATTACTGATCAGTATTAGTAATGATTTCACTCAGATCAATATATCCGCCCGATGCTGATAGTATTGCAGACATGGCCATTTTTTGTTGGAGCCGTTTGATCTGCTCATTACATTCCTTAGTTTGTAAAACCATTGCAGCATCAACAGGAACAGCATTGCTGCTGTTCAAACATTTTAAATTGGCGATCTTTTTTGAAACCCTCACCAGGTCACCACTTTCATTGAGCACAACAAAATACTGGTTCTCGGCAAAAGAGCTTGTTTCTGCAACCGGTTGAGATGATTGATGATGAATATCGTTGGCCGTTACAGCAGTTTGTGAACTGTGATCAACAGGATCAGCAAAAGCAACTGCATTTTTCAAATTTAACTCCTGTTGAATTCTTTTTTTAACGTTGGTTCGTGAATTTGTTGCAACGGTTGTACTTTCTTGTTGCGGTTCAGATATGAGCTCGGGTAAAATGACAGTTGGTTTTTGTTCAGGTACTACAGGTTGCTCAGTAGTAACTGAAGCAATTGTTTGGTTATCCTTATTCAACAGCCAATAACCACTCAATGCCAGAATACCTGTTATGATTGCCGCTGCTGCTAAACGATAAACATTTTTATAACTTCGTTTGAACGGAATAACTTTAGCTGGTTGTTTTGTATTGAGCTGTTCATCAATTACCGACCACACTGTTGCTGGTGGATTTACCTCAATGGCCATGAGCCTGGCTGCAAGCTGCTCATCTGTTATTTCGTCCAGTTGTGTATTAATCAGTTCCCATACACGTAAGGGAGCTTTGGCAGTTGACTGTTCTAATTGTTCAATATAAAATTGATCATCTAATTTTTCTTCAATGACCATCCATGCATTTTGTGGAGTAGCAATTTCGGCTGAAAGAAGGTGTTGTTGCAGCCGTTGATCTGCATCCATCTCATCTAAAGCAACAACAATCATATCCCACCCGTTTTGCGGAGGAGTAACTTCTGTTTGCAGAAGTAGTTGCTGGAGATGGTTATCATTCATAATTACCTTTCTTATCTTTTAATCTTTTGCTGCAAAATCATTCTTGCTCTGGCCAACTGCGATTTGCTGGTGCCTTCATTAATACCCAGTAACTCACCAATTTCTTTGTGACTGAAGCCTTCCACTACATACAGGTTAAAAACACTGCGATAGCCCGGAGATAAGTCACTCACAATTTTCAAGAGGTCTTTTTCATTGATATTGTCAACTGCCGAAACGGACTTGTATTCAATAGTGTCCTCTTTTTCCGTTAATGAAAGGTTCAGTTTCTTTTTCCTGATATGTTCAATGGCGGTGTTAACGAAAATGCGCCGTACCCATCCTTCAAAAGAACCTTCGCCCCTGAAGCGTTCCAGATTCTTGAATATTTTGATAAAGCCTTCCTGTAAAATATCCTGGGCATCATCGGCATTGCCCATATATCGTAAACAAACGGCATACATTTTAGGCGAAAACTGATCATATAGCTGTTTCTGCATTCTACGGTCGCCTTCTATGCATCCCTTTATTAAGTCGGCATCTGAAATCATTTGGTTGCTTTGCATCATTAAAATTGGCTTTTCTTATTTTTCAGGAATTGAAGCATTTGATCGAGTCCTTTTTTCCGATGGCTAAATTTGTTCTTTTCAGCCATGTTCATTTCAGCAAATGTAAGCTTACTTCCCTCGGGTACAAATACCGGGTCGTATCCAAACCCACCAGTTCCGGAGTTTTGCTCTGTAATGGTTCCGATGCAGATCCCTTCAAACTGGTGTTGCTGCCCGTCAAGAATCAATGTAAATATTGTTCGGAACCTTGCACTGCGGTTAGGTTGTCCATCAAGCTCTCTTAATAACTTCTCTATGTTTTTCTCAAAGCTTTTATTTTCTCCTGCATAACGGGCGCTTTTTACACCGGGTTCTCCATTCAATGCTTCAACCTCAAGCCCTGTATCTTCAGAGAAACAATCTTTCTTCAATAGCTCATAAAGAAAAACAGCTTTATGTTTTGAGTTCTCCTCTAAGGATGGAAAAGGTTCCGGAATTTCTTCATCAATCCCCGCTTCTTTCATAATGATAATACGAAAGCCCGGAGGTAAACTCGATTCAATTTCTTCTGCCTTGTGCTGATTGCCGCTGGCGAATATAAGTTCCTGCATATATTTTAAAGACCCAGCATTTTTTTCAATGCCAGCCAGAGTTTAGATTTTTTTACTTTATCCTTCCGCAAGATGCTTAGTTCTTCAGTTATATAAAAATGAAAACCTTCCTGTTGCTGCAAACTGTAACTATCTGCATCTAACCAATTTTGGGCCAATGCCGATAAGATGATGAATTTGGGTTGAAGTGTTTCTATCAGTTCAGCAAAATGCAGATTGCTTTTTGCAAGATTCACCAACGCAATATCATCCATATTCATTTTACAGGCGGTCATCACTTCACTCACGAACTTAAAATCCTCATCACTTAAAAAAGGATAGTCCGGATCATTTACAACCCATACAAAATGTTTATTATTCTTTCCTGTAATGCCTTTTGACGCTCCTTTTTCTTTTACTTCAGTGTTGATATACCTGCTGGCTTCTGTTATTACAAGATGTGAAGAATAAAATTCTTCTAATTGTTCTTTAGTTAATTGAATATTTTCAAAACTCATATGTTACTGATAATGGCTAACCTTTGTTTGTTTTTTCGTTTCTTTGCCAAAAATAAAGAGATATGATCGCCGCTATGGATATTTTAATTACAAAATCTGAAACCAGTAAACTAAACAGCCTGGATCTTACCAATGTTCCTTTTGGGAAACACTTTACCGATCATATGCTGGAAGCTGATTATGAAGATGGGGAATGGAAAAATGTGGAGATCAAACCCTACCAACCTTTAATGCTGGCACCATCGAATGCAGCTATTCATTATGGCCAAAGCATCTTTGAAGGGATTAAAGCTTATAAACATCAAAATGGCCAAGCATTTATATTTCGCCCATATGATAACTTTAAGCGGTTTAATATTTCTGCAGAGCGTATGCAAATGCCACAAATACCCGAAGAAATTTTTATTGAAGGGATGCGTAAGCTGATTGAAGTTGATCAGGCGTGGATACCTACCAAAACCGATCATTCACTGTATATCCGTCCATTCATGTTTGCAAGTGACGAGGTGATTGGTGTAAAAGCAAGCGATAACTATAAGTTCATGATCATCTTAAGCCCTACGGGGCCTTACTATGCAACACCCATGAAAATTTATGTAGAAGAACAGTATGTGCGTGCAGTTGCTGGCGGTGTGGGTTATGCAAAAGCAGCAGGCAACTATGCCGCTGCCATGTATGCAACTGCGGAAGCAAAGAAGAAAGGATATGATCAGGTATTATGGACAGATGCAATTGAACATAAATACCTGCAGGAGTTTGGTATGATGAATGGTTTTGTCATTATTGGCAACACAGCAATTACACCCGATCTTGGTGAAGGCACTATTCTTGCAGGTGTTACAAGAGATAGCGTAATGACGATCTTAAAAGATATGGGCTTGAATGTTGAAGAACGACCAATTAGTATAGATGAAGTAATGGAAGCATTTAATAACGGAGAACTAAAAGAAGTGTTTGGTACCGGAACGGCTGCAACCATTTCACTCATTAAAGAATTGCGTTATAAAGATACCGTAATGCAGTTTGATACCGATCTGTGGAAAATTTCTCCTGAAGTAAAACGCAGGCTCACAGCTATTCGTGAAGGAAAAGAAGCTGATACATATGAGTGGATGTATAAAATCTAAGTTGAATTGATTTTATAAAAAGCGGTTTCAAGAAACCGCTTTTTTATTTAACGTATTAATGTTACAGATCCTGCAACAGGTATTATGCCTCCGCCGCTGCAAATAACCTCTGCTGTATAACTGTAAAGTCCCGGAGGTGCTTGTTGTCCCTTGATCATCCCATCCCAACCCTGCAACGCATCATTGGCATCGGTATATATTTTTTCAAATACCAAATTACCCCAACGGTTATAAATGCGGAATGATTTTACATTTTCTATTCCCGGCCCCAACACATAAAAACGATCATTCAAATTGTCCCCATTTGGTGTAAAGGCAGTAGGAATGAAAATATTATTTCGGTCGCAAAGCACAATGATTTTTACTTCATCATAGCTGTTACATTTTCCAATGTTGGTTGCAACAATACGATAGGTTGTTGTTTTTTGTGGAGTTGCTAATGGGTTAATACAATTCGTGCAAGACAAAGTTCCCGGTGGCGACCATAAAATGTTTGTTACATCATTAGATAATAATGGGCGCAATACAACTGAACTTCCGGCACGGATCACTGTATCTCTTCCTGCATTCACAGCAGGATAAGGATAAACAATAATGGTAACCGAAGCCGTACTCTGAAAACAATTTAAACTGTCGTAACCAAGAACTGTATAAGTAGTAGTCCCCGTTGGTGTAGCAACAGGATTTGCAATGGTTGAATCGTTCAATGTAGTACCGGGCGACCATAAATAATTTTCTGCGCCACTTGCAAAGAGTTGAATTGTTTTACCAACACAAACTGTATCATCACCACCTGCCGAAACAGCAAATGGTCTCTTCACTCTAACAAGCATACTGTCTTTATTCACACATCCGTATTGCGACGTACCTGTAACAATGTACATAGTAAGATTAGTTGGACTTGCCTGAGGATTGGTACAATTCGTACAACTAAGATTTGTTGGCGGGCTCCATACATAAGTTGCAGCGCCGCCTGCATTTAAAGTTGCAAAACTTCCCAAACAAATCGTTGTGTCTTTACCAGCAGTTACAGATGGTAAAGGATGTACAACAATTGTTTTGTAAGAAGTGTCTTTACAACCTGCACCTGTTGTTGCAATCAATTGTGCAAAAATGGTATCGGCTGTTGGCCGGCTAATAGCAGGTGGGTTCTTTACAGTAAAAATTTGTCCATCAATATTCCAACGCCAATTGATAGTGGATGTATCTTGATTGAGCCATTGCCCTTGCAGTAATACATTTGCAGGCATACAATAACTTGTATCGCCGATAATACCTATTTGTGGTGATGGTACTACTTTTACAACGGCTGTTTTTGTTTTACTGTTGGTACAACCATTCAATGTGGTGATGGTTAATGTTACATTATAAGCACCTGGAGCTGCATAAGTATGTGATGGGGGAGTAATAGAACCGGAGGTATTGCCATCGCCAAAATCCCACAAATAAGATGTAACAACATCCGTTGAAATGGTTGAGTCAACAAATTGAACCGTACCAACGTCGCACAACACGGGCATATCAACACCAAAGTTGGGTCTGGTTCCCAATGCTTTAATTGTATCTATCCCAACAAGAATACTGAAACATCCAAGTTTATCTGCAATAATCACTTTAGGCACATAAAATCCTGCGTCATAAGTATGCACTCGGTTTGAGTCGGTTGAACTAAAAGTATTACCATCTCCAAAATCCCATGTATAGGTTAATGGTATATCTGTTCTTGTCTGGAGGTTTACTGTTAAAGGAGCACAGCCTATCAGAGGCGCATAATTTAAAGTGCCGGTATCTCTGCCTGCAATCATTGTTTGATATACTGTATCCATACAACTTCCAGGTGATTGTGCAATTAAACGCACTACATATGTTCCGGGAATAATATAGAAATGAATTGGGTTAATATCTGTTGAAGTGAACCCATCACCAAAATCCCACTTAGCTGCTATAGCAAAAGTGCTGGTATTTGTAAATCTTGCTTCAAAGGGTTGACAAATACTTGCCGTATCATTTACATTAAAAGAAGCTTTTGGTAAATCAATCCTGATGTTCATATTCATGGAATCTTTACAACCGGCAACAGGCTCTGTTACAACAAGCTTGGCAATATAATTACCAACGGATGCATAAGAATGAGTAGGGTTTGTTAGTGTTGAATTAAATCCATCACCAAAATTCCATGCATAAGTTTCTGTGCCCGAAGCACCTGTTGTTAAATTAACAAAGTTTAAAATACCGCCCGGGCAGGAGGGAGTGTCTGATGTAAATTTTGCCTTGGGATTTAATACTAATGCAATATTTGTTCTTGTTACTGAATCTCTGCAACCGGAGGCATCTGTAATGATCATTTTGATGCTGTAAAGACCTGCAGCAGGATAAGCAAAATTGAAAGGATTGGTTAAGGAACTAATCACATTGCCATTACCCATATCCCAACGAACATTGGTAATGGCATTTATACCATCGGGAATGGAAGTATTCGTTAATGTAACGTTGTTGCCCAAACAAAACTGCCCCTTGTTTATATTGAAATCAGCACGGTAACCACTTACACGAACATAATTTGTACGGATCAACGTATCACGACATCCATTAACATCAACCAATACCAAACGAATAGTGTAGAGACCCGGATTTGGATAAACATGTGCAGGATTAGGTAATGTAGAGGAACTGCCATCACCAAAATTCCAATCATAAGAAATAATTTTCGAAGCATCGAAATTAATACCAGTGAAGGTTACAGTTCCATTGCGGCAAATGTTTACCGAACTTGCACTAAAGCCCGGGGATTCATCAACCAAGGTAATTATTTTTGATATTTGATTTGTGCAGGCACCATTTGTAACTATTAGAGTTACAGTATAAGTTCCCAGTGCGGCATATGTATGTGATGGGTTTTGTGCTGTTGAAGTAAAGCCATCCCCAAAATTCCAGGTCCATCCTGTTGGTGTATTTGATTGATCCGTGAATTGCACCTGCCTTTTGTTTACGGCACAATTCACCGCATAACTAAAATCGCTAACAGGAGGCAGTACACGAATATAATTAGTGATTGTAGCTGTGTCGGGGCATCGATTGTTAAATGCAATCAAGCGAATAGTAAATAGTCCTGTCTTTTGATATGCATGGGTTGGATTCTTCAATGTTGAAGTTGTATTATCTCCAAAATCCCATTTCCACTCGTTCGGATTTCCTGTTGATAAATCTGTAAACTGAACCGATGCAAAAGCACAAACATTCAAAGGTGCTGCACTGAAAGCAGCATTTGGTTTTTTACCTACTCTTACACTATCGTAACGAATGGAATCAATACAACCTTGTGTAGTTACAATTCTTAAACGTATTGCATAACT
>JBKJNM010000126.1:0-4234 GCA_046593655.1 Lacibacter sp. | reverse complement strand
TACTTGCTTTTTAAATGATTCACTGTAATGGGAACTGGGAATGCCTGATTTTAATCTGATCGTTAATTGCTCCATGTTTGTTGACTTTGAAGTCAACTTTTTTCAGGACGAGACAGTGAATAAAAAAAGCCCTGCTGGAAAGCAGGGCCGTATAGCTTAAAACGAAAGAAATTACAATCCACTTACTTTAACCAATGCTAACGGGTTGAATGCTCCATTTTTTAACGGATACATCTGCCCATTTACTTCCTGATAAAATTCAATTCCAAGAGCCAGGAACAAAGGGTGAGTACTGTTAGCTGTAACCGCATTGGAAAGATTGAGTACAGCAGTTGTAATAGTATCCCACGGCAATACAGCAGATTCACTTGTAACCATTACGAAAGTTTCATTTTCAAAATCAATCTCTGTACCGGCAGAAACAATTTTGAAATGACTTGCTCCACCTGGAGCAGCAATCATATTGATGGGAACAAATGCAGGGATGCTCAAAGCAAGTGTACCAGCAACTCTGTCAATGGTTGAAGTGTAAGGAGCATACAAAGTCGTTCCCAGTTTACCATTGATGTTAAACTCAAAACCTTCCAGTAATTCTGCTTCACCATCAATTACATTACGCAAGCCACGGGGGTTAGTCGCATCTTCCTGAATTACTTCAACCATCTTTTGAGTAAGACGGCTTACCATCCTGCTATCAGAACCGTTCTGCAACATTGCACGGATTGAATTACGCAGCAATTTACCTGCTTTACCAGCCCTTCCAAATTCAGCACCGTTTTCACGGGTCCTTTGAAAGTTTGGGTCATTAGCAATTTTGTCAGCAGATACTCCGCCTTTCTCTCTTGCTAAATAACCATCCTGTGATTTGTAAAAAGTGATGCCACCAATTGTGCCATCCAGTTTAATAATACCTTTTTGCTTTGCCATATCGAATAAAATTTAACGGGTTATGAGCGATAAAATTTCTACTCATTACCAAAATTATTTCAGTCAAAAAGCTATTCCTAATAAACCGTTCCGCACATTACCATTTGTGCCGATTTTTCCATTCTGCAACAATTATTCCCTCCAAAATATTTAGTAAATTTGTACTGGTAAGCCATATCATAGATATGGATGAAGTATAGATAAAGTATTAAAATCAGAAAAGGAGATGGAACGTTTATGTATTTATCCAAAAGACATTCAGGTGGTAACCGGTAAGAGTGAAAGGTACGGTCGGAACCTGATTAAGAAAATCAAGCAACAGTTCTCCAAAGAAGAACACCAGCTTGTAACTATTGAGGAGTTTTGCCTTTACATGGGGTTATGTTCTAATTCTGTGAAGAGGTTGCTTCTTAATTAGTTTTTTGGTTTGCCCTACTTTTTTTTAGAAAAAAAGTAGGGCAAAAAAACTTCCCCCTGGCTGTAGTAGCTGTTAAGGGGTATGGTTAGAAACCTGCGAGGGAGTATAAATACAATGACTATGCTACTTTCAGCTTCCTTGGCAATATAGCAGGTTGCAGCAGCTGAACCGGTATAACAGCCTTTAACTCATATATTTTCCTGAATCTTTCTAATAAATGGTTTGAAAACTGTCCTGTGGGGGTCACCAGGCCCCCTCAGCAAGAGGGGCTTTTTTATTCAGCATATTGTGCAACCGTTTTCGCAACAGCTACCCCGTAAGTTTTAATATATTTGATGCACGCTTAATCAAGAAAATAAAAGAAATGGCCAAAAAGATTGCTCCCATAGATCTCATCGACAGTTTTGAGAAGATCCCAACCAAAATTTTTAAATCTTCCCAGGAAGGCTCTGTTTTTGCAGCCATGCAAATTGCAGAATTGATCAGGTCCAAACAGGCAGCCAATGAAAAATGTGTATTGGGATTGGCAACCGGCTCTACTCCAAAATCTTTATATGCCGAACTGGTTCGATTGCACAAGGAAGAACGATTGAGTTTTAAAAATGTAATTGCTTTTAACCTTGATCAGTACTATCCTATTGAACAGGATGCCATCCAGAGTTATCACCGCTTTATGAAAACACAGTTGTTTAATAAAGTGGATATTGATCCGGCTAACTGTCATATTCCCGATGGAACTATGGCAAAAGAAAACATCAAACAACATTGTGCAGCCTACGAACAAAAGATTGCTGATGCAGGTGGTATTGATCTGCAAATACTCGGCATTGGTATCAACGGTCATATTGGTTTTAATGAACCCGGCTCCAGCATTTATACAAAAACAAGATTAACTACTCTTACCAATACTACACGCCTTGCGAACAGTTATGAATTTGCCAATATCAGTTCTGTTCCCCGCCTGGCAATTACAATGGGTATCAGTACTATTTTAAAAGCAAAAAAAATAACACTCCTTGCATGGGGACCCACCAAAGCACCTGTGGTTCAACAATCAGTTGAAGGACATAATACAGAACAGGTACCCGCTTCTTTATTGCAGAATCATGAGAACGTAATATTTGTGATTGATGAAATGGCAGCGGCAGAGCTTACCCGTTATAAAAACCCATGGTTGACGGGTGAGTGTGAATGGAATAACAAAATGATCAGGAAAGCAGTAGTGAATATGGCGCTGAAATTGGGAAAACCTGTTTTGAGTTTAACCAATTCTGATTACAACGAATTTGGTTTGAGTGACCTGTTGGTGGAGAAAGGAGAAGCTTATGAAATCAACCTGCAGGTTTATTATATGTTGCGTGATAGTATTACAGGTTGGCCCGGTGGAAAACCCAATGCAGTGATTCCGGCACATCCGGAACGCAGTGAACCATACCCCAAAAAAATAGTTTTGTTTTCACCACACCCAGATGATGATATTATTTCCATGGGGGGTACGTTTCAACGATTACACGACCAGGGACATGAAGTGCATGTGGCTTATCAAACCAGTGGCAATATTGCTGTAACGGATGAATTTGTTACACGCTTTATGGATTTTGCAGTTGGCTTTGAAGAAATGTTTGGTGTTGACAGTAAAAAGTCAAAAAGTATATTAGCTGAAGCAAGAGGTTATCTTGAAAATAAAAAATCTAACCAGGTTGATACAGGCGATATCCGTAATGTAAAAGGGTTGATCCGCCGCTGTGAAGCAGCGGCTACTTGCCGTTATGTTGGTTTAAAAGAAGGGCAGTGGCATTTTCAGAATCTTCCTTTTTATGAAACAGGAACAATAGAAAAAAAACCAATGAGCGAAGAAGATGTGCAACTCACCATGGAACTATTGCGCAAAATAAAACCACAACAGGTTTATTCCGCAGGTGATTTTGCTGATCCGCACGGTACACACCTTGTTTGTTTCAATGTTGTTTTGGAATCGTTGAAGCGTATAAAAGCTGAAGGTGATGATTGGATCAACAACTGCTGGTTATGGTTGTACAAGGGTGCGTGGCAGGAGTGGCATATTGAAGAAATTGAAATGGCCATTCCCATGAGTCCCGAGCAGGTGATGAAAAAACGCTTTGGTATTTTTATTCACCAATCGCAAAAAGATATGGTTCCGTTCCAGGGAACCGATAGCCGTGAGTTCTGGCAAAGGGCTGAAGAACGCAACGCAGCAACGGCCGATCTGTATGGCAAGTTGGGCCTTACGCAATATGCAGGTGTGGAAGCATTTGTAAGATGGCATTATTAAAATTGTGGTGAGTAGTGAGTAGTGAGGGGTGAGCCTTGCCTACCGACAGGCAGGTGTTGAGTGGTGAATGCTGAGTCAGGTTACATTAGCATCCTCGTATTTAATAATGGATTGGGTAGGACATGGCTCTTTCAAAGAAGCTTGTATTTTTACATAAACGATTGTTATGTGAAATAAGAACATGATCTTTGGCTTGAATTTTGAGATTTTTAACAAAAAAAACTTTTTATGAAAAAACAACTTTTACTCTGCTTGTTTTTATTTGTTCTTGTTATTCAATCAGCATCTGTTCAGGCATTGATCGTTCCTGTAAAGGAAAATGCAGTACCACAAAAGCTTGTAACAGAATCAGTGAATCAATTCAATCTGCTTTCTAAAAAAGAAAAGAAGCATCGCATCAATGATGTAAAGAAAGAATTGAAGTTGTTTAAAGCAAATCAGGCAGCCGGCCGGGCTGCGGATGAGAGTACAATTTTATTGGTGATACTTGCTATTCTTTTGCCACCATTAGCAGTTTACCTGCATGAAAATGCAATCAATACCAAATTCTGGATCAGCCTGGTATTAACGCTGTTGTTCTTTATTCCCGGAGTGAT
>JBKJNM010000122.1:0-6047 GCA_046593655.1 Lacibacter sp. | reverse complement strand
AGTATTGCAGCGAGTGTGGCCAGTGGTATTTTATTTAAAATAAACGGAATTAAAATAACTGATGTAAGTAATAAGACGGCATGAATGATTGTAGAAAGTTTTGTCTTAGCACCTGCATTAACATTCGCACTGCTTCTTACAATGACGCTTGTTACAGGTAATCCTCCGATCAATCCTGAAACAGTATTACCTACACCTTGTGCTATCAACTCTCTGTTGGTATTGGTCACTCTTCGTTCAGGGTCGAGATTATCTACTGCTTCTATACTCAACAATGTTTCCAAGGAAGCAATTAAGGCAATGATGAAGCCATACATAATTACAGTGCCGTTTGTAAAACCCTTTAGATCTGGTAACTTAAAAAAACCAAAAAACTCATTAGCAGTAGATGCCGCCGGCAAATTCACCAGGTGAACATTTTCAAGAATTTGTAATTTGCTACCTGTAGCAAGCCATATTTGATTGATGACAACACCGGCAATAACTGCTACCAGCGCACTCGGAATAAATGGCAGTTTCTTTTTTAATGGCGACTTATCCCAAAATATCATTATTAAAATTGAAATAACTGAAATAACAACTACCCCTATTTCTATTTTTTGCAGTGGGATCAATAACTCATGCCAGTCTTCATTACCATAAGGAAACAACTCTGTTATATGCCCTTGGTCGTCTGTATCTTTCCCAAATGCATGTGGAATCTGTTTTGCAATAATTAATATGCCAATGCTGGTAAGCATTCCCTTAATAACACTACCGGGAATATAATTAGCAATACCACCTAATTTTAAAACTCCCAATACTATTTGCAAAACTCCTGCTATTACAACGGCGCATAGAAACAAATTAAAATTTTCTATACCACCAAGTGATATAATAGCACCCGCCACCAATGTAGCCAACCCTGCTGCGGGCCCGCTTACACTCAATGGCGAGTTGCTTAGTGACCCTACGACCAATCCTCCAATAATGCCAGCAATGATTCCGCTGAATGGCGTAGCACCACTTGCTATGGCGATACCCAAACATAAAGGAAGGGCAACTAAGAACACAACAAGGCCAGATGGCAAATCCGATTTCAAGTTTTTAAAACTGATCATTCTTTATTATTTCGGTTGGTAATGATAAAATTTATACTGCTTCTTTTATTCCAACAATATTCTTTTCTTTTCTCTTTTTGGTGTGGTTCTTAAAGAAATCAACCTTGCCCGTTTCTATATTGTATACGCCACCAACAATACCAATCTGGCCTTTGGCAAACATCTCTTTTACAATCAGGCTACGTGTAAGGATTTCTTCAAGACTGTTCTCCACATTTGCATAAGCTACATTGTCTTTAAATAAATGATCTTGCTCATCTTTCAACAAAGCCTTGCTAATAGAGGGTTGTATGCGTTTCAGCAGATCAGTAATATGCCCATCAACCACGCCGGCCTTTGCACTATTAATAGCCCCACATTCTGTATGACCAAGTACCATCAGCACTTTTGAACCTGCATATTTTAATGCATATTCAATACTGGCAATAATATCATTGTTAACGATATTACCTGCAATACGAATGCTGAACAGATCGCCCAGGCCCTGATCAAAAATTAATTCTACCGATGTGCGTGAATCCATACAACTTAAGATTACTGCAAATGGATACTGTCCCTCTCTTGTTTGATTGATCAACTCTAAGTGATCATGATTAACTGAAAGATTGTCTATAAATCGTTTGTTACCTTCTACCAGTAACTCGTAGCCCTGGTAGGGTGTAAGATTTTCCAGGTATTCTTTCGAATGCTTTCTCATCATTTAAATATTTTAAGTAACTGCCATAGATCTATGACAACATGATTAATAATGTAATAGGGAAACAGGCTTTAAATAGCCATTACTAAAACGATAATTTATTATGCAACGTTTGGGGGAGGAACCAACAGTTCGCCATGATAAGCAATATAATTTCTTGCATCTTCGCAAGATCGGTATTGCCTGGCTGTTGCTAAAAAGCCATCTTCTTTGTGATGGTCGTGCAGATATTCCTCTGAAAAGGAACTGTTACCGGGAGCTTTTTCTTCGGTTGAATTACCAAAGGGATTAGCACTTTCTTCTTCATTACCATTGAGGGGTGAACCGGAGTTGTCTGTATGCTGCTGCTTTGCAATTTCCTGTTGGCCTTCATATACAAATGGCAGACTGATTGTAAGCCACAACAAAGCCAGCATCATACAAATGGTAGATGCTTTTTGAAAAATTGTATATGTCCTACGGTTCTTTTTCATAAAATGTGCTGCAAGATATGATTTTGCGTTTTGTAAACCAAGCCATTCATACCTGCATGCGGGCTAAAATAACAAGGAATCAATGGGTTTGTTTACTTTTATTGTCATTTTTCTATTAAAAAATTAACTGCTTATAAATCGCCAAAACAAACACCTGTTTGTTTATTAAACTTGTACTTAAAAAAACTGTTTATGAAACCATACGAAGTCTTATTAAATGAGAATAAACTCTGGGCCGCAAAAAAAGTAGCAGATGATCCGGATTATTTTGACCGGTTGGCACATTTACAAACACCTGAATTTTTATGGATCGGTTGCAGCGACAGCCGTGTACCTGCTAATGAAATAACCGGTACCCAGCCGGGTGAAATTTTTGTACATCGGAATGTGGCCAACCTTGTGATTAATACAGATGTAAATGTTTTGAGTGTGCTGGACTATGCAGTAAACCATTTAAAAGTAAAGCATGTAATTGTTTGCGGCCATTACGGATGCGGAGGTATTAAAGCAGCCATCACCAATCATGATTTTAAACCGGTACTGAATATGTGGCTGCGTAACATTAAAGATGTGTATCGTATTCACAGGGCCGAACTTGATTTAATAACCAATGATGAAATGAAAGCAAACAGGTTAACAGAATTGAATGTATTGGAACAGGTTTTCAGCCTGGCAAAAACATCCATTATTCAACGTGCATGGAAACATGAGCAACGGCCCGATTTGCATGGATGGGTGTACGGTTTAGATAACGGAATCATTAAACCTGTGTTTGATATGAAGGCGGGCACGCATATTGATCCGTTATATGAATACGACAACCTGTAATAATTAAGCGGTTCATCAATGTTCAATTTTAATATTCCGCTTAATGATATAAGCATGCCATAAGATCATGGCAGCAATGGTTCTGTACGGCCGCCATGGCTCTGCAATCATCAACAGTTCTTCTTTGCTTGTATGAGCGGGCAATTGCTTTCTTTCTTTAAGACTATTCCCTAATGCAATATCGCCCAGTGGAAAAAGATCAGTTCGTTGCAATGCATGCATGAGATATACATCAGCCGTCCAGTTGCCGATGCCTTTGATTGCGGTTAGATGAACTCTAACTTCTTCGTCTGTCATCAAAGAAAATTTCTTTAACTGCAATTTTTTTGTAACAATAGCAGTTGCAAGTTCCTTTACATACACTTGCTTTTGACGGGTGAAATAACATTCTCTCAAGTCTTCATTACTCATCAACAGAATTTTTGAAGGTGTAACAGTTCCAATTCTTGCTTTGAGCTTTTTATACGCTGCAAAAGCAGCAGCTAATGAAACCTGTTGTTCAAGAATGGTGAGTACCAATGTTTCAAAACCCTGCTTCCTTGTCCACATCGGCGGATACCCATGTTCTTTGATAATTGCTTTGAGATGAATATCTTTTTTAGAAAGTTGGTTGCAATAAAGTTGAAAATTATCAGTAGAGAAAGTTTGAATCATGATGAAGAGATCAAAAGAGAAAAGGAGATAAAAGCGATTCTATCCCTTTTAAAGGCCTTTTTATTTGTAAAGTTCATGAATTCTTCTTGTTTTACTCGTTTCAACTCTTAGCCTTAAATTTCGCTATGGCATTTTTTGTAACCTCACTCAACACCAGGCGGCCGCTAATTTTTGCACGTTCAATTAATAGCTCATCCCAAAGTTCGGTTCCTTTCCAGAAAACTTTTTTCATTTCTGCCATTGCCTCGGGTGAAGAATGCGAAAGCGTATCTGCCAGTTTTTGAATAGACTCATCCATGGCTTCAACTGTTTGATGCAGTTCTGCAAACAACCCTTTACGTCTTGCCCAATCTGCATTACGCCAGCTTGCAGCATCAATGGCCAATTGTGCAAATGCAGATGCTCCGATTTTTCGTTCAACCGCAGGGCCTACCACAAAAGGGCCAATACCAATTGCCAATTCGCTCAATTTTATATCGGCACCTTCAACTGCAATGGCATAATCGCTTGCTGCAGCTAAACCAACGCCTCCTCCAACACATCTTCCCTGTATGCGGCCAATAATAAGTTTGTTACACTTGCGCATAGCATTGATCACATGTGCAAATCCGCTGAAAAATGCCAACCCTTCTTTTTCATTTTTAATGGCGGTAAGTTCATCAAAACTTGCGCCTGCACAAAAAGCCTTTTCACCTGCTGATCGTAAAATGATAACAAAAATATTGGGATCAGTGGCCGCATGTGTAAAGGCATGTGCTAAATCACGGAGGGCTTTGGCTGGTAATGAATTGCTTTGGGGATGAAAGAATTCAATAGAAGCAATGCCTTTATGCGTTTCTGTTGTTACATACGCTTCAGTTACCTGCGTTATCATTCGTTTCGATATTATTTGTCGTTTAAATTACTGCAACCAAAGCATAAATACAATGTGTTATTGCTGTAATTTTTTTACCATTGTTAAAATAGTGGCCACACCTGTGATCTCGTTCGTTTCATCAAAGAATTCTACCAGCCATTTTACAATTCCTTTTTCAATGTCATCACCCCGTTTAAAATCTTTTGGTGTTTCAATTACCCGTTTATCATTCGGCAGCTTTTCTTTACAAGTAAACCGGATATAAACTTCTGCACCCGGGTACACGGGTTTTGTAAACCGCAGCTCATCAATTCCATAATTTAACAACACCGGATTTTTTTCATATCCATCAACAAATAAACCGGCAGCGATACTCATAATAAAATATCCATGTGCTACCTGTTGCTCAAACATGGTTCCGGTAAAATCTGTATCTTTTATATGCGCATAAAAATGGTCGCCACTTAAATCAGCAAATTTGTCAATGTCCTCTGAAGTAATAACCCGTTTATCAGTTATAATCTGGTCGCCAATTTTTAGTTCTTCAAAATATTTTTTGAAAGGATGCTTGCCTGGTTCTTTTCCTTTGGCATTCGGCTGATAAACATTAGTGATTGCAGTAATAGTTGTTGGAGAGCCTTGCAATGCGGTTCGTTGTAAATAATGTTTCACTCCTCGTAATCCTCCCATCTCTTCTCCACCACCGGCACGGCCGGGACCACCATGCACTAATAATGCTAACGGTGAACCATGACCAGTGCTTTCTTTAGCACACTCATTATTTAAAACCAATATTCTTCCATGATGTGACGCTGCTCCAATTACATAATGTTTTGCCTGCTTATGATCAGCTGTTACTATTGTAGAACATAAACTTCCTTTTCCAAGTTTACTTAATGCAATTGCTTCATCCAGGTTTTTATATGGCATAATAGTACTCACCGGGCCAAATGCTTCTACTTCATGTGCGGCTGTTGCTTCAAATGGCGTAGAGTTCATTAATAAAACCGGTGACATGAATGCCCCTTTTTTTGCATCTGCATCTATTACTTCAACACTGTCTAATGAGCCATACACAATTTGTGAAGACGCTAAAAGTTTTTGCACCTGTTCTTTTACTTCGTCCCTTTGTGCCTGCCCCGCTAATGAACCCATTCTTACACTAGCGTTTAACGGATTACCGATAGCTGTCTGTGATAATGATGTTGCAATTGCTTTCCATACATCTTCCATTTTATTGGTTGGTACAAATATTCTTCTTATGCCAGTACAGCGTTGCCCGGCTTTCAATGTCATTTCTTTTCTTATCTCTTTTATAAAGATGTCCCACTCCGGCATACCGGGAACAACATCTTCGCCCATCACAATACAATTTAATGAATCTGCTTCCATATTAAAGGGAACAGATTCACTTAAAATTTTTGAATTTGATTTTAGCA
>JBKJNM010000254.1:0-16521 GCA_046593655.1 Lacibacter sp. | reverse complement strand
AAAGTCTTTTATGCTGTAGATTATTGTTTTCATCTGTTTCTTGTTGATATTGAAGCATTGGAAAGATTGAATTATTTTCCCCTTTCTGACAATTTCTTTATTCTCTTATTTTCAATTCTTTTGTCTCAACTTATTTTCTACCTTCGCAATATTTTCAATTCCTTTCACCAGTGCATCCGGTGTAAATGAAATACTGTCAATACCCTGCTCAACCAGAAACTGAGAGAACTCAGGAAAATCACTGGGCGCCTGGCCGCATAAACCTATTTTAATACCTGCTTTTTTTGCCGCAGTTATAGCCTGCGCAATCATGGTGGTAACGGCTTCATCGTTCTCATCAAATAAATGACTTACAATTTCAGAATCCCTGTCAAGCCCAAGTGTAAGTTGTGTAAGGTCGTTGGAGCCTATTGAAAAACCATCAAACAGTTGTGCAAACTTGTCGGCCAAAATCACATTGCTCGGTATCTCAACCATCATATAAACTTGCAATCCGTTTTCATGCCTTTTTAGCCCAAACTCTTCCATTGTTTGCAATACATTATTAGCTTCCTTTATTGTGCGGCAAAAGGGGATCATCACTTTTACATTCTCCAATCCCATTTCATTGCGAACCCTTAGTATGGCTTCACATTCCAAACCAAAGCCGGGTTTGTAGCGTTCATCATAATACCGGGAAGCCCCACGAAAACCAATCATAGGATTTTCTTCCTTTGGTTCGTACAAGCGTCCACCAATCAGCGAAGCATATTCATTGGTTTTAAAATCACTCATGCGAACAATCACTTCATGCGGATGAAAAGCTGCAGCCACTCTTGCAATTGCTTCTGATAATTTATAAATAAAATATTCCCGCTTGCTGTTGTAACCGGAAGTGAGTTGTGCAATGGTTGTTTTTTCAGGGCTTTCGGGCAGTTGCTCAAATTGTATCAACGCCATCGGATGAATAAGGATGTTGTTGTTAATGATAAATTCCATCCGCATCAAACCCACACCCTTCGCCGGAAAATGAGATAATTCAAATGCCCGGTCGGGGTCGGCCAATATAAACAGCGGTTGTGTTTTTGTTGCCGGAATTTGTGAGAGGTCTGTTTCAGTTTCTTCAAAAGCAACAGCGCCATCCATCACCTGGCCTTCATCGCCTTCGGTGCAAACAACAGAAATAATTTGCCCGTCTTTAATAACCTGTGTAGCATTACCCGTTCCAACAATTGCTGCTATACCCAGCTCACGGGCTACAATAGAAGCATGGCTTGTGCGGCCACCTTTATTGGTAACAATGCTTACCACTTTGCGTAATAAAGCATTCCAGTCGGGATTAGTAATATCAGCAATAAGTATATCGCCCTGTTGCAGTTTATGTGCTTCGTTTAATGAATGAATGATACAGGCCCTGCCACTGATGATGGTTCTGCCAACTGCTTTACCTCTGCATATTACTGTGCCCTTTTCTTTAAGCTTGTAATTTTTTATTCTACCATAAGTTTTTTGTGAGTGTACTGTTTCGGGTCTTGCCTGCACAATATAAATCTGGTTGTCTTCACCATCTTTTGCCCATTCAATATCCATCGGCATTGCATAATGTTTTTCAATATCATAACTCCAGCGGGCTAATTGCTGCACTTCCGCATCATTCAAAACCCATTGGTGTCGTTTGTGTACCGGAGTTTCAATATTACGGATGGGTTTATCAGCCAAGGGATCTGTTGCATAAACCATTGTATGTTCTTTATCACCTAACTTTCTGCCAATGATGGCTTCTTTATTTTTATCAAGTGATGGTTTAAATATCCAAAACTCATCGGGGTTAACAGCGCCTTGCACTACGTTTTCTCCAAGCCCCCATGCACCTGTTATGTAGATAGCATTTTTGAAACCGCTTTCGGGGTCGATGGTAAAAATTACACCGGCACAACTTTTATCAGAACGAACCATGCGTTGCACACCAACGGATAAAGCCACCTGCATGTGCTCAAAGCCATTATCAATACGGTATTTAATGGCCCTGTCATTGAATAACGACACATAGCATTTATGTACAGCCTGTAATAAATTTTCTTCTCCTTCTATATTGAGGAATGAATCATGCTGTCCGGCAAAACTGGCAGTGGGCAAGTCTTCGGCGGTAGCGCTGCTGCGTACTGCCACAGCAATTGATTGATTGCCTGATGTGCTTAATACTGAATAAGCCTTCAAAATTTCCTGCTTCACATCATCCGGCAACTTAGCTGTAGTTACTAATGCCTTGCATTGTTTAGCTACTTCAGGCAAATTAGATAGTGTTTTTGAATCAATAGTATTTAACAGCTTTTTTAATTTATCTTCTATCTTATTATGCATCAAAAAATATTTATAGGCAGATGCAGTTATTGCAAATCCATCCGGCACTTTAATACCAAATGGTTGTAACTTATTAAACATTTCACCCAACGAAGCATTTTTACCACCGGCTTCGGGCAGGTGGGTGAGGTTTATTTTTTTAAATGGAATGATAAATGAGTTCATTATTTATGTTTGTACTATAAGTGATTATTTTACGAACTACCTTATTCTTCTGCTGGTACAACCAGCAGCATGAGTTTATATTTTCTTAATCAAAGCTTTTAGTTTTTCATGTTCTTTGGGTGTAAGCTGGTGCAGCACCAGGTATTCTAAAATGCACATCAGGCTAACCACACCAACAAATTTATCTGCCTTCATAACCGGGTAATTTCTGTCCGGGTGAGCAACTAATAATTTAAATTCCTGCTGTACATCATCATCTGCATCAAAGAAGTCAAGGTTTTCTTTCATCAGGCTTTTAACCGGTAGTGTATAATTTTTTTCCGCTGCTTCATTGATGACTTGCATACGATGGATGGTGCCAATGGGCTTACCGCCTTCCATCACAAAAAAATGTTTGGAGTGGTTATTCATGAGTTTATTCATAGCTTCCTGTACGGTATTATTCGCCTGTACACTTTGGTAATCATTTATAACTACATCACTGAATTTTAATCCTTTTATTAAGGAACGAAGGTGCAATACATATTCTTCGCTGCGAACAGCGACAAAAATAAGCAAGCTTAAAAGCAGCAATACTAAATTGAAATAAATTATAGCAGTCACTAAAAATGCAGCAGCCAAAACTTTACCTATGATGACAACAATTGAAGTGGCTTTAAAATAATTCATCCGTAAACCGAGTATGGATCTCAGGATGCGGCCACCATCTAATGGAAAAGCCGGCAGGAGATTTACAGCAAAAAGCCCCAGGTTTACCAAATGCAGTTTATACAGAAAATCATCTTCATGAATAATATCAAAATGCCGGGTCACTTCCCATATAGGTGCATGAGATTGAATAAAGGGTAACAGCATTCCTGCAATACCCAAATTAATAACAGGGCCAACAAGGCTTATCAGCAATTCCTCTTTTGGGCTTTTAGGAAAATTTTCATAATACGAGATGCCGCCGATTGGTAACAGCGTTATTTCTTTTGTGAGGATATTGAAACGTTTGGCAGCCCATAAATGCCCCAGTTCATGCAATAACACACTCAGAAAAACCAGCACAATAAAAATGAACGACCATAAGATTTTATCCCATGTTAATCCCTGTACTGAATTTGCCGCAATAACCCAGGCCAGCAGGATTAAAAACGTCCAGTGCATTTTAATGGTGATTCCCCCGAGGCTGCTTAGTTTAATACTTCTTTCCATTTTGTATATTTTATAGTTCCTGATAATTATAATTAGTTACTAAAACATAGTACCGGCATTGTTAAATCCCTGCTGTCTGGTTGATACACTTTCTGAAAAATGGGATGTATTTTTTTGAAGCAATACGATACCCCCAAAGTTTTTCAGCAATCCGGTTTCTGTAATTTCAATGCGGTTGCCCCTTGTTAAAAACCTTTCTACCTGGTTCATCAGTTCATCCCCTGTATTAAAAAGGGCATTAATTCTCCGGGATTTATAAAGTTGTCGTTTTAAACATTTATCAATCAACAGCAGTCCATCTGCGCTACGGCTTAATGCGTTTAATACTGCTTCCGCATTACTGATAAAGGCATTAGCTTTTTGTGCAATCATTATCCTGCCCGCAATAAATTTTGAATGCCAGTAATCCCAGTGGCTGGAAATTTCTTTTGCAAGGGATTTTATTATTTCTTCGCCAAATGGAGCCGCCTCGTATAATAATGTAAAAAATATATTTGAGTAATAAGGGCTGTTGCAAAACAGTTCAACCACATTAGGGCTTCCTGTAACAAAAACAGATGTATCATTTTTGCTGTTTATTCGTTCTATTGTTTGTGAAACCTGTTTAAATAAGTTTCCGGGGTTAGCTTTTGCATTTAAGCCTGGTTCTTGTTTTGTTGCATATACCCGGTGAAGCTGGTTATGGTGATACTCGTATAACTCTGCACTGCTTTCCTGTAACACCAGGTAATAAAAATCAGGCTGTCTGTCGGCATTGGCAGTTAACTCCAGCAGCGATACATATTTATTTAGATAGGTTACAGGTTTTACAGGAAAATTCAGGTAGGTTACTTTTTCTTCATCAGGCTTTAGTATCACGGCAATACTTTTTCGGTGAGAATTATAATTCAGTTTAAGGAATAGTGTTTCTAAACGGGCAAGCACATTATTTATACAAACCTCATCATAGCTGTCCTGCATCTTTGTTTGAAGAACTTCTGCTGCATAGCTCAGTATGGTTTCAATAGCCCTTTCATCCTGCATAGATGGTTGAAATGGGATAACCAAGCCAAGTGATGAAATAGCCGACCTGGTTTTTGTTACTTTTAGTTTGGCAGCGTTTATTACAGATAATGCTTGCATCTTTTAATATTATTTAGTTTAGTTAATAGTATCTTACTGCTCCCGATAGCCATTGTTTTTATTCGCCACACCTCATTTAATATCAAAGAAAGCCGAGTGTTAAAAACGGATACCCTTATTTTGCCGGAATAGCCAGCAACGGAATGGTAGAATGAAAAGCCATTTTCCTGGTCACACTTTTTCTCAGTACTTTTTCCAAAAAACTTTTTGGATAAGTAATCATAGCAATAATATCAAGGTCATTACTTATATCATATTTATCCACCGTTATTTCAAAATCACTTCCTTCCAGCAGCTCGCCTTTGAAGTTGGTGTCCGGGAAAATTGTTTTCAAAAAAATTATGTAATGATTTAGCTGCCTTGTATTGTAAACATAATCAGCCCCCTCCGCATCATCTGTATCTACAAATACAGCCACATGAATGGTGGCGGAAAAAAGCTTTGCCAGGGTAACAATGGGGTTCAGTATTTCTATATTTTCTTCAAATTTGTTAGTGGCAAACAGAATACCATCCGGCGGTTCCATTTCATATCCGGCAGGTACAGTCAATACAGGTATTTTTGTTCTGCTAATTGTAGCTGCAGCCACACTGCCCATAAAAATTTCCTTCAGGCCGGTTGCGCCTGTTGTACCCATTACAATCAAATCCATTTGCTGCTCATTGGCAAATGCAAGAATGGAGTTAATGACTGTACCTTTTGCCAATTCTGTTTTTATTTTAACATCGGGATAAATTTCAGCAACAGATTTCTGCATATTATCAAGTTCGCTAAATCCGGCATTTGCATTTTCCTCATGCAATCTTTCGTGCAGCGGATAGTGTTGCCTCAGGCCTTCTGCAACAGGCTGAATGACATGCAGCAGAAAAATAACGGCTCCTGTTTTTTGCGCAATCTCTGCTGCATAGGTAACGGCCTTCATGGCAGCAGTTGAAAAATCGGTGGGAACAAGTATTTTTTGCATGAGTATATTTTTTTAGTTTAGAAAATAGTTTAAATTTTTATTTTTTATTGAAAACCAGTAAGGGTACTTTCAACTGGAAAGACAATTCTTCTGATTTACTGGACAAGAAAAGTTTTTGAAATAAAGTTCTTTGCTGATTTGTAAACACTACCACCACCGAAGGCTTCCTTATACTAATTTGTTTTTGCAAATTTTCAATCAATGAATGGACACCATCATTTTTTTCGAAATGTAAGGTCAACCCGTATTTGAACTGTTTTTTAAATGCTGCTTCAATCGTTTTTTCATCTAACGAAATTTCATCCGGCCAGGTATAATGTATTACTTCAATTTGCGTTTTAAGCGGCTGTGCAAAAGCAACCACCTTCTTTATTTCTTCTGCATAGTTTCGCAAATCGGTTGCGTACAATATGCTTTTTACCTCAGCAACTTTGTAGTTTTTGGGAACAGCAAGCACCGGAACTCCTGACTTTGTAATGAGATTGCCTGTATTGGTACCAAATATTTTTTTAAACTTCCCGGCTCCCCTTGTGCTTATACAGATATAATCAATACCAGGGTTTTTCCTGCAATAATCAAGGATGGTAACATCTGCACTGATACCCTGAACAATTATACAGGAATGCTTACCTGGTTTCACATTCATTTGCAGGTATATATCCGATATAAACTTTTCAAATTTTGTGCTGCATAACTTTTCTTCCTGTGCTGCGTACTTTGCAAAATAGGTATCAGTCCAACTGGTAATTCTTAAAACAGTAAGTACATGAACAAATGCCAATTCAGTTTTTTGCCGGGTAGCCCAATGTATGGCAAACCGTACACCGGCTCTTGAGTTAACTGAAAAGTCAGTAGGAACGAGGATTTTTTTCATATTAAAGGAGTGTTTAATTGAATTATAAAATACCCTTTTTATTCCTTATCAATTGATGACGAAAATCATATCAAACCATGATTTTTATTGGCTTAGGCTGAAGTTTTATTTTTTTCTAATTTCATTTGTAAAATATCTACCAAAAAGGCAAATGCCATTGAAAAATAAATATATCCTTTGGGTATTTCAAAATGAAGCCCTTCTGCTAAAAGTGCTACTCCTATCATCAATAAAAATGATAGGGCCAATATTTTAAATGATGGGTTTTGGCTTATAAATTCATTAATGGGTTTAGCGGCAACAAACATTACTATCACACTCACGATAACCGCAGTGTACATAACCCAAAGTTCATTTACCATTCCCACGGCAGTAATAATAGAGTCAATGGAGAATACTAAATCTAATAGTACGATTTCGCCAACTAATTTTCTAAATGTAACAGCCTTGGTATCTTTTTTTTCAATCGCAGCTTTTGGCGTTTCGGTTTTATGCCTTATTTCCAGGGTGCTTTTGTAGATAAGAAATAGCCCACCAATAATCAGGATTAGTGCTTTGCCTGAAATATCTGTTTCTAAAATCGTGAATAAGGTTTTGTCTAATTTTAATATCCACGAAATGGCGGCTAACAGGATAAGCCTGAACACCAAAGCCAAACCAATACCCCAAATTCTTAATTTTCTGCGTTTTTCAACCGGTAGCTTATCGGCCAGAATAGAGATGAAAATCAGGTTATCGATACCTAAGATTACTTCTAATGCTATTAATGAAAGGATTGGAATTATTACTTCCTGTATCATTTATTTTTTTTTACCGCAGTGAAATGGCATTTAGTTCAAAGCTCTTTTCTATGCAAAAGTTTAAGCCCAAAAAAGTATTTAACATTTTAAAAATTAAAACCGTATGTACAATCAACCCATTATTGTATTGAAATACATTCCTGTTATTTATCTCACGAAGCAACTGAACTATCTGGCTTAAGAACCCGCCTTCTATCCGCACTTTGGAAGAAAACCGATAGCCTAATAAAACTCCAAACCGGTTTTGGTCGAACACATTTTCATTTACATTTTTACCAAAGCCCAAAAATATTTCATCGTAAATGGCAGCGTAAGGAGTTCTGTCTGCAATTGTTATTCCCTTTAATGGTATTTGCATACGGTACATATATCGCAAACGGTTCACAAAAAAATATTCATCTTCTTTGGTTAAAGCAGCATTCGTGTATCGGCCTATCCATCTTTGCTCTAACATAAACCGATGGCTTAATTCAACCTTACCCATTTTATCAGTTACATTAGCCATTTGATAAGCCCTGTGTTCGGTAAATTGTTTTCCAAAACCATTAATGGGTATATCGCCATAGTTGTACGTTTCTATCCAGGCATAGCCCGCCCTAAGCGAAAGTTTTTGATTTACTTTAAAATTAATGCCGGTTCGCAAAAGGCTTTGTTGCCAATCGGTAATAATATTATCCCTTCGCCACTGGTATTCTGTATGGATACTCCATTTTTTTATTGATGTTGAATGTGCCGGTATAAGCATAGCCGCCAATAGTATTGTAGTCACTCATTCTTTGTTGCTGCGAAAAAAGAATGTTTACTTAAAATAAATAATAAAAGAACTACGATATTTTTTTTAGCATTTCTAAAGTTTTCAAAAAAAATCAGGCAGTTTTTTATCGCTGCCTGATATGGTTTTACTTCGGATTATTAATAATTAAAGTGTCCTGATAAAAAATTACTTCGCCATTTGTAATATCATGTGTGCCTCCCACTATACCAATTTGCCCAGCTTCAATCATTTCTTTTAAAATAGTGCTGCGTTCCATAATAGCATGTACAGTTCTTTTTACATTGATTGTGGAAACTTTTTCTACAAATTCATCATTGCCGGAATTACGGTTTTCTTTTACCGTGTTTTCATCATAAACTGCAGGCTGAATTTTACTTAACAAAGCAGTGAGGTTACCCATTTCTACATGGTCGCAGGCTCCCCTTACCGCACCACATTTTGTATGCCCCAATACAACTATTATTTTGGAGCCGGCTACTTTGCAACCAAACTCCATACTGCCCAATATATCTTCATTAATAATATTACCTGCAATACGAACGCTGAATACACCACCCAACCCCTGAGCGAATATCAGTTCGGCCGATGTTCGGCTATCAATACAACTCAGTATAACAGCAAATGGATGTTGCCCATCGGATGTTTCATTGGCCTGTTGCAACAGGTTGCGGTTTACTTTAAGGTTATTTACAAATCTTTTGTTGCCTTCTTTTAGTAAGTCTATTGCCATAGTTGGAGTAATGGCCGCCTGCATTTCTTTCGTTAATGTTTTCATTGTTTGTTTTATTTCTTTTAAATTGATAATGAAATTATTTAGGTTCAATAAAATTGATTGTTTCAACAGTTATGTTTTTTGTTTTGGCATTTATTTTATAGTTCTGTATTATTTCTACCACATCGTATGCTATAGATTTTGAGTGAGTACAATCTATAATTACTTTTGAATTTTCCGGAATTTCATGCAATGCGTTTATAACACTTGCTTTATTAAAAAATGAAACTTCCTGCGCCAATACAAGGTGATGCACTTGATTCCCTTCTTCTGTAGTTATTACTTTTTTCAGATGATGTGAGTTGCGGTAACTATGGCGAAGGGTATAAAAGATGCCAAATAATATACCTATCGTAATGCCTTTTAATAAGTCTGTTAACAGGATAGCTATAACAGTTGCAACAAAAGGGATAAACTGTTCCCATCCCTGCTTATACATTTGCTTAAAGAGTTCTGGTTTGGCTAATTTGTACCCTACCATTAATAAGATAGCCGCTAAACTTGCAAGAGGAATCATGTTCATTAAGCCTGCAATGGTAATGGCACTGATTAATAAAAACACACCATGCATTATGGTGCTCATTTTTGTTTTTCCGCCAAAGGTTATATTGGCAGTACTGCGTACAATAACCTGGGTAATGGGCAAGCCGCCAATAAAACCCGACACAACATTACCCAGGCCCTGTGCTTTTAATTC
The DNA here is from genome assembly GCA_046593655.1 of Lacibacter sp. Classification (GTDB taxonomy): domain Bacteria; phylum Bacteroidota; class Bacteroidia; order Chitinophagales; family Chitinophagaceae; genus Lacibacter. The sequence continues at coordinate 6,815 of JBKJNM010000254.1, read as the reverse complement.
CCTGTTGGTGGGTGTAACTCTTTTGTAGGGGTCCATTTTATCCGTTGCTTCTACACAAAGCAATGTTTCAAGACTCGCTACAATGGCCAATACAATGGCTACTTTATAAACTTCGATATTTGTTATCTGCGAAAAATCGGGAAAAGTAAACTGGGTAAAAAACTCCGATAAACTGTGTGCCACAGGAAGCTGTACTACCTGATCGGCAGCCAAACTGAAATTTAATATTCCGTTCTGGTACATATAATTCATGGCAATGCCGAGAATAACTACCACTATCGGACCTTGTATAAATTGAAATATTTTGTGCTTTTTCGTCAATACCTTATCCCAAAAAATTAGTATCGCTAACGAAATTGCTGCAATGAGTAAGGCACCTGGCGTAATTGCATTGAATGCATTTGTAATAGCAGAAAAAGTATTTTCACCGCCTGACTGAAAAAAAGCATCATCGCCTTCGGCATCTTTATCATAGCCAAAGGCATGAGGTATTTGTTTTAAAATAATCAATAAACCAATACCCGTAAGCATGCCTTTAATAACAGATGATGGAAAGAAGTAAGCAATAAAGCCAGCTTTAGCAAAACCCATAATAAGTTGCAGAATTCCGGCAATAACAACCGCTAATAAGAATGTTGGCCAAGAACCTAGTGCAGTAATAGAGGTTAATACAATTACTGCTAAACCAGCGGCGGGACCGCTAACCCCCAGTGGCGAACCGCTTGCAATACCTACTACAATACCACCAACAATGCCTGCTATTATGCCTGCAAATAAAGGCGCACCCGAAGCCAAAGCAATACCAAGGCACAGGGGAACAGCTACAAAAAAAACAACAATACTCGCTGGCAGGTCGCTTTTTAGTTCTGTGAACATATTTTTTTTCATTTCCATAACCAGTTGATTTTTGATTGAATGGGGCGAAGATAGGTATATTATTTTAAATGATAGTAATACTATCTAATAGAATTGTAAAACTTTTAGCTATTTTTGTACGGCAAGCCACAGTACATCATATTTATCTGCATTTAAACTAATAGATACCACCATAAAACCGTAGCTGAAAAAATGGAATTACAAATAAAAATGAATGAAAAGCTGTTTCGGTAAAACCCGGCGTAACCAGGAAGATAGAGTTGTTACAAGAAAGTAAACTTGATTTTATAAATGAAAATTATATTGATTAAGAACGCTAAAATTGTGAATGAAGGAAATATATTTGAAGCTGATGTTTTAATTAAAAAGCAAAGGATAGAAAAAATATCCCGTCAAATAAGTTTAGGGGTCAACAATAATTGTTTAGAGATTAATGCGGAAGGTTTGTTTTTGATACCGGGGATGATTGATGATCAGGTACATTTCAGGGAACCAGGACTGACACATAAAGCAGATATTTTTTCAGAATCAAAAGCAGCAGTTGCCGGTGGAATTACTTCTTTTATGGATATGCCAAATACAATACCCAATACACTTACGCAGGAATTATTAGAAAAAAAGTATGGAATTGCTGCTCAAAAATCTCTTGCCAATTATTCTTTTTTTATAGGTATTTGCAAAAGTAATCTGGAAGAGGCGCTAAAAACCAATACAGAAAATGTTTGCGGAATCACTGATGACGGTCTGTACTTTAATAACGATGAAGGAATATTAGCTAACTATCCCGATTTTTTAGAAAAACTTTTTTCAAGAACCAATACGCTGGTTGCTTTGCATAGTGAAGATGATAGAATCATTAAAAATAATACGGAGAACTACAGTAAAAAATATGGAACCGATATTCCTTTTCATTGTCACGCCAAAATAAGAAGTGAAGCAGCTTGTTTACAAGCTACCAAAAGGATATTGGCTATTGCAAAAAAATACAATAATCGTCTTCATTTGTTTCATATCTCTACGCTTGCAGAAGCGAATCTTTTTGATAATAAAATACCAATTCGGAATAAGCGGATTACAGCTGAGGCTTGTATCCATCATCTTTGGTTTTCTGATAAAGATTATGACCGCTTAGGAGCGAAAATAAAATGGAACCCTTCCATAAAAAACGGGAAAGACAGAATTGGATTATTATTGTCGTTGCTCAATGATAAATTGGATATTATTGCTACCGACCATGCACCACACACACAAGATGAAAAATTGGGTAATTACTTTAATGCCCATTCCGGTGGTCCATTAGTCCAACACGCCTTAGTTGCAATGTTAGAATTATATCACCGGGGAGAGATTAGTTTAGAAAAAATTGTTGAAAAAACAAGCCATAATGTTGCTGAAATTTATCGCTTAAAAGAGAGAGGTTATATTCGTGAAGGTTATTTCGCTGATTTAGTTTTAATAAATATCAATAAGCCCTGGCAGGTTACAAAAAGCAATTTGATGTATAAATGCGGTTGGTCTCCCTTTGAAGGGCAAGCATTTAAAAGCAGCATCACCCATACTTTTGTCAATGGACACTTAGTATATAATAACGGCCAATTAAACAAATCTCAAAAAGGTCAACGATTAATATTTGAAAAAGAAAGATTGTAATAATATTTATATGGAAGTACAACTACAAATAAAAATGAATGAAAAGCTGTTTCTCCGTGACCCGGAGCAAACGGAACTGGGCAAAAAAATCATTCGCCATAGTATTCAGTTAATTTATAAAAATGGGTTTGAATTATTCAACTTTAAAAAACTGGCAGAAGATATTGGTACAACAGAAGCTGGCATTTACAGGTATTTTGAAAACAAACACCGTTTGCTGATTTATATTACCGCCTGGTATTGGGGCTGGCTGCAATACCGGGTAACCTTTACTACAAATAATATTAAAGACCCCGCAGTTAAACTTAAAAAAGTTATTCATCTGTTAGCTACTACAGTTGTTGATGATGATAATACAATACATATTAATGAAGACTTATTGCATCAGATAATAATTGCAGAAGGCTCAAAAGCCTATTTAACCAAGCATGTGTCAGAAGATAACAAGGAGCAATTATTTAAACCTTATAAAGACCTTTGTGCTGTTATTGCCGATATTATTTTAGAATGTAACTCCAAATATAAATATCCCAGGTCGTTGGCCAGCACTATTATTGAAATGGCACACTTTCAAAATTTTTTCATGAACAATCTTCCGTCACTCACCGATTTTGGTAATACCAAAGATGAATTAAAGGTGGTTTCATTTCTGGAAGATTTGGTGTTTAGCAGCATAAGGAAAAAATAATTGTTTTAGAAAGATGTAAGGCTTACTTGATAGGTGGAGCAGCCGAATGGTTGCTGTGCGTTGGCAATTACAACTATTTTGCAAGGTGGCTTTGTGGCGGGATTTTGTGTGCCTTGCAAATGTGCCTGACTTGGTGTGTAGGCTAATTTTTTCTATTAATTTTTCTCTTATGCTTGTCTTTGCATGTTGGATAATAGTTGCATTGAAAACTACTTTGCGGCTGCACTACTTCTATCTTTTATTCAGCGTTCAAAGTTATCCTCATCTTTGATTCGTGGCACACCCAACAATGGCGAAAATTGTAAAATTTATCAACAATTTGACCATCAACCAACCCAATAATAAAACGTAACTTACCTACTCACCTTAAAAATATTTTTTATGAAATACATGTTTTTAGTGTGGCTCCTGCTCCCGTTTTGCATAACCCTTAAAGCTCAAAAAACCGAAGCCACTCCCTGTTGTGCAATTGTTGGCATTGATGCCAAAAAAAATATTGTTACTGTTATAGATAGTGCAACAGGCAGGGTGCAGCAGTTTAAGCCTGCTTCAAAAGATATGGGCAGCCTGCGCACAGGCGATAAGATTGCCCTGCAAAACGGAAAGATAACCTCCGTTAACGGTGTTGGTAAAACATTTAACCCTTATGAACCGGTTAACGGATTTGAGCCCATTAATGACTTTTCTATGCAGGTTAATGACGGAGCCCCGTGTTGCACCATCGTTTCTTTGCAGGTTAATGGCGCAGAACCTTGCTGTGGTATAGTAACCGTAAAAAATATTACCACGGGGCAGATGCATAGTTTTCAGGCAAACCGTGCTATTGCCAAAACCTTTACACTGGGTCAGCGGGTTAATATCAATAATAACCTTGCTGTAATGCAATCAGGCGCCGGCGCTGCGCCTGCGCAAAAAGGTATGTATGCTTTTAAAATAAAAGATAGTGCAGCCATCGCTTCAAACAAAATAAGCGGTGAAAATGATACAGAAAAATGGGTGATTACGCCCAACCCGGCTCTAAAGGGCGCCATGGGCCGCATCTTGATCCGCACACCGGAGAAATCCACTTACTCGCTGACCGTTTTCAAGGCGGGCACCGATGAAAAAAGCGCTTACCGTTACGGCGGTACAGAATTCATTCTCCTGCCAGGGCAATACGATACCCGTTGGTGGGACAACAGCAAGTGGCGTTTGAGCGGTGTTCCCGTACGGCGGGGCATGGACACACGCATCCTAGCCGGTATGCTGAATTTAAATCTAAGCGGCACGGAATGGGTAATTTACGATGAAACAAAAACGACAGTAATCGAGCAGGGCTATTCCGTCTGGCGGTTGGGATTGCCCGTGGGCAAATACTACGTAAAGGTTAACAAAGACTTCGTGGAAGTTGTGATAAAGGACGGGGAAATCACAGAATTTTAGCCATCGTTGGTATTTCCCCTATTGTTGGTGTTAGTGCTGAAGGTTTTGCCGCCTAGCATTCACCAACAACCTGGAGGGATTGTAAATTTAAACGATGACTTATTTCTGTTGTTAGTGCAGCTCACACACAAGGCTTAATGAACACCAATCAATGGAGGTAATCACAACGCTAAAGTTATTAAGAACTATTGTGAGATCCGGATGTTGAAAAAAGATAATATTATGAAACGCATAATCGTAGCAACTTTATGATGTATGCAAACCCCCTTTTTCTGGCGCAAGTATTCTGCAGGATCACTTGTTGCCATTTTAATTTGCTCAGATTGTATCTGACACTTCATACCCACAGCTTTAGTGTACATATTTTGTAGTACGGTTGTGTAAAAGTGTTAAACATTTTTCTTTCAAAATTCTCCGATGCAAGCGGGGCTGATTTTATTGGCAGCAAGTGATCTACTCAGGTTGAACACTTGCTGCCAGAGGGTTTCTTTTGATTTTTTATTATGGTTATAGCAAAGCATAAAGTCTGTAGTTTTCGTCAATTCCTTTTAATGAAAATTCTCCAAGATCTGAAAACTCAAGACCAGTTCCCCCTAGCAAGTGTTTAACGGTCATAGTAATCAGTATTTGATTTGGTCCTGCTTTTTTTAAAACTCTTGCTGCAATATGAACCGCAACTCCTCCAATATCATGGTTATCAAAAATTTCACATTCTCCGATATGAATTCCTGCAGTAATCTCAATATTCAGTATTTTGATAGCTTTTCTTATAGCATCAGCACAACGCACAGCTCTGCTTGGTCCATCAAAAGTAGCCAGGAAACCATCTCCGGTACTTTTAATTTCCTTACCGTTAAATCTGGCCAATTCCTTCCTCACTATTTCATTATGGGTTTCTAATATCTCTATCCATTTTTTATCACCTTGTTTTGATAAATGTTGAGTAGAGCTAACAATGTCTGTAAAAAGTATAGTAAAAAGAACTCTATCAAAGACTTTGCTTGGCCTTATGCCTGTAATAAATTCTTCAATTTCAGCTATTACAGAATAAGTATCTCCCACCCAAAATAAATGATCATTTCCTGGAAGTTCAACAAACTTTGCATCAGGTATACGAGCTGCAATATATTTCCCTTCTTCTACATTTGAATCTTTATCACCTGTGCGATGAAGTACTAGTGTTGGTACTTTAACAGAGCTTAGTATTTGGGTAATATCTGCTTCAGTATTCATCCGGGCAAGCGCCAACGCAGCCCCCGGACTGGCAGCAGAACGGATATAACCAGCAAACCATTCAATGTAATTGCTATCCTTTGCTAATGATGGCATAAGCAAATCCAATCTCATCTTTTGACCATTTCCCCATTCTTCCTTAATTAAGTTATAGAATTTTTCACGTTCTTCTTTTGTAGGCGCCCAGGGATAGTCATCAGAATATTTTCGTTTTGCAAATACTCCGAATGTTATTAGAGCAATTGTGCGCTGTGGGTAAGTTGCAGCAAAGAGTGTGGAAACCGTACCACCTTCAGAATGGCCAAATAGTACCGCTCTTTCTGAGCTTGCTGCATCCATTACATTTCGAATATCATCCATTCGCTCCTCAAGTGTTGAAAGTTCATTTTCTCTATCGGAAAGTCCAGTACCTCTTTTATCAAACAATATCAGTCTTGAAAAGTTAGTGAGTGTAATCAGGAATTCAGACATTTTGGAATCATCCCATAAATTGTCAATATTTGAAACCCACCCAGGAACATAAATGAGGTCAATCGGACCCTTGCCAATAACTTGAAAAGCTATGCTAAGTTTTCCACTTTTGGCATACTGGGTTTTAGGTTTCATAAGCTGATATTATAATTGCATTTTTATTTTTCACTATTTTACCTCAATTTAAGTTTTTTTGTTATGCGCATCATCCAACTAAAAGTTATGTGCAAGTTTGCAACCGTTTAGAGGTTAATTTTCCAATTATGTTTACACTTAATTATTATTTCCCGTCAATGTTTACATTGCTGACTCCGCACTTTTGTTATTTATTATACTAATAAGGTTCTGTAGGTATCATTGGTTGTCGGTTGCACTGTCGCTAACGGGTTGTACATAACACTAAATTATGCGCCACTCCCAAAAATAACAAATTTTCCAAATGGTTGATTTTTACAGCATGTCTTTTAAAATTGTT
>JBKJNM010000170.1:0-12111 GCA_046593655.1 Lacibacter sp. | reverse complement strand
CACCAAACTGATCTTCATGTAAATTGATTCGCACTTTTGTGCCCAATGTTTGTACACCACCCATCAGTTGTACATAAGGAATAATGCTGCCACGTTTTAAAATTTCATAACGCACACCCAAATTTGTATAATTGGCGAAGTTGATATAATTCACAGGCATTTGCGTTGGTTCAGTTACAGCTTCACTCTGGAAAGTTTGCATTATTTTCTTTTTGCCATAACGGCCCGTACCGGTTTGCAATGATGTAACGAAATGTTTTCCAAGTATGGGTAAGCGGTAACCTGTTTGAAAATAAAATCCATGTGCGGCATTAATATTTGTTGCCATTTCACCCAATGCAGTTTGATTGCTGTATCCAAAACCAAGATCCCATTGTGCGTAAGAAAACTGAAATGATGTAACAGTTAAAAGCAGGAGTAGAAACTTTTTCATAATAAACAGTTTGAGGTGTTCTTAAAGTTCGTAAAACTTTAGCGGAATTAAAAGTTATTAATTCCTTAAACCAACTGTTTAAAAAAAATTATACTGCTTGTCTCAGTTTCAGCAATTGTTCCAGCAGTCCTTTCAGTTTGTCAAGTTTCAACATATTGGCCCCGTCGCTTTTAGCAACGGCGGGGTTGGGGTGGGTTTCAATAAATAAACCATCAACACCGGTTGCAATGGCAGCTTTGGCAATGGTCCCTATTAACTGCGGGTTACCGCCTGTTACGCCGGTTGTTTGATTGGGTTGCTGGAGGGAGTGTGTACAATCCATAATTACTGGTACATTCAGTTCTTTCATCCATGTAATATTCCGATAGTCAACAACAAGATCAGTATAGCCAAAGGTATTGCCTCTTTCGGTGAGCATTACTTTATCATTGCCTGCCTTCTGAATTTTTTCAACAGCAAATTTCATAGATGGCCCGCTAAGGAATTGCCCTTTCTTCACATTCACGATCTTTCCTGTTTCTGCAGCTGCCAGCAGCAGATCGGTTTGACGACATAGAAAAGCAGGGATCTGTAACACATCCAAATAAGGAGCAGCCATCGAAGCTTCTTCATGCGCATGAATATCTGAAGTAGCAGGAAGCTGATAGGCTTTACGCACTTTTTCAATGAGGTGTAAACCGTTATCATCACCCAAGCCTGTAAAAGAAGAGGCACTTGTTCGGTTGGCCTTACGGTAAGAAGCTTTAAAGATGTATGGAATACCTAACTCTTTACAAATGGTTGAAACTTTATCAGCTACTTCTATTACCAGTTCTTCGCTTTCTACTACACAGGGGCCTGCAATGAGGAAGAAATTTTTTTCATCAAATGATTGACTGGCAAACAGATCTTTCAGAAATTGTTCCATGCGGCAAAGATAACAGGAAGATGGAAGAAGTAGGAGGTAGGAAGTAAGAAGTGGGAAGTAGGAAGTAAAGCCGGACTCAAACTCTGCGCAAACGAATGAATGTTTGTGCCTTTGTTTTTCCGCTTATTTTTGACACTTAAATGTTTTGCTATGCTGAAAGAAAAAATATTGGTGATTGGTGCTTCGGGACAAATTGGTGTTGAATTGACATTGGCACTCCGCAAAATCTATGGCAATGCCAATGTCATTGCTTCTGATCTGCGTGAACAAAACCCACTTTTAGAAGGCACCGGGCCTTATGTAAGTCTGGATGTAATGAATAAAGAAATGCTGCATGTGCAAGTGATAAGACAGAATATTACCCAGATCTATTTACTGGCGGCCATCCTTTCTGCAACAGGTGAAAAAAATCCCAACCTTGCCTGGAACCTTAATATGACGGGTTTGCTGAATGTATTGGATATAGCAAGAGAAGAAAAGCTGCATAAAGTTTACTGGCCAAGTTCTATTGCCGTGTTTGGCCCCACATCACCTAAAGAAAACTGTCCGCAGCAAACCATTATTGAACCCACAACAGTTTATGGCATCAGCAAATATGCAGGTGAGTTTTGGTGTAATTATTTTTTCCATCGTTTTGGGGTTGATGTAAGAAGCCTGCGTTATCCTGGTTTGATTTCTTATAAATCAGAACCGGGTGGTGGTACAACAGATTATGCAGTAGAAATTTTTCATGAAGCATTGGAAGAAAATAAATATGAATGTTTTTTGGAGGAAGACACTTACCTGCCCATGATGTATATGCCAGATGCCATACGTGCAACCATTGAATTAATGGAAGCGCCGGCCGACAAGATCAATATCCGTCATTCCTATAACATCTCCTCCATGAGTTTTTCGCCCAAAGAAATTGCTGCTGAAATTGCAAAACATAAACCGGGTTTTAGCATCAGTTATAAACCCGATTACCGCCAGCGTATTGCTAACAGTTGGCCGCAAAGCATTGATGACAGTGTTGCAAGAAAAGACTGGGGTTGGAAACATGAATATGATCTTGCAGCCATGACAAAAGACATGTTTGAAAATTTATAACAGTTCATTTTGCCATTTGTCATCTTCATGACTTGCAGAATAGCCTGCAGTGCGTAATTTGCAGACATTACATGAAGAAATTACTATTTGCAATCACTGTATCCGTTTTTTTGTTGATGGGTTCAAATGCAACAGCACAAACAAAACTTCGTAACGGCTGGTACCGGGCATCTATCCTGCGACCTGATGCTGCAGAAATCATTTTTAATTTTGAAGTAGTAGAGAAAGAAAACAAACGCCGCCTTTATATACGGAATGGCAGTGAGCGCTTATTGGTTGATGATATAAAATTGAAAGGCGATTCAGTTTTTATTGAGATGCCTTTTTTTGAATCAACCTTTAAATTAAAACTGCAAAAAGATTATTCCCTTACCGGCAAATGGATCAAAGGAACCAGCACAAAGTTTTTGGAATTACCGGTACAATTTAAATATGGAATCAAACAACGCTTCCCTGTTCATTCAACTCCTACAGGTACTATCAATGGAAGATGGCAGGTAACATTTACAAGACCCAATGGAACGGAACGACCTGCTATTGCTGAGTTTCAGCAAAAAGGGTCGTATCTCACCGGAACATTTTTAACCCCGAGTGGTGATTACCGATTCCTTGAAGGAATTGTTAGTGCCGATAGTATGTACCTGAGTTGTTTTGATGGAAGTCATGCCTACCTTATCACTGCACAGATTAAAGGAAATGAAATTGTAAACGGATCATTTTACAGCAGCGCTGCCAATAAAGAACAATGGCGTGCAACAAAAAATACAGAAGCTGTATTGCCCGATAGCACACAGGTTACAGAATTGAAACCCGGTGAAAGCAAATTGAATTTTACGTTCAAAGATGTGAACGGAAATAATGTTTCTATTAATGATGAAAGATTCAAGAACAAAGTTGTGGTGATACAGCTCATGGGCAGTTGGTGCCCTAATTGTATGGATGAAAGTAAATTCATTGGTGAGTTTTACAAACAATACAAAAGCAAAGGAGTAGAAGTGATTGCACTGGCTTATGAATACAGCACCGACTTTAACCGATCCAAAGCAAGTGTGCAGAAATTCATCAATCGTTTCCAGATCAAATATCCCGTACTCATCACACCTACAACAACAAGTGACGAGCAACGCACTGAAAAAACATTACCTCAATTAACGCCCATCCGTTCTTTCCCCACCACCATCTTTTTAGATAAGCAGGGTCATGTGCGGAAAATTCATCAGGGCTTTTATGGACCCGGTACAGGTATTCACTATGAAGAATTTAAAATCGAGTTTTACCGAACCATTCAATCTTTACTGGCAGACTAACAATCATTGTTTCAGTTTACCGAACTATATTTGCTCTCCCTGAAAAGGGGTACATTGTATTTTTAAACTTTTAAAGATTAAACTGATGGCTGCAAAGATTAAAGTTGCCAATCCCGTAGTTGAACTGGATGGCGATGAGATGACCAGGATTATCTGGAAATTCATCAAAGAAAAATTGATCCTTCCTTATCTTGAATTGGATATTAAATATTACGACCTGGGTGTTGAGTACAGAGATGAAACAAACGACCAGGTAACCATTGATGCTGCAAATGCCATTAAACAATATGGTGTTGGTATCAAATGTGCAACCATCACTCCCGATGAACAACGTGTAGAAGAATTTAAACTCAAACAAATGTGGAAGAGCCCGAACGGAACCATCCGTAATATTTTAGATGGTACTGTTTTCCGTGAGCCGATCGTTATTCAAAATATTCCACGACTCGTTACTAACTGGACAGCACCTATTATTGTTGGCCGTCATGCATTTGGTGATCAGTACCGTGCAACTGATACAGTGATTAAAGGCAAAGGAAAGTTAACCATGACCTTTACTCCGGAAGGCGGTGGTGAACCACAAACTTTTGAAGTATATAATTTCAAAGGCGATGGCGTTGCTTTGAGCATGTACAATACCGATGAAAGTATCATGGGTTTTGCACGCAGTTGTTTTAATATGGCGCTGAGTAAAAAATGGCCTTTATATCTATCTACAAAAAATACCATTCTTAAGAAATACGATGGTCGCTTCAAAGATATTTTTGAAGAGATCTATCAAAAAGAATTTAAAGCTCAATATGAAGCAGCAGGTATCGTGTACGAGCATCGTTTGATTGATGATATGGTAGCAAGTGCATTAAAATGGAATGGCAATTTTGTATGGGCTTGTAAAAACTATGATGGTGATGTACAAAGCGATACTGTTGCACAAGGTTTTGGTTCACTTGGTTTAATGACTTCTGTATTGGTTACCCCTGATGGAGAAACCATGGAAGCAGAAGCTGCACACGGAACAGTTACACGTCACTACCGTGAGCATCAGAAAGGCAGACCAACGTCAACCAATCCCATTGCATCCATCTTTGCATGGACAAGAGGTTTGGCTTTCCGTGGAAAGTTAGATGGGAACCAACCGTTGATTGATTTCGCTAATGCGCTTGAAGCCGTTTGTATTGAAACTGTTGAGAGTGGTAAGATGACAAAAGATTTAGCTGTTTGTGTTCATGGCAATAAAGTAAATCATGGCGAGCATTATTTGTATACAGAAGAATTTCTTGATGCGATTGATGCGAATTTGCAGGCAAAACTTGGATAAGTTAACCTGAAATAGAAATCCCTCAGTTAATGCTGAGGGATTTTTTGTTTTATCCAGAGTCATTTTGTCAACCCCAGATAGCTGTCCAAATCAACTCTATGATTTTCGGATTGATGAAAGAGACGTATACAACTACCAACAGTAGTACAATAAAACTACCTAATGCTGTTAAATACGGCCGGTAAGTTTTTTTTCTGAAATAGGAAGTGAGAAGAAGTGTTAAGATGAGTAGAAATTCAATGGGCAAACTTACTTCAGGTGAGATAAACCGGCCAAGACCGGGATTAATAAAGGGAACCGCCGATAGTATCATGTATTGTGCATGGTAATTTGTTTTTTTTCGATTCAATATTGCAAGCAGATAAAACAGTACAAATAATGATCCGTCAAAAAAAGTAGCAGCAACAAGACCCGGTTCTTTATGTTTGATCTGGCCATGATTTGTTACAAGAATAAAACCGGTTACAATAACAGGAACCAGAATATAAGACAGCTTGCCAATTTTGTGATGTAATTCAAGCCGGCCATTCATTGCAAGGAAAGCCTGTGTAAACAGTAGTGCAAACCATGATAAGATCGACGCTACATGAAAGTGGATGATCCATGATGTTCTGGTAAATGCAGGAAACAGGTTGAAATAAGTTTTCCGAAATCCCAAAAAACTGATGAGCAAAAGTGCTATCAGCAGCCAGCAGATTACGAGAAAATACTTGCGCATATCAATTTACTTTAGCGCCAATTTACTGGAAGTTGCCGGAGCAGTTTTTGGATAAATCCGACAATATGAAATGACTTGGAGATTTGCCGGTATAACGTTTAAAATCCTTTGTAAGATGGGCGTGGTCGTAGTAGCCACATTCCAGGGCAATATCAAACAGGCTGCTTTTAATCCGGCTTTGAATTGTGGCGAATGCAAAATTGAACCGTTCAATATCCATAAATTCTTTTGGTGTTAAACCTATCTGTTGTTTAAACTGCCGTTCTAAACTCCGTTCTGTAATAAAATGTTTTTTTGTTATCTGCTCAATTTTCAACCTTCCATGGTTTTGTACTATATCTGATACAATTGATGCGAGTTGATTTTTAGGTGTAGAAAACCGGTCAAGATAAAATTGGTCAACATATGAAATCAAGTGCTTTACTCTTTTCGTAACATCAGGAAAATTTTTCCTGGTAAATTCATAAAACTGGTTGGCCACCTGATCTAATGACTCATATTTATGGAAGTACATGAATGCACCTGGTCTGAATTTTATTCCGAATAATAAAACTTTTCCGGTCATTAATTGAACATCGGTTTGCATCATCGGGCCCACTATATAAATGGTATTATGGTCGATTGTTTTGTTAAACTGAGTAGAAGTAATTTCTTCTCCCAGATTGATCAATAAGTTAATGCCGCCATCGGGCATTAATATAACAGACTCTTTTTCGTATGTAACTCCAGACAGATGCCAATACATTTCGATGTATGGTTGTAATGCCGGTGCTGGTATGTACGAATTGACGATCATTCTTAATACAAGAGTTACTTATCTGACTAGATAATAAAATTATGAATTAATATCCTGCATTTCCTGGAATGATGCAATTGATACAATCCTGAAAACTAAATCATGATACTTAAATAAGAATTGTTTCAGTTGCCGGTAAAATTGTAAGTCGGAAAAAAAGAAACACTCACCGCCTCCACTCTTACCGGCAATTTATTTTTGATTATCTTGTAAGCAAATTGAACATATGAAATATATCAAACAATTGCCTGCTTTATTCCTGCTGTTATTTGCAACTGCCTGTGCAAGTTCTAAAGAAGAGAAAACAACAACTCCATTAACAACCACCCCAGTAGATACAACAAGTTTACAAACAGTTCAACAACCAACTGCACCTGCTACAAATACTGTTGCGTTGAATCCTGCACACGGAATGCCCGGTCATCGTTGTGATTTGAAAGTAGGGGAGCCCTTAAACAGCAAGCTATTACCTTCCACAATAAATCCACCTCTACAGCAGGCACCTATCATCAACCCGGCACCAGCATCATCAACAGGTACAAGTGGAGCAAAAAATCCTGCACACGGAATGCCCGGACATCGTTGCGATATTGCAGTAGGTGCACCATTGAACAGTAAACCAACACAATAATGTAATTGATCATGTTTACTTTGTAGGCTTCTCATCGGGAAGCATTTTTTATAATCAAATAAAGAATAATTTTTTTCTTTTCTTCCTCGTCTTCATGACTTTGCATTTTAGATCCTAAGTTGTTGATTCCCTTACTTGGTTATAAAATTCTGAACAAATAATTCCCCTCTTTTCAGATGCCATCTGATTACTTAACAGAGAATCATTTGGCAGGTTTCTGCTTTCGTTATATGAATGATTGGCACGATATTCTCAATCTTCTTTTAATCATTTAACCCGATCTGGTCATTACAAAGTGAATATTATGAAAAATATCTTTTTATTACTGTCAGGTATTATCATTACCTGCAGTATACAGGCACAGAACCCCCAATCGCAAAGAGTGGGTGCGGTGTATATTACTGTAAATGGGGACAAAAATCTACAGGTTGCCATTGATGGGAATGTTCAAACTTTTTCCAACAGTTCCAGTACAGGCAGCGTTAGTAAAACATCTCCTATTACAAATCTTGAAGCAGGCATGCACAGCATAACCTTTACTAGAACAGGAACAAGCAATAACCGCACAGCGGATAACATGACTACCCAGTTTAACCTGAGGCGTAATTTTGATATGTACATCAATGTAAATGAGAACGGTAGCCTTGAATTAATTGAAAAAAGGAAAAATACCACATCAAACAGTAATACTCCAATGAGTAATACTCAATTTAATACCTTAACCCGGAACCTGAGAGCGCAAACTAGTACACAAAGCAGGAATGCATATTTAAAAAGAACATTTAATACCCCCAATACCTATTTTACATCAATACAGGTTGTACAGTTACTACAGCAAATACGGTCCGAAGCAGACAGGCTTCCACTTGCTAAATTATCTTTCCGCACGGTAACAGATCCTAATAAATTCAGCCCTGTATATGGTTTATTCAGCGTGGCAGCTAACAGGGAGGAACTGGAGGATTATGTAAATAATTTTGATGATGATGAAGATGGTGATACAAATACGGATGGTACTACCACAACAAATAATGGTACTGCAATGTCGGATAGTTATTTCAGCAGTTTATATCAAAACGTCAGAGCACAATCTTCTGTAGCAGCTCAGGTATCTTCCATCAACAACGCATTTAATACACAGGGTAATTATTTTACATCGAGCCAGGTTGTGCAATTGCTGCAACTGGTAAGTTCAGAAAATAACAGGCTACAATTAGCGAAGGCATCCTATCGTACCGTTGTTGATCCCATAAATTTTACAGCTGTTTCTAATTTATTGTACTCGCAAAATAGTCGTGATGAACTTTCTTCTTTTATAAACAATGGTGGTTCAGGAACAACGAATACAGGCATAGCTATGTCGGAAGCCGATTATACAAATTTATACAGGTCAATAAGTGCCCAGTTTTTGCCTTTTTCAAAAATAACCATGCTCACAAACACATTTAACAATACATCTTATTATTTTACCAGCAGCCAGGTGAAAGGCCTGCTGCAATTGATAAGCAGCGAAACAAACCGGCTGCAATTAGCTAAAACGGCTTACCGTAATACGGTTGACCGAGGAAATTATGCGCAGCTAAATGACCTGTTTACCAATACAACTTATAGAGCGGAATTGATTGCCTATGTACAGGCATACAGGGATTAATTAGGCAAGGTTTATTTTACTAAGTGATCATTCTTTTTATATTGGTAAGAAGAATGATTTTTCTTTTTATATAACACTGCATGCAAGAAATGTTGCAACGTGAAGGATAAATTAATCAATCATATCGCCCAAATCACACACGCAATGTGAACCAGAAAATAGCTTGGGCAAGGATTTTTAACAGCTTTATAGGAGATATCCTTGTTCTCTCTAATAATCATTAATTTATTTAAGCCATTTTAGTCTTGTGGAACTTAAAATATTTGAACATCAAATAAAGTATGATGATGCATGAAATGAAACCGGTGACAATCATGTAGGTTAACAAGTTTGAATTATTGCCAGCCTTTGCAGGAATTGCTTCAACAAGGGTTACTCTCATTTCATTTTTGTCGGAACTTTCTAATACCCACAACCTATTGTTATTGTCAAATAATCCATGCAGTGGTGCCCATTCTCCCTTCGATGTATATACATTCTTGAGATTACCTTCGGTGTCAATTTTTTTTACAATCTGATCGCTGAAAACGGCAACGTATATATTATTGGCATCGTCTTGCCAAACTCCCCAGATACTAATACTGGTTCCTGAAAATTTAAAAGAAGGTTTTGGGTTGGCTACTCCTTCTTTTATAAGTTTGATATTGCCGAGCGTGTCAACTCTGTATAGTGCATTGTTTATAACATAAAACACTTTTCCATTGGCTTGCGGATGCAGCCAGGTTACAGCTTTAAAACTGCCCGTTGCAAAAATGGTTTCTTTTCCTCCCGGAGTTTTTTTGTAAATGTGGTTTGTATCAGGATCAGTTAAAAATTTTTTGATGTAGTATTCATTTCCACTTTGATCCCTTGACAGTGAAAAGTCCTGATGAATATAGGCTTGCTTCATTCCCATCACAGTATCTATTTGCCCATTTGGATGATACACCCATAAATAATGATAGAATTTATGTGTCTTTTCATGATAGTAGCCACCCTCGCCATAGAGATTGTCATTTTGATCAATATACAATTCATGTGTATGAACATTGGGTACTACAACAGTTTGATGGCCATTTGTAATTTTCCAAACTTGTTTTAAATCAGTATAGTAAATATTCCCTTTGCTATCTTTTACAATACCTATCCCCGGATGTGCCATTGCTATG
Organism: Lacibacter sp.; assembly: GCA_046593655.1. Classification (GTDB taxonomy): domain Bacteria; phylum Bacteroidota; class Bacteroidia; order Chitinophagales; family Chitinophagaceae; genus Lacibacter. The sequence goes on along the minus strand of JBKJNM010000170.1, from coordinate 2,113 downwards.
AATGGGAACAAAATGATTACCAATAATAATTTTTTCATTACCAGTTATTTTAGAAAAATGGAATTATTTGTTCGTCCCTCTACAGATAAACAATGGCAGCCATTGATAAGCTGTAAATGTTATAAAATAAATACTGTTTGCATCCTGTTCATGTTGTGGGAGCACTGCCATTACGAAATATACAAATTCATGGAAGATTATCCTAACTACCAAGGTCGGCTAAGGCCAGACCTCGGGTCGACGGAAGCCGATGTTGTATGCAGTTAGTTTTATTTAGTACAACACATTTAAAGGACATTACAAGCACTTTGAGGCTAAACTATTTAATGGCATATGAAAGCCAGTGCATAATATTCAAGACAAGTTGTCTATTATCAAAATCGGCACGACTCATACCTAAACCAAAACTTTCTCCATCTTCCAAGATGACTGTCTGTGCTGAAAAGAAAGTGCCGTCTGCTGTGATTACAACTCGACCCTTACCTAAACCATATGCTATCATCTGTGCCTTTTGAAGTTGTGTCGGTCCTACGAAAGTTCTATGCATCTCATTTTGGGCAAACTTTGAAAACTGCAAAATGTTTGAATTACCTGCAGGACCAGATATAGAACTTCCTCCTTGTGTCATAACCTTATGTATTCGTTCTTTTTGATTTCTGCCAAATAGAATTGGATGGTTAGACAAGCCATTGTTCTCCTTTGAGAAGATAATCCATCCTTGATAATAATCAGGTCTTTTAGCAGACTTAAAAGAATTTACAGAATCTCTAACTATCCCAACTCCCTGTTTTGAACCCAGCCTCGAAACCAATGCAGTTACACTTGTATCAAAAGGAGGATGGTCTGTCATGAGAAGCAAAGACCCGCCCTGAAGTACCCAATTGTAAACCTCTTCAATTTCCTCTAATGAAAAAGCTTGTGGAAAAGAGTCCCTTTTTAATCTTCCAATGGCACCTCCTATGATTAATATATTATAGTTGAGTAGCTTTGATGGTGTAACTCTTCCTGTGTCAATAACAATTTTATATCCATCATTTTCCAATAGCTCACCAAGTTTATTCATTTTTCCAGTTACTTTAAAGGCATTATAATGTCCTTCATCAAATCCGATAACAGGATGAATTTTTGGATGAGCAGGTACAAATATTTTAGTATTAAAAGTTGTATCGTTAATTTGTCTGCTCACCTCCTTGTTTAATCTTGTAGTAGTAACATTTGAGATTAAAAATGATGGAGGCTGAACTTTATAACCAACTTTTTGTGAGAAAGCGCTATAATCGGCAGTAACTGCAGAGTCAATTTTAAAGTATTTATTAAAACTAAAAGCTGGAACTGCATACTTCAGTTCTATGGAACGAGCAAAGTTTGCAGTGGCTTTGTCTTTGTTTCCAGTCTCTAAATGGTAATCAGTTAGATTATGATAAAGAATATGACTAGAAGGGAAATGATCAATACTAAGTTTGAATAGCTTATATGCTTTATCAAAATCTTTTTTCTTAAGAAATATATATGCAACATCATTAATATGCAGCACCACGCTGTCAAGCATATCACCCAATGCTAATGCATAATCAATATTTGTGCTGTCTTGATTATATGGTATTCCTGCCTCAGACCTTTCTTTTAAAAAGGTTTTATAAGCCTTTAAAAACAGTTTCGCCTTGATTTCCTTAAATCGATGGCCTAAAGTTATTGATGTTAGATCCTCATCAGTAATCAACTCGTGTACATCAGAATAGGTAAAGCCATTCATATTCGAGATACGCTCTAATTGAGCAATTGCACTATCCGGATAATTGGAAAGAGCCCAAGCACAAGCAGCATTGTAACGATCTGCAAAAAAAGCATTGTCAGTGTCAAATGCTGCAGAATAAGCCAGTGCAGCATTTTTATAATTCCGAGTGCGAAAAAGCGTTTCTGCCTTTTTAATAAGTTCACGATACTCATTTGAATTATTTTGCCCATAAGAAATATACCCAATAAGAATGCAGCTTACTATGATAAGGACTTTTTTCATTGTGAAGGATTCAATAAATAAAACCAATGTTACAGTATAAATGTTTCACCTGGCACTATTGTAATTTACGTTTGTAGATAAAATTGAAATCAACGA
>JBKJNM010000164.1:0-9918 GCA_046593655.1 Lacibacter sp. | reverse complement strand
TGCTTTTTCATCTTCGTCCCTGTAACTTTTGTTCGTTTTTTCATCTATAATTATTTCAGCCCCGTTCTTTGCATCAAAGACAATTACACTTGGATTACTTCTTTCTTCGTATTCATTTATTTTAGCTTTCAACCATTTTACCCTGTTGGCTTCAAAATGATGAGCTTCCATCTGGGCTAATGATGGGTTAGTGTTTGGTTTCATTTCATTTTGCCTAAATTTTCCTTTGATCTCTTCCATTTCGATAGCCATTTCTACAATATCAGAAGGTATATCTCCTGAATCAAATCCATCATTCTGCATTCGGGTATCAAAATGCTTGAACTTTGCATAATCATATCTTATATCTTCTCTGTTTTCATGAGATACGGGTAAATGAAGGCTGTAAAATTGTAATGAATCGTCTGTATTCTTTTCACAAAAACTGATGGATGCAATAGGTTCATATGGCCTGATAGTAAGTCCCTTGAGATCATGCTTTATCTGCCAGCATCTTTCACCATCTTCAGATGATTGAGATTCAGTACCTGTACCATTTGTAACCTTTAAAGGTATTTGATAAGAATTGCCGTAATGTACTGGATAAGGTGAATTTTTGTAGTACTCTTCAGCGAGGAAAAAATTATACTTGCAATTTACAAGTCCTAATTGAACAAAGCCTTCTTCAAGGTTTGTTGCCGTAAAATTTGCTTTTTCTATACCGCATCCATCCCATTGCCCCTCATAATCAATTTGTACATCCAGTTTAAACCTGTTGAAAGCATTTATTTTTTCTATAAGATGAGGCATATTATTTTCTTCACTTGCGCCCAATAATTGCCGTTGTCTTTCTATACCTATTATAAAAGCCATGTTCAAAACCACATCATAATTACGGGCAGCTATCTGCTGATCAAGGTATTTATCAAAGCCGTTAAATAATGGAATAAGCTTTTCCATTGTTTTTGCATAACTGGCATCGTTTCCCAGGCCTAATAACTGTTTTTGTCTTTCAAAAGAAATGGCTACCTGTATCACAGATGAAAGTTTTGTAAAATCATTTCCATATTTGCGAATAAGCAAATCAACTTTGCTGTCCATTCTTGTCCAGGCAAATTCCATGGCCTTATTCAATTCTGTAATCATCTGAAGTGATTCGGCATCATTCTCCAGGCTTAAATCCGTAAATGATTTAATAATACTCATGGACCTGGTAATGATTTGCTTTTCGTATAAAGAAAACTCAATTTCCCAGCGCTGTTCTATACTGTTTTGCTTAGATGCAAGACTGGTGTCACAATTATAACAAGCTCCAAATTCTTTTGAGGGCGGTGGCGGAAAATCAATTGAAGGATAATTTTTCTTGTCAGCTAATACTTTATTATAGGCATTTTTTAAATATTGGGGAATACCTGCAGAATAGGCAAACCGCACATTGGCTAAACCTGTATTATTTTGCTGGTAATTGGCAGCCGTATTTGTAACCGGAAGAAGAGTGATAAAATTCTTCAGCATTTCTTCAAACTTTTTTAAAATCATGTCAAACTCAGTAAGCGTATTTACAATGGCGGGATACATCATAACACTGTTTTTGCGTTCTGCCATTTTATTATAATATTCATCTTTTCTTTTTTGTGTGTTTGCCAGCTCTTTTAAAATTTTTAATGAGGGATCTTTTTTTGCCTGCGGCTGAACCACAACCATATTTCTTTTACTGCTGTACAATACCAGCTTAGCATCTGTAGTAATTAATATGCTGTCGTTTACTTTTTTACCCCGGTACCAAAGCAGGTTATCTTTTGCCTGAGCAGGTGTTGGTGCTGTTATGATACCATTATAGGGTATGGTAAGTATGGGGGAGACAAATGCTGAATTAATCTCAGTTTTTTGAGAAGGGTTTTGTGCTGCCAAACAAAAGTTTGATATCAGCAGGTATAATAAAATTCTACTTTTCATGCAATTGATTTAGAATAACTTTTTTTGTAAAACTGATGCCAATATTTTTAATAAGCCGAATAAATACGTACAGTAGCAATCACTACTTCAGTTTGATTGGCTTTCACTATACCATCATCCTTTTTATATCCATCATTTTTTTTATAATTGATAATATATTCCCATTTGTAAGGGCTGTTTGGGTCGGTGATTTTTTTCGGTTTTAGAGGAAAGTATTCAGGATCATCTTTTTCTATTGAAAACCCGGTGGGAACAAAATCTCTGCCTTCTCTGCCTTGTCGAAATTCCAGATCACAGGAAAAAAAGATAAGCTCATTATTTTTAAACATGATGACTATAACAGGTGTTGAAGGTTGATCAAATTGAATATTATTGTACTTGAGCGGATCAGGCGGTGGCGCTCCCATAAAACTCCTTTCCAACGTGACGGCCTTTCCCCAGGAATGCGACTCCGCATTACCTGAATAGTACAAATATGTTTTCCCAAATTTTAAACCTTGTGCATAATTAATAAGCGGAGGAATTTCCTTTTTTTCATTCTCTTGTACAAGAGGTTCAATTTCAATTTCTTCAACCAGCGGTTCAATTTCAACTTTCTCTTCTATAAAATCCGCCATTACGTAGAATGGCTTATCGGGTTTTTGTGTAGCTGACGGGGAATGGAATGCAGTTATAGTATAGTCGCCTTTCCAGTTTCTGCCTTCCCCGGCAGATAGAGCTACCATATCAGAGCTCAGGTTTATACTCAAGCCTGAATTTCCATACATGGTATAATCTATTTCTATTTTAAACCCCTGCATGGCATCAACTTTGGCACTACCTAAAAATGCATCCACACAATTTTTAGATGTAGCACTTATTGTATGAGCATTGATGATGGCTGGCTCACCTTTCCCTGCGGTCATTTTAAATTTAGCTGTCGCTTTGCCAGATGCATCTGTAATTACTTTAGCAGGAGTTACAATTCCCCCTAATGTGCCGGGTATTATTAATTCGCCTTTCGATTCGCCGAACACAATCTCTCTCCCAGCTAAAGCAAGACCGTCGCAGTCTTTTAATAGAATTGTAAAGTCAGTGGATTCGCCTGGAAGAAGGTTTTTTTTTGACGGAACAATTTTTATCAGTTCCATTTGCTTTCCCCCTAAAGCAAAATCTTTTCTTTCTATTCTTTCACGCAGTTCAAATTCTTTTATTTTGTCAATAAGCGGAGTGAGCTTTCCGGCAGCTTGTTGTGCAATGCCCTCAATATATTTTGAATCGGACGAAAGTTGAAATGGAACGTCTGCACTTGTAACCGCTTTGCGATCACATGCAGTTTGAATTTCTACATGCAACACATATCTATTTCCTGATCTTTTTACATTTCCTGTAGTTATATAATCGCCATAAGCAGCATTGCCGGGAGCAGGAAGATTAGCAATTGTGTTACCTAACTTCATGATTTCACCTGGGCTTAAAAGATTAGGTACTTCAACACCATCCTTAGTACCAAAGGATTCATCAGTTCTTACTACAGATGGTGGCTGAATAAACCGAATGCAACTTTTATTATTTTGAAATAAAAATGCATTAGCATGTTTGGCAAGCCAAAATAACTGTTTCCATGATTGCAAATCTTTAGCATCTTCTTCCGGTTCGGTTACCTGAATGTTAAAATCATATGAAGCTACAGAAGGGGTTATTTTGCAATTGCCGCATTGTTGAGCATTTGCCTGCAGGCAAAGAAAAACCAGTTGAAAAAAAAGAATTTTTTTCATTACCTAATTATATAAAATGAGAAAGAATTACTGCTTAATAAACTCCACCCGCCTGTTATTGGCTTTTCCTTCTGCAGTTGTGTTTTTGTCTACAGGTACAGTTTCACCTTTACCATCTGTTTCAAGGTTACCTGCATCAATACCAAATTCTTTTACCAGATAATTCTTAACTGAAGCTGCACGGCGTTTGGATAAATCAAGATTTTTTGCATCGTCACCATCTGCATCAGTATGACCCACAATTTTTACTTTTACATCAGCATTTTCCTTAAGCACATTGGCAATATCTTTTAATGCACCTGCGGATTCCGGTTTTATTATATCACTATTCACATCAAATAAAATTCCACGGGTTACAAATTTGCCCTCGGTAATTAATTTGTTGCGGGTATCTGCTGCACCAACAGCTAAACGAATATTACCAAGTAAATAATAATATTCGTCGGGATTATTTGAACCCTGCATGGCGTAATTAACCATATTATATTTATCTTTTTCGTCGAAAGCTTTTGGTATATCATATATTTTTTCTCCATTTAGGTAAACTCTTAATCGTTGATTTTGCCTCCATAAGGATATATGTGCAAAATTATTTTTAGCATTGTCCCATCCTTTAAAATCAACAGCATTATTTACCAGGTAATTACCATCGGTGGCTGTTTGTAAATGGGCATTGGCCGAAACTCTTCCATTTGAGGGTGCAAATTGCAGGTGCAAAGCATGCCCATGTTTCCAGTTTACATAGTGATAGAAATCTTTATAATCCTTTTCGCGGTTTTTTAAATTGGCTATATTAAGTACGAACTTACTGCCATCAAAACCGCTGCTTACACCAAGGTCAAATTCAAGGGTAAAATTTTCCGGAAGGCTTGTAATAACTTCCGGCATCCAAACACCTTCCTTATTTATTTTCAACCATTTGCCTTCTTTATTATTAAGGGTTACAACTTCCGCAGTTGCATTGGTATTCCATTTGGTTGGAAAATCGCCAATTGCTACTCCATTAAAATCTTCATAAGCAACCAATTTTTCGCCTGGAACAAAATCATATTTACTGGTGTAGGATAAGGCGGATGTAGTGGTTCCTTTTTCTTTGGAGCCATTCTTATTTTTTATTTTAGTATCGCCATCAGTATCCACTTTTACTTTGGTGCTATCGGCTTCTTTTACTTTTACATCCCCATCTTTATCTTTTTTTACTTTAGTTCTTTCTTCGGCTTCATCCAGGGTTTTATCCATGGCTTTATCAACTTTATTATTTGCTCTTTGACCAATTTTAACTTTGGCTTTATCACCAAGTGTTTTTAATAATTGGGCATGTACAGCATTTGTAAAGAAAATTAATATAAGTATTGATAGGAAAAATAGCTTTTTCATATTTTAAGTTTTAAAGTTTTAGCTATTCAAAGAACGATAGACTATCCATACATACCTATAGGATAAACATCTGATTTTGATGCAGAGTGCTGTTACTTTCTTTGCAGAATTTTGGCTACTGCTTGGGATTTTGAATTAACATGAAGCTTATGATAAATATTACAAATGTGGCTGCGTATGGTTGAAATACTGACAAAGTATTTATCGGCAATTTTTTTATAACTCAGTCCGTCAACCAATGAATAGAGAATTTCTTTTTCTCTTGTAGTTAACTGATATTCTTCAATTGGAGGAGCAGCTAACTGAAAAGAGGCAATTACTTTTTTTGCGATGCTCGGGCTCATAGGTGCGCCGCCATTATGCAACTCTCTCACAGCATCTACAATTTCTGCCGGAGGCGTTTTTTTTAATAAATAGCCGGAGGCGCCGGCACGGATAGCGTGAAAGATATTTTCATCATCTTCAAATACAGTAAACATCAATATCTGGATATTATCAAAATTGCTTTTTATTGTCCGCACTCCTTCAATACCGCTGATGTTAGGCAAACCGATATCCATTAAAACAATATCAACATCTGTTTTAGCTAAATCACTCACTACGTTCATCAGGTTGCCTAAAGAGGCAACATATTGTATATCTTCTGTGTGATTAAATAATTGTTCAAGGCTTTTCCGCAGTGTATTATTATCTTCAACAATGGCTATTTTAATCATAACAGGCGCAAAAATGATGAATTGATTGATACAATACTATAGGATGTTTATTTGATTTTTGAGCGGAGTAATATTTTGGTACCCTTGCCCCGATGCGATTCAATTACAAGTTCCGCACCTATCATTCCGGACCTTGTCTTCATATTCATCAATCCATTTCCCAAAGCTTTTTCTGTAGTGTCAAATCCTTTTCCATTGTCAGTAACGGCTACTTTTAAAATACCATTTTCATCTTTTATTTCAATCGCCGCATTTGTACATTCTGAATATTTGACGAGGTTATTAACAGCTTCTTTTATAATAAGATAAATATGTTGCCGGTATTCCATAGATAGATAGCTTTGTTTTAAACGATCATCAATTTCAAAAGTATAATCAATATTTTTTGCCTCAAATAATTGTGCTGCAAATCTTTTTATGCGAAGCAACAGTTCTTCCATTGAGTCGTTGCCCGGATTTACGCTCCAGATAATATCATCCATTTTTTCCATAAGCAAAATTGAATTTTCCTTTATCTCATTAACCATCTGTCTGCTTTGCTGCTTGTCATCTTCATGAATTGCCACTTCGCTCAATATAGAAATAGAGCTTAACGTGGAACCGATATCATCGTGCAGGTCTGATGAGATCCGGCTTCTTAATTTTTCCACTTTCATTAATTGTCTTATTCTATATTTATAAATAAAATAAATAATACCCATTATAATAAACAAGCATAGCAACAGGAACCATGTCTGTTTCCAGAAAGGGGTCTTTATTGTAAAACTAATAGTGGCGGGTACAAGGCTGCTTACGCCATCTTTATTAATTGCCTTTACCTTGAATGTATAGCTTCCCGGTTGCAATTGATAGCTTACAAAATTACGTTCGCTTACCTCACTCCATTCTTTATCCTGTCCTTCCAGGTAATAAGTGTAACGAATCCCTTCTTTTTTTAGATCTACGCCGGCAAATTCAAACGCAACTATATTGCTATCATGTGTCAACTGCAAAGAATGACTGACAGTTAAGTAAGGAATAAAGCCCGAATCTGTTTTGTTGTTGATGGTAACTTTTATAAAATATATTGGCGGATGTGTGGTGTCGGGTAAATCTTTTTCGGGAAAATATTGCAATAGTCCTTCATCGGTGCCTGCCCATACATTATCATTATCTATCAGTAATACATTTGTTGACTTTTCAGTTCCTTTATTGGTTAGCACCGGTTTTGTGATTACAGGTTTATCATAATCACTATTCTTTAAAATATTAATACCCTTGTTTGTAGCGAGATAAATATTATTTTCATTATCAACTGAAATTGATTTTACCCAATTGGCTGAAAGCCCTTTTGAAGAATTAATATGCCAGTGCCTGTTATCTTTTACAGAAAAAATATAAATGCCATTGGTACGGGTGCCAAAAATTATGTTCCCGTTTTTATCAGATGCGCTGCTGCGTATACGCAAATCGGGAAAGCCTGTTTTAGAAGAAAACTCTTTTAGGTAAACAGGCTTTAACCCATTAAGATGATATTTTACAATGCCATAACTCCGATAACCCAGCCACAGATCTTTATTATCATCTATGTATATAGCATCAATAAAATCAAGCATATAATATGGTAAAACAATTTTGTGAAGTGAATCATTTTGCACTACATATAAATTGCCTTCGCTAGTGCCAAGCCAGATACGACCTTCGCTATCTTCAAATGCCCGTGAAGCTAAAAGGTCAAATTTCTTTCTTATAAAATTTGATTTTAATTCTATAATTCCGGCAGCAGTGCCTGCAAGCAATTGATTGCTTTTAGTTTTCAGCATCCATGAGGTATAACCTATTTTTTTATTATTGATTATTTTAAATATGTCAATGCCATTTTTTGTTTTTTTAGCAATTCCCTCATAGGTACCCATCCAAAGCTCATTATCTTTATCTGTACCCAATACAATAATCATGGAATTTAATGGGCTTTTTGTAAGGTCATAAAATTTGAAGTATTCATGGGTGAGGCTGCTAAGCCCTTTGGTTGAGAGGAACCATGTGATACCGGAATTGTCATGATAAATAAATTCCGGAGGGTGGGGTAAACCGTTTTGTTCGTCATAAGAATATATTTCGTTGTTTACAATTTTATATGCTTTGTCTGAACCGACCCATACTTCATTGGCAGGTGTAACGGCAATGGTTGAAATAAGTTTGTTCTTAAGATAAACCTGCCCGTAATTATTATTAATTAATGCATTCAAATTGTTGTACATGTACAATCCTTTATTTGTACCTACCCATATTTTATCGTCTTGCAACACTATCTTGGTAATAGAATGATCATCTAAAAGAGGTATAAATTTTGCCGGTTTTTTATGCTGCATGAAGCAGTAAAAAAGACCCTTTTCATATCCTATCAAAAGGTTGCCATTTTTTAACTTAATCAGAGATCTGATATTTTTTGCCGGTAAAATGTTTTGGCTGTCAAAGGGTGTAAATCGTTTTTTATCAAACCATAATAAAGTACCATCAGTGGCTACTATATAATTATTTTCACTGTATTGCAAGAGGTGAAAGACAGTATTGTGTGTTGAAGAAAAATATCCGGTATCCGGTAAATAATTGGTAAACTTTCCATTGCTGAAACTATAAAGTCCATTGTAATATGTAAGTATCCAGATGGTTCCGTTTTCATCTTTATAAAAATTGTTGATGTATAGCTGACCGGTTTGCGCATCTATTTCCGGCTGGTAGAAATGAGTTCCATCATACCATTTTAATCCAAAAGGTGTTCCTATCCATAATAAGCCTCTGTCATCTTTTATCACAGATGTAATCTGTTGATCAATTAGCTCTTCTTTAGCGGTGAAGTTTTTAAAAGGAAGTATCTGCGCTATCGCAGAGAAAGGTAGTAACAGGATTAAATATAAAAAAAAGCGCAGCATACGGTTATCAAGATAGTTTTTAAATCGCAAAAAATGAAGCATTACAGCCTTGGCTTCCATGCCATTTCATCAACTTTTAACAAATGACTGATATACCTGGCCAATACAAAAAGATAATCGCTTAATCGGCCGGCATGAACTTCTATCAATGCTTCGGTTGCTTTAGAATATTTTACAAGGTTGTGCACGGCTTCTTTAAAAATGAGATAAAAATCACGGCGTTGATCCATGGACATTGTTAACTTCTCCATATCTGGAGGAAAACTCAATTGTGGAGCAATCTCTTTCCCATCGAGAATATCAGCCGCATATCGTTTCATGCGTATGAACAAATGATGAAGAAGTTTTAGTTGTTCGTTGTGCCTTTGCTGATTTTGGCAATATGCAAAAAGCATTAGAAGACAAAGGCATCACCCCTATTAGTGCTGAGCTGGAATGGATCCCTTCTACAACTGTTCCTGTAAACGATGAGCAGGCAGCCGATGTAAGTAAATTAATTGAACGGCTGGAGCAGTATGAAGATGTACAGAAAGTGTTTCATAATATGGGATAAGAAGATAAACACTGAATACCTTGTGATAAATTATAAAAGAAAAAGGGCTGAAACATTTCAGCCCTTTTTCTTTTATGTATGCAATGATGATTTTTTCATCACTACTTTGCGAAGGAATTGATACCACTAATTATCTAATATTACAATTTAACAAGTTTCAATTCTTTGTGATTTTTTCCTTGTACTACCCTCACTAAATAAATACCTGGTTTATATGCAGCTCCTATCTCAATCAAAGATCCTGCATTCAGATTATTTTTTATTTCAATCAACTTACCTGTTGCATCATACACCTGTACTATAATTTTTTCTTTAGCATCTGAACTAATTAGCTGCACACGGAAGGCACTTGTACTTGGGTTTGGACTTGCTTTTATCTCAAATATTGCATCTGGGCTTGTCTGCTCCTTTATTACAATTTCTTCTCTCGCTGGTGCATAGGTTTGATTTCCCTGGATAACGATGATACTGTTTGCACCAACTGCCTGAACTGGAAGAGCTGCATCACTTGCCCCCGGTTGATTGTCATAAATTATTGACCCATTGTTTTTATTATAAATCTTCATTCTTATTTTATCCACACCGCTTCCATCAAGCTGGCCATCTGTTACTGTCATAATAAATCCTATACCGCTTTGCCCACTTGTTATTTTTCCGGTTCCTTTAAA
>JBKJNM010000053.1:0-8905 GCA_046593655.1 Lacibacter sp. | reverse complement strand
TGTAAAAGGTACCGCTGATCTCAAGCGCCTGCGTTCCCATATTAGTGATATCTACATAGCAGTGGTTGGGCAGGAATCTAAACCAGGCAATCTTCAATTGCAACGAGTGGAAGCTTTGAAAGTTGAGATCACGAAGGCAGAACAAAAGAATGAACAACTGAAGCAACAGTTTGAAAAGAAAGTAATGGAAGCCATCAATAAAGAAATGCCAAAGCGGCCGGAGGTAAATAAACCGGTGAAGAATTGATCTTAGCTTAACGCCCTCGTCTGATGGGATTTTATGATAATGGGGAAGACGGCTTTCTATGGCTGTCTGCCCCTTTTTATTTGCAGCAGAAAGTTGTAACTTTAGAATGAAGTAAATGAAGTTATATGGAATCAATCATTCGTCCACCACGTACTTTGCTTGAAGTCTATCAGTCTTTACCTGTTGGAACATTGGCTCAGCTAATACAAAATGAATTAATTATGTCTCCATCACCTTTAGAGATTCACCAGCAGATTCTCATTAATCTTGCAGCCGATATACATTTTTATGTTAAAAGCAGGAAGGCCGGTGAGGTTAGAGTTGCCCCTTACGATGTGTTCTTGAATAAGAAAAATGTTTATCAGCCCGACATTATCTTTCTATCCAATGAAAACCTGGATAAAATTAAAACGAATGGTTTCCACGGTGCTCCGGATTTAGTGATTGAAATACTTTCACCTACAACTGCAAAATATGATCTGGAAGATAAAAAAGATATCTATGAACAATATGCTGTTAAGGAATATATTGTTATTAATCCTGCTGACAAATCAGTAATTGTTTACGCTTTACAAAATGAAAATTTTGATGTTTATTTTACAGGCTTTGCTGTAGTGAAATCTAAACTGTTAGCAGCTAAGTTTGAATTTTAAAAACCCCGTCTGACGTCCTCGTCTGACGGGAGTTAGCATAATAAAAGGGCTGATCGCTTTCCGGAAGTTATCAGCCCTTTTGTTTACTCCTCATTTTGCGGGGGGGGGGGGTAAATAATTTTAATAAACTTAATGCTTCGTCCTTTTCTACATTCAAAGCAGCAATGTATTCATAGAATCGTTCATCACAAACAGAAAGTTTGTTTTCTAATTTTGAAATAGACTGTTGTTTAACACCCAGTTTGCTGGCAAGTACAGGCTGTTTTACTTTTTTAATAATGCGTAAAAACTGTAAGTGTTCCCCGGTAATTTTCATGGCATGTAGTTTCAGAAAAAGGAAGATAGGGTTTATACACAGATAAAAAATACTACAAAGCGGGTATAAAAACAATTTTCACATTTATTTAATAGCCTGGTTGTTTTTTACAACCACTCAAAGTTTCTTTTTCTGAAAAAGAAGTGGGAGATTTAGAATTGTAATCATTATATGCCTTCTATTCTTTCACCAATCAATGCTAACAACTCCATTGCTGTAACACAGCAATTATTAAATGGATTAAAAATTCCTTTTACTTTTTCTGCTGTGGAGCAGGCTGTTAAGCAACAGCCCGATTACCCAAGCATTGCTGCGGTTCATGAAGTGCTGAAAGAATATAAAACAGAAAATCTTGTATTGCAGGTTGAAAAAGAAAACATAGATCAATTGCCTGTGCCTTTTATTGCTTTTATGCAGGGAAAACCCGGTGGGTTTGTTACAGTTAGCCAGGTTACTGGTGAAAGTATAAGCTATTTAAAAAAGGGTTCTTTACAAAAGAGTGAAGAACTACTGCGTACTGATTTTTTAAAAAGCTGGAGCGGTGTGGCCCTGCTTGCTGAGAAAACTGAGACCTCTGGTGAATATAATTATACTGTAAACAGGAAAAAGGAAAAGTTAGAACAAAGCAAACTGCCGGTTTTAATTAGCACAGTTTTGTTACTCATTTCCTTTTCTTTTTTTAATCAGCCTGCTTTAAATATATGGGTTGTTCCCGCTGCTTTATTAAATCTTTCCGGTGTAATTATTACCTGTTTGCTGCTTTGGTACGAAATAGATAAGAATAACCCATTTATAAAAAAAGTTTGCAGCGGTACAAAAGCAACGAATTGCAGTGCTATCCTTGAATCAAAAGAGGCAAAGTTGTTTGGGATAATTAGTTGGAGCGAGCTAGGATTCTTTTATTTCACAGGGTCACTCTTAGCTATTCTTACTTTACAGGAGAAGGCCCTTTCGTTTCTTGCTTGGCTGAATCTTACTACATTATTTTATCCGTTCTATTCTGTATATTATCAATGGCGTATTGCTAAACAATGGTGCCCCCTTTGCCTAGCTGTACAGGCTGTTTTAATAATACAGGCTCTTGTATTTTTTGCCGGAAGCTGGTATCAACCTTTGTTAAATAGTGTCTCCGTTAATTATCCAGTAGCAGTTGTTTTTGTTCTCCCTGTTTTGTTTTGGTATTTTATTAAGCCCTTCCTGTTAAAATCGAAGGAAGGAGAGGAATATAGAAACAGGTTCTTTCGTATGAAAAAAGACAGCCGCATTTTTGAAGCCTTGCTTTCAAAACAGAAAAGAATTGTAGTAAATACTGATGGACTGGGTATTACTATTGGCAACCCAAATGCACAGCATGCCATTATAAAAGTATGTAACCCTTATTGTGGCCCCTGCGCCAAAGCACATCCTGAAATTCATGAACTATTAAAAGCAAATGACAACATCAAAGTACAAATCATTTTTACAGCCACTGCGGATGAAACTGACAGAAGAAGCAAGCCCGTAAAACATTTGCTGGCCATTGCAGAAAAGCAACATGAACGTTTAACAGAACATGCTCTGGATGATTGGTACCTGCCTAAAAAAACAGACTATGATGTATTTGCCGCCAAATACCCAATGAATGGTGAACTGAAACAGCAGGATGCTAAAGTAGATGCAATGAGCAAATGGTGTAATGACATGAAGATAGAATTTACACCTACATTTTTTGTTAATGGCTACCAGTTGCCAGAAAATTATCATATAGATGAAGTAAAATATTTTCTCTCTTCTTAGCCTTAGAGAGAAATACCTGCAAGGCTAAAGGTTACAGTTGCAAATGTAATCTGCAGGAGGCCGCTACTGCGTTCACGGGCTTAAACGAGAAGCAATGATTTCTTAATATTAAAATTTGCAACAATGAAAAAATTTGAAAATTTAGGTAGAAACCTTACGAAAAATGAGCAAAAACAAATCTCTGGAGGAGCTTGGTCATGTTCATGTAGTGGTGGTCAAGTTGGCTCTTGGACGTATACAAGTACTCCGACTACTCAAGGTATGATAAATGATATAAATACCTATTGTACATATGGGGGAAGCTGTTCGCAAGAATAATAAATTTCATGCTCAAATCTACCATGCCAAATATCTGATAATTTGGCATGGTATTATTAAAATCTATAAATCTTCTGTATGCGATTTCTATTGTTGCTAAGTATTCTTCTTTTTAATTCTAACATAAATGCTTTTAGCGGAGTTACAATTAAAGGTAGTGTTAAAGGTGCTCCTATTAAAGCGGTTTCGATTTTTTTACCTATTAATGGGTTCTCAAATGAAACTATCGATGCATTTTCTCAAACTAGTTATCTTAGTAACGATTCTACGTTCTTAATAAATTTTTCAGTTGAATCAACCATTTTTGTTAAAGTGGTTTTTGATAGTTACCCTGTATGGCTTATTGTAGAACCTTTTGATGTAATAGAAATCAATATTGACTTCTCTCAAAAAAAGCCTTTCGATATGCCTCGTTTACAACTGAATGGCAGAAACGAAAGTGGCAACTTATTGGTTAATAAGTTAAACTTCCCCCCTATTCAAAAATTTGCTTTCATTTACAAACTACTATCTCAGAATAGAAATGTCGATACTGTTTATAGTGAGTTCAAAGATAGCTGTAATGCACTTTTAAAGCCTTTTCGACATTTGGTTGAAAAAAATATGATTTCTGATGGGTTTTATAATGTTGCTGCAAACTCGTTTAAAAGCATCTTGTTGGCGGAGCTTATAAAAAAAATTAAACAAAGTCAATATTATTCACATATCATATCACCTGAAGCATTGCTAAAATTCTGTAATAATTTTATACAATTGGATGACGGTATATACAACCCTATTATTCGAAGATGCTATCTTAACCCGGTAATCTACTCTGAATATTTTTCTTTAAAAGCACTTGCCGGAAGTAATAAAAGACTTTATGATCCACTTGACGACACCACAATAATCAGCAATAGCCAAAGACTTTCAGTTTCTGCTGATTTTATCAATTATCTCTTTATCTCAGATATTCTGGTTAAGGAAAACTGCATGGGTTACTTACTATACAATATTTTCAAAATTGCACCATTTGCTTTAAAAAAAAATGATCTTGAATATTTTCAGGCAACTTTTCCTGAAAGTTTGTATATGCCAAGTTTCAAAGACTTCACAATGGTTAAAGGCGCTGGCTACGAATTATCTGAATACATAAATTTTATTGACTCGACTAGCAATAAGTTTAAATCAATACAGGAGCTTATTGCTTACAATAAAAATCATGTAATTATAATTGATCTATGGGCTAGCTGGTGTATTCCATGTAGAATGGAATTTAAAAAAAATCCATCTTTAGATTCAATTGTTGCGAAGTACAAAATTAAGAAATTGTACATATCATATGATTACCGAAATATGAAAGAATTATGGATGAATACAATATCCTATTACTCATTAAAGGGAGATCATGTTATGGCAGGTCCAGAACTTCAGGAAGACATTAAAAGTGTAATATTTAAAGAAGATCCTGTTAGTTTGCCAAGGTATATTCTTGTTTCAAAAAAAGGGGAAATTGTTAATACTGATATGTATCGCCCAAGTGAAACAGGTAAGTTTATTGAAACCTTAATGAGAGAAATTAATAAAAAATAGAATGCCTTTTTTTTGGTTTAAGCAATATGATTCAATGGACTGCGGCCCCACCTGCCTTGCAATGGTTTGTAAACACTATAAGAAAAATATTCCTATTCAAACACTAAGGGATAAAACGCAAATTGGAAAAGAAGGAGTTAACCTACTCGGCATCAGCGAAGCAGCAGAAAGCATTGGCTTTCGCAGCAGTGCAGTTAAAATTACTTATAAGCAATTGATTCATGAAGCTGCTTTACCGGCCATTCTTCATTGGAGTCAAAACCATTTTGTAGTAGCCATACCTCAAAAAACAAATGGCAGGAAGTTTACGGTAGCCGACCCTGCTAAAGGGATCATTACTTACACCAAAGAAGAATTTTTGCAGCATTGGGTGAGTGATAAAAATAACGGAGAAGAAGAAGGTATTGCCTTATTATTGGAACCAACACCTGCTTTTTATTCATACGAAGCTGAACACAGCTCCCCTTCCGGGGGAGGGCGGGAAGGGGCTTTGGGGTTTAAACATATTTTTAATTACCTATTGCCTTATAGGAAATTAGTTGTTCAGTTATTCCTGGGTTTGGCTGTTGCAAGTATGTTGCAACTGATACTTCCTTTCTTAACACAAAGTGTGGTAGATACAGGGATCAATACAGCGAATATTCATTTTGTATATATTGTATTGATGGCTCAAATTGCCCTGTTTGCCGGCAGGTTGCTGATAGAGTTTGTGAGGAGCTGGATATTGCTCCATATCAGCACCCGTATTAATATTTCCATTCTTACAGATTTCCTGATCAAGCTCATGAAACTTCCCGTTTCATTTTTCGATAGTAAGAAAACAGGAGATATTCTTCAACGTATGAACGATCACCAGCGTATTGAATCTTTTCTTACGGGGTCATCAATCAATGTTTTATTTTCTTTAATAAATCTTGTTGTTTTTTCTGTGGTACTGGCTGTGTTTAATACAGGAATATTTATTGTGTTTGCTATTGCAAGCATTTTGTATGGAGTTTGGGTAATCTTATTCCTGAAAAAACGAAAGGAGCTGGATTATAAGCGATTTGAAATAGCATCGCAGGAGCAAAGCACTACCATTCAGTTGGTACAGGGTATGCAGGAAATTAAGTTAGCAGGTGCAGAAAAATTGATGCGATGGAACTGGGAACGGTTGCAGGCAAGGTTATTCCGGTTCAGTATGAAAAGTTTATCATTAACCCAGTGGCAGCAGTCAGGTGCTTTTTTTATCAATGAAGGGAAAAATATCTTCATCACTTTTCTTTCGGCTAAAGCAGTGATTGACGGGCAAATGACGTTAGGTTCTATGTTAGCAGTACAATATATGATTGGTCAACTGAACAGCCCTATTGAACAAATGATTGGATTTGTACAAAGTTGGCAAAATGCAAAGATCAGTATGGACAGGCTCAATGAAATTCATACATTGGAAGATGAGGAACCGGAGTATAAAAATTTATTAAAGCAAATACCTTTTGCATTTCAAAGGCAATTGGTTGGTGGAGGCCCCACCCAAACCCTCCCAAAAGGAGAGGGCTTCGCAATTGCACAAGGCCAGCCATTCGATGAATCTTCTGATTTTTCATTTTTAAAAACTCAGGGCAATGAATTAAATAATGAATTTTTGATAAGCGAGGGCTGCGCCAGGATGTCTTCCCCTTTTGGCGGAAGTCGGATGGGGGCTGTAGGGTTGGATGAGCCAGCCAGTATTTCTTTTCAAAATCTTTCTTTCACCTACCCCGGTGCAGGGAATGAGCCCGTATTAAAAAATATTAACCTGCAAATTCCAAAAGGAAAAACAACGGCGATTGTTGGCATGAGCGGAAGCGGTAAAACAACTTTATTAAAATTATTGTTGAAATTTTATGAACCGCAGAAAGGAGAAATTAAATTGGATAATACCTTACTCATGAACATCAGCCATAAAACATGGCGTAGCCATTGTGGCATAGTGATGCAGGAAAGCTTTATTTTTTCTGATACAATTGCAAAAAATATTGCAGTTGGAGTTGAGAAGATTGATATTGAAAAATTGTACCATGCTGTACATATTGCTAACTGTAAAGAATTTATTGAAAGTCTGCCACTGGGGTTTAATACAAAAATAGGTGCAGAAGGTACAGGCGTAAGTATGGGGCAAAAACAACGTATCCTTATTGCAAGGGCTGTTTACCGTGACCCTGATTTTATTTTCTTTGATGAAGCTACCAACAGCCTCGATGCAAATAATGAAAGTACGATCCTTCAAAATTTAGATTCATTTTTTAAAGGCAGAACAGTGGTTATAGTTGCTCACAGGCTAAGTACAGTTAAGCATGCCGACCAGATTGTAGTATTGAACAAGGGTGCTATTTCTGAAAAGGGTACACACCATGAATTGGTAAACCTGAAAGGTGAATATTTCACATTGGTAAAAAATCAATTAGAGTTGGGAGAATAAATAAATCTATCCAAACAATTTTTAGTTATGGAAATAAAAGATGCTGATAGAATTAGCATGGGCTGGGCGGGGAAATCCTCCACCTTTGGGGGAGTTAGAGGGGGCTTGGAGTTAATCAGTACTGAAGTACAGGAACTGATCGGCTATCGCCCTCATTGGCTGATTCGCAGGGGAAATATGATTTTCTTTCTTGTTTTGCTTGCTGTTCTTGCAGGCACCTGGTTTATTCAATATCCTGATATTGTCAACGGATCAGTAAGAATTGTTGCAATTGACGGGCCTAAATCTGTAACAACTAAAACAGAAGGCAACCTCATAAAACTCCTGGTGAAGAATGAAGAGAAGGTTGTGCAGGGGCAACCCGTGGCATTGATTCAAAGTACAGGAAAACACGAAGAAGTATTTCAATTATTAAAATGGATTTCAGCAATTGAAGAACCAGTTACCAACGACAGTATAGAAATTTTGTTAAAGGAATCATTAGCCGTTTACAATAATCTTGGTGAATTACAGACTGATTATGAAACATTCAGAGTTCAGTTAAGAGAAACGATGGAAGTATTACAAAGCGGTTACTACGAGCAAAAAAAGAAATCCCTTTATACTGATCTTTTTTATCTCAGTCAGCTAAGGAATAACTTAACCAAACAAAGCAGCCTGTTGCAGAAAGAGTATGAAGTACAGACAACTGACTTTAAAGCGAAGGATTACCTGACAAAGGAAAAAGTGCTTGCACCCCTTGAACTGAATCAGGAAAAAGGCAAACTTTTATTGAAGGAACAAGGGCTGGAACAAATGACAGCGCAGCTTATAAACAGTAATGTAGCTTCCCATAACAAACAAAAAGAATTAATTGACTTGCAAAAACTTGTTAGTGATCAACGTATTAAATTTCAGGCAGCTTTGCTGAACCTGAAAAGCAAAACAGAGGATTGGATAAAACGTTTTGTACTTGTAGCGCCACAGGATGGGAAACTGTTTTACACTTCTTTTCTCCAGGAAAATCAGTTAATTCCAGCGAATACAGAATTGTTTTATGTACAACCGGCTTCTACCAGTTATTATGGATCATTAACTGCAGGGCAAAATGGAATTGGAAAGGTAGCAATCAATCAGGATGTATTCATACGTATGCAAGGTTACCCCAGTGAACAGTTTGGTTATATTAAAGGCAAGGTGATTTATATTTCAAATTTGCCAAACAGAAACGATAGTTTTTTAATAAAAATTGCTTTACCGGATGGGTTGGTTACAAATCAGCATAAAAATCTTTTTTTCAGAAATAATCTCCTGGCTAGCGGCGAAGTAATTACAGAAAACAGGCGACTGATAGAAAGGTTTACAGGGAAGTTGTATGATATGATAAAACGAAAGTGAATTTTAAACGAACAAAGAACGCCCCGTTTCAATGGGGCGTTCTTTGTTTATTTCTTCTTTCCCCATTTGCAAGTCAATTCATAAGGTTCTCCTTCCATTCATCAAATTGAGAGAATGATTTTTAATAAGAAGCTCTTTCCTTCGTACATTCAAAATCCTAAATCAATCAGTATGAGAAAAATTGTAATGCTTTCGGGCATATTGTT
>JBKJNM010000223.1:0-6837 GCA_046593655.1 Lacibacter sp. | reverse complement strand
TATCACTGATAAAACAATAAGGACATCATCCTGTTCTTTCCTGATAGCTGCTTACTTACAAGCAGCTATTTTTTTTCCTGGCATAACTCAATTAAAACAGCATTCGTTGATTTTGGATGGAGAAAACAAACCAGTTTATTATCAGCTCCGGTCTTTGGCTTATCGCTTAACAAAACAAATCCTTCCGCTTGTAATCGTTTCATTTCACCTTCAATATCGTCTACATGAAAAGCAATATGATGAATTCCCTCCCCTTTTTTTTCAATATACCTGGCAATGATCCCTTCTTCATCGCTGCTTTCTAATAACTCAATCTTGGTATCTCCGCTTTTAAAAAAAGCCGTGTTTACCTTCTCGCCGCCAACTATCTCCGTTTTGTAACATTCTGTATTCAATAACTTTTCAAATAAAGGAATTGAAGTTGAGAGACTTTTCACCGCAATACCAATATGCTCAACCTTTTGCATGTTTCTGATTTTAAAGGCAATTTACAAACATCGGCATGAATATGACAGAATACTGATTTGCAATCGGTTTTCGCTGTTTTTAATTGCATAATTTTACAGACAAGAAGTCAGGAGTTTTGAAATGGTACGCAAGTTGTTCATGAATAAAAAACTGTATAATGATTTTTGTTACAGATAAAGCAAAAGAAAAAGTAGCCACCCTTATGCAAAAGGCAAATGTAGTGGCTGATGACTCATATTTTTTACGGGTAAGTGTTGTGGGCGGTGGTTGCAGTGGATTAAGTTATAAACTTGATTTTGATAATGAATCAAAACCAAACGACCAGGTATTTGAAGATAATGGTGTAAAAGTGGTAACCGATATGAAGAGCTTCCTCTATCTCTATAATACAACTCTTGATTTCAGCGATGGGCTGAACGGAAAAGGATTTCATTTCAACAACCCGAATGCCAGCCGTACCTGTGGTTGCGGAGAAAGTTTTGCAGTTTAAATTTGAGGATGGCGATAATCTTATAATAATAAAATCCCCTCTTTTGAAGGGGATTTTTTTCGCAGTTGGTTTCGGGTCGTCAATACTTGACAAAAGTTTTTGAGATTTGACCTTTCTTTCCCTGAATACGGATATAATAAGTTCCCGCTTGCATGTGGGATATGTTTATTTCAGTAATGATCTGTATGTTGTTTATTCTCTTAAGTACCTGACCGGATATATTGACAAGTTCAATTAAGGATATGCTGCTTGGCTCAGACAAATTAATGACAATTTTTTCTGAAGAGGGGTTTGGACTAATTCTGATCAATTCATTGAAGCCAAACCAAACTTTTACAACATGTGAAACTTTAGCCTCACCCGCTTTGTCAATTGCCCTTAAACGATAATAATTCCAACCTTTGTAAGGCTTTTGATCCAGCTCCGAGTAAGCTGCCTGGTTCAAAATTACTTTAGCCTCCACAATTTTTAACAGTTCAAAATTCACCCCGTTATTGCTTCTTTCAAGCTTATACTCTTCCTGATCATTGTTATTCATTATATGCCAGTCAATTTGCACCTCATTTTTTCTTGCTTTGGCCGTAAAGCTCGAGAGTGTAAGTGGTAATAAATTTTCAAGGAAATCAGTACTAGCTAGTGAAAAAGGACTGAATGTTGTTACGCCAGGCCAAGTAATGGAACCAGAAGTAAGAGTAGATCCGGTTGTAGTATTTCCCTTACCGCCGAATAAATTCCAGGTGTTACTTACAATATCAAAATGTGCAATTGCCAACTTGTTTAAATCAGATATATATTTAACATTACAGTTGCTTCTTGCATTCCATGAAAGTGTTACATCAACTGCAGATGTGCCATTCGTTCTGTCGAGTTTCCAGTATTCACAACGACTCACCCTTTCCAATCCAAGAGCTGCTGCAGCAGCGGCAATGGGGCCTAATGCTGAGGCGCTTCCAATAATAAACTCTACAGTAAATGCATCTGTTGTTTGTAATGGTGCAGATATACCCATAAACCTGTATCCACCACCTGCTGGGCCAACGACTTCAGCCTTCCCAACCGGAAAAACAAAAGCATCGTTTCCGATTTTTTTCACAGGCCCGATATTGAAGGAGCCTGCATTAGTTGCCAGTGCTTTTGCATCATCATAAAAAACCAGCAAACTACTGCTTGTACTTTCTGTATATCCACTTGTGAACGTAATTTCCTTGCTAATACCCATAGCACAACTTAATGTAATGATTGCACCACTTGTTTTTTCTAATCGAACAAAATTAAAGTTCTGCGATGGAATGCCGGGTGTAGTTATACCTGGTGTACTGATTGAACCATTTAAACTTCCTTTCAAATAAACAGCCCTGTTGTTATCGGTGAAAGAGCTTCCATTATACCTTGTAAAACTTCCATAAAGCCAGAGATCTCCTCCTCCATTGAAAGTTGAAAGCCACAAGACACTGGAAGTTGCGCCCCCTGAACCGATTACCAGGCTCCCTGCTATTGACAGAGGTTTATTCATATTATTGTTCATATAAACTTCGCCCTTGCCATTGGCATTTCCAATTGTAAGATCTCCTCCCATTCCAAGCTGAGCGGGGGTAATTGCATTTGTATTTAAATCAAGAATAGTATTTGCCTGAACTGTAACATGATGCGGATAGCCCTCTGAACCCGCCGTGTTTCCCCATTCAACATTTCTTCCGTAAACTCCGCCTGTATTATAAACCAACGTTGATCCTGTTGAGTAGAAGGGAGCGGCAGAAAGAAAGCTTCCTCCATTTAATTGAAGGCGGTTCATGATTGTTGCTGATTGTGTATTGGGATTGCCGTTAAAATCAACAGCCCCATTGGCAACAACTGAATATAAATTTGGATAACCCGGTAGTATTCCATTGGTTGATCCCGTGCCTGCAAACTCAATATTACCCGCAGTTGCATTATTGGGATTATGCCCCCCGTTTCCATATATAATACCCCCCGAAGCAATTCTTAAAGTTTGACCTGTACCTGATGCAAAGTATCCACTGTTTAAATAAAGGGTTATTGTGGTAAGGTTATTATTAGTAAGTGTAACGGTATTACCAGTGTTTGCAATGTTCAATGAATTGATTGTATTGGCAACAGGAGTGGTTGTAAAATTTCCAGTTACCTGGTTGGCCGTTCCATTGTAAGTATAGTTTGCACTGCTACTGTAGCTTCGGCCGGTTGTTTGAATATTGCCCGTTCCTGCAGAAGTGATTCCATCTATAGAACCAATGCCCAAAGTGGCAGCATAATTATGAATAAAAGAGGTGGAACCAGCGACAACAAAAGCCTGGCAATTGAACGCTCCATTATTTGTAAAAGTTGAACTGTTGATTGGTTTGTTTGAAGTTAATAACACCTGTGCACCTGCTGCAATCTCTAAACCCGAGCCACTTAAATTAATGATACCTGTTCCACCTAATTCAGCATTGGTGCCTGTTATAATAAATGCTCCGCAGGGATTGAATTGACTAATCGTTCCAGAACCAATGATACCATCACGAAAGGTTTTTGTTCCTGCTCCTGTGAATGTAATCGATGCATTGGCTTCAAATAATCCCTTAATGATCGTAATTGATCCTCCGCCTACATTAAGACTGATATTTTGAGTGATTCTAAATACCGGGTATTCCGTATCGCTATTAAAATAAATAATTCCATTAGCGCTAAATGCATTTGTATTATTCCATTGAAATATACTTCCTGTTTTAAAGGTTACTCTTGCATTTGTACTCATTGCTATATTATCAGCAATTCCTCCGGTATTTGCATCAGCTCTTATAATGCCGCCGGTTCGCACAACATAAGTTCCTGTGCCAGCGGGATTGGCTCCATAAAGAATATAGGTGCCATCAACCGTCAAATCATCACCTGTTCCATTATTGATAGTGAACGCTGCACTGTTTGGATGATTCAGGATTCCACCACTTTCAATGATCAGTTCATCAGCAGTAACACTGCCATTTATTGTGATGGTATGACCATTTCTAATTTGAATGGTTTTAGCTGAACTCGTAGGAATTAAAGTTGCAGTTATCCATGTGCTATTGTCAGCAGAAGATTCCCAACTGGAAGATACATTCCAATTACCCGATTGTTTTGAACGAAAATAATCTGTGGATGAACTTCCGATTAAAGCATATCCCTGAACAGTAAAGTCATCTATTCTGTAATTACCTGCATTATTAACACGGCTAAAAGTAAGTTTGAATTGTAAATTTGTTTGATTCTCTGCTAATACTGGCAGAGACAACCATGTGCTGCCATTAATGATTTCCCAGGTTGCAGAATTTGAAACGTCAGTAAATGGAATAGTGACCCAAGTTGTTCCATCGAACCATTGAAACGTAACAGTTCCATTATATGATGCAGTTTTTCTTGCTCCGAAAAGAACTTGTATTGTATTATATCCAACAGTGCTTACTTGTCCACTCAAAGTAATAATAGCATTCCCCCCTGTAACTCCAGTTGCACCATCATTTAAATTCGAACCACCGGAGTATGAAATGGGAGTTGTATAAATCTCAGAATTTGACAAAGTTGAAATTTCCAGGTTTGAAGCTTGTAGTCCTGATACATTCCACCCCGTTGGAAAAGGAGTTCCTGTTCCAAAATCGGTTGAATATAAAATTACCTGCCCTTTGCAGACAATTCCACCAATAAAAAAGATAAATATGCTGAATAGAGTCTTCATCATCATGCCTTGATTTTATGGCCGGCTTCTTACAGGTAAGACTATGATAGCTTTCAGCGGATATGCAGAAGTGAATAAAGATAATAGTTCAGCCCAGAAAGACATACAAATTTTATCTTTTTTTCGTGTTTTGAGAAAAATCGGGTAAGTCTACTTTAAACAAACGGTTGTTGTTTTCATAAAAGGGAAAGATCGAGGGTTGGAAGGCTTTGGCTTCATGATCATTATTCCTTTATTTTTGCCCCTCTATGTGGGCTATTTGTAAAAAAGAATTCCGTCAGTTTTTCAGCAACCTTACCGGTTATATTACCATCATTCTGTTTCTTTTGTTGAACGGATTAATGCTGTTTGTCTTTTCAAACTTCAACATTTTGGATTATGGTTATGCCACACTGGAAAACTTTTTCAACCTCGCCCCTTTCATCTTATTGTTGCTCATCCCTGCTGTAACCATGCGTCTCTTCCCCGATGAATGGCGAAGCGGAACTATGGAAACATTATTTACCCGGCCACTTACTGCCCCCCAAATTGTATTGGGCAAATACTTTGCATCCTTATTAGTTGTAGTTATTGCACTGCTGCCAACGCTTACCTATTTGTTTACCATGAAAGCAATGGCAGCCGATGGAACCGCTTTAGACATGGGTGGCATCATTGGTTCTTACATTGGCTTACTTTTTTTATGTGCAGCATTTACAGCCATTGGTCTTTGTTGCAGCGTTTACACAACCAATCCTGTGGTTGCTTTTTTACTCAGCGCTTTCTTTTGTTTTGTGTTATATAGCGGCTTTACTGCATTAAGTCAACTCTTTGGAGCAGGAATAGATTATACCATTGAAATGCTGGGGATGGATTTTCATTACCGCAGTTTATCAAAAGGAGTAATCGACAGCAGGGATCTGATCTATTTCCTGAGTATCATTTCGTTTACACTCTTCCTCACTGTTCAACACATCAGCCGTAAAAAGTAAACTCATCCATGAATAAACTATTTACTTCTACATACGGATGGATTGTTTTACTGGCAGGGTTGATTGCTGTGAACTTGCTGGCAGGATGGATGAAATTTCGTTTAGATCTTACAACCGAACAACGTTACTCCCTATCACCACAAACAAAAAAATTAATCAGGAATATCGATAGCACTATTACCATTGATATTTTCCTGAAAGGTGATTTCCGGTCTTCTTTTCGAAAGCTGCAAAACAGCACAAACGATCTGTTAAGCGAAATGAAAGAATACAGTGGAAAAAAGTTGGTCATCCATTATAAAACAGTTGAAGAGTTGTTTACTGAAGATGACAAAGCAAATATGCTGAGCAACCTGTTGAATGATTTAAAATTTAACGGCATTAATATTGACAGCATCCGCCAATCAAGACCCAAATTTAATGAAGAGATTATACAGCAGATTATTAGTGATTCATTAAAAACGCTGGGCATTATGCCCTACACGTTAGAAGTGCAGGAAAAAGAAGAATCAAAAACACAGCGTGTCATCTATCCTTCAGCTATAGTTCATTATGGGAACAAAATCATTCCGGTTGATTTATTAAGCGGTAAAACAGAATATAGTCGTGATCCCTTAACCGGAAGATTAGTAACCGACGAAGCAAAAAGCATCAGTAATGCAGAAGCGTTACTCGAATTTAAATTTGCAGATGCCATTGAAAAAATTCAACGCAGGCAAAAACCGTTGATTGGCTATTTAACCGGTAACGGTGAGCCCA
Source organism: Lacibacter sp. (assembly GCA_046593655.1). GTDB lineage: Bacteria > Bacteroidota > Bacteroidia > Chitinophagales > Chitinophagaceae > Lacibacter. The sequence goes on along the minus strand of JBKJNM010000223.1, from coordinate 437 downwards.
CTGGGCCCGAAACGTTTGACCTTGTTCAAACAATTGATGCCGATTATGATTTTCAAACAATTGACCCCAATAAAATACCTATCATCCCAAAAGAATTTTCAGCTATTCTTGTGGTAAAGCCTGCTATTGCTTTTACTGATTCAGCCAAAATGAAAATTGATCAGTACATTATGCAGGGTGGTAAAGTAGTTTGGTTTTTAGATGTATTAAATGCGGAGAAAGATAGTCTTGCAATGGTTACTCAAACCCTCGCTTATGATCGGGGACTTGAAGTGGATGATCTTTTATTTAAATATGGCGTACGCATTAACCGGGATTTGTTACAGGATCAGCAAAGTGATTTTAGTAAAATGGTTGTAGGTAACGCCGGCGGCCAGCCGCAGTTGGCAGATGTTCCTTTCAATTACTATCCCTTACTGGTTGCAACCAGCAATCAT
>JBKJNM010000133.1:0-24061 GCA_046593655.1 Lacibacter sp. | reverse complement strand
CGCAGGCCAGATGGCGTTATAACCGAACTTTATGATGATGCAAGAGACCGACAGGTTTTTGGTACACGTGACGCCCCTTACTTTGGTGGTTTTACGAATAAGTTTGCTTATAAAGGATTTGATGTAAGTGTTTTCTTCAATTTCCTTTTCGGAAACCTGGTATATAACAACGACAGAGCAAACGTAGAAGACCCCAGCTATTTTGGCGATAATATGTGGGTAGAAGTAGCTAAAGAATGGAGAAAACCTGGCGATATTACAACTATCCCAAGAGCTACACAAACAATGCGCAGAAACACCACCCGTTTCCTTGAAGACGGCAGTTTCCTGAGGCTGAGGAATATACAATTGGGATATAGCCTACCTGCCTCACTTTTAAAAACCATCAAATTATCCAACTTAAGGGCATTTGTTATGGGAGAAAATTTGTGGACACGTTCCAAGTTTCTGGGATGGGATCCTGAACTTGCAAATGGTGCTTTAACCGGCGCCCAGTATCCGGCTTTAAAAACAATAACCGCAGGTATTACTGTAGGATTCTAAAAAAAATAAAATGTAATATGAAACATACAATCATAAAGTATCTGTTTGCAGGCGCACTTGGTTTAAGTATAACCGCATGCAAAAAAAGTATTGAAATAACTCCTACCCATGTTGCTACTGAAGACAATGCATTTAAAACTGTTACCGATTTTCAGTCAGGATTAAGCAGCATTTACACCGCTATGAGGGGGGTAGGTTATTACGGAAGAAACCTCTCTGTATTAGCTGATATGAACACGGATAACTTAGTTCAAACCCCAGAATCATTGGTTAATTTTCTGGAAGTAACAGATTGGTTATATACTCCTCAAAATGGAACTGTAGCAGAAACCTGGTTAGGTTGCTATGCAATTATCCGTGACGCTAATATCATTATTAATAACATTGATAAATTCGCCACAACGGCAAATCAAAAACAAGTTAACCGTATTAAAGGGCAGGCTATTGCAGCAAGGGCACTTGTACATTTTGATTTATTGCGCTGGTTTGGCGTAGATTTTGACAAAAACAGTACTTCGCTGGGTATAGCTTACATTAAATCCTCTGTACTTCAGGATGCTCCTGCTGCTTCAAAACCAGCCCGTGCAACCGTAGCTCAAAATTACAATGATATGTATGCCGATTTAAATACAGCAAGAACTCTTTTAAGTGATATAGATGTACCTGTAAATACAAGTGAAAAAACAAAAATTGATTTAATTGGGATTGCGGCTATTTATGCAAGAGTAGGTTTATATGCTAAAGACTGGCCAATTGCTATATCTAATGCAACAACTGTTATCAACGCACTTCCATTAGCCAGCAGATCCGCTTTTCCTCTTATTTTTAAAGATCAGAGTAATGCAGAAGTTGCTTTTTCTGTTTTCTTTTCAACGGGAGAGTTTTTAAGCCGTTTAGCGGGTGATGTTTATAGCGGACCAAACAACCGATCACAGCATGAAGGAAATCCTGCACTTTTTGCAACAATTGATGAAGTAAACGATATTCGTTTTTCAACAAATGTTACACGGGGTTTTGGAACTACAGCTAATCCGGTTCGTAATGCTTCCAGATTAGTTGTAACCAAACATCTCGGTAAAGGCTCAGCAACAGACGGTGTGGTTAACTTCAAATCCTTCCGCACAGGAGAGATGTATTTAATACGTGCAGAAGCTTATGCTAATACCAGTGGCCAGGAAGCACAAGGTCTTGCAGATTTAAACACATTACGTGCAGCACGGATAACTGGTTTTGTAAGTGGCACTGAAACGGGGGCTGTTTTATTAAACGCTATTGCACTGGAAAGAAGAAAAGAATTGTTTATGGAAGGACATCGTTGGTTTGATTTAAAACGTACCACCCGTGTTATCGATAGAGGTACTGTTTCAACACCAACTACACAATCGCAACTGCTTGCAAACCGTCGTGAATGGGTGTGGCCAATTCCACAAGGAGAGCGTGATGCCAACCCGAATATGCAGCAAAGCCCGGGATATTAAATCTAAAAACCTAAAATCGAAAGAAATGAAAATGAAATATTTGATTATTTTTTCAGTGCTGTTACTTTCACTCACCGCTTGTGAAAAAGTAAAAGAATCTATTGAGTTGGAACCTGAGGCAAATAGTACGGTGCAGTTTGTAAATGCAGCAGCAGAGGTGCTTCCTGTATTGCCGGCGGTGCCTACTGCTTATGATATAGTTGTGGATGGGTTAGTAGCGAATGGCGGCCGCCGTATCAGTTACAGTTTAGCATCTCAAGGCGGCGGCGGCGGCAACGCTCCGGGTTATATGCCATTGTTGCAAGGCACCAGGAATATTAAACTTTCACGAGACAGTGGAAGAACCAGTGTAATTGATGTTTCGCTGCCTTTTGACGCAAACAAGGCTTATACTATAGTTGCTTATGATACACTTGTAAATGGCAAACTACGTGTAGTTCGCTTAAATGATGATCTTACCCTACCTGCAACTGGTAATGCGCATGTAAGGGTAGTTCATGCAGCTCCTAATGCCCCCGCTGTTGACTTTACATTTGTAAGAACTTCACCAACACTTGATAGCGTTACTATCGGTAACAGAAGTTATCTTGGCGCCAATCCAAATGTTGATGCTTTATCTGCATTTACTCCAGTTCTGGGAGGAACAGCATATACCCTTAAAATTAAAGCAGCAGGTACACAAACGGTAATTTTAACCGCTTCCTTAAGTACTGCTCTTAGTTCAGGGCGTATTATTACATATTATTTAATTGGTACTGCACAGGGAAGACCAATTGGATTAATTAGTACCAGACATTTTTAAAATTTTAATCTATTGTAAAAAAACCGTCAAATGGCGGTTTTTTTTATTCCTTAACTTTTTTAATACACCTGCATAATTGTTTACAATATAGCTACTGCTTTATAAGTCATTTTCACCACATTTTCAGCCACTTGTTTGCCCGTTAAACCACTTTGAAGAGGCTGTTTTCTGTACAGTTTAAACTTGCTTTTTAACCGCATCTGAACCAAAAAATCAATCTCCATAAAGAGGAGAGAAATTAAGAAAATTTCAGGTGTCATTGTATGTGCATTTAATAAGAAAGAATTCATCAAATTAGTTTCAATAGTAAAGAATTGCCAAAAATAACAATCAATGCATCCATGCTAAGTCGTTTTGACAGAGGCAGTTACGTTTGCTGGTGGCCGTAAGCAAAACAAGACAAGAAATACCCTCCTATTTACTTTTATAAAACATTATAAATCAGCTAATAACATTATCTTAATAGACCCCAAAATACAAGTAGTAATACAAGCTCATTTTGAGGGAATTTATTCACATCTCGTAAAAATAATTTTGTAATGTGGCGGCAATTTGTAATTTAGCAATAGAATTTAATGGGTTAGTAAGTACAAAGGGTTGGAAGTAATTCCAGCCCTTTTACTTTTATTCAACTGTAGATTTTTTGCTTTCCTTTCTTCATTTATTTTTTTCATTTTTTACTTCCTCGTTTTATTCATTGCTTCAAAAAAATATTTTTGATGAAATCATTTTTTTTGATGCACTTTTATAAAGTTGGGAGTGCGACTTATGAGTAAAGTAAAAACAACTTTTTTTTGTCAGAATTGCGGATACGAATCTGCCAAGTGGCTGGGTAAATGTCCGGCTTGCAATGAATGGAATACGTTTGCTGAAGAAATCGTTAGCAAAGAAAAAAATAACCCTCAAAAACAAATTTGGAAAGAAAGTTCTGGCAAAGGTGAAATGAAAACTATTTCTCTTAGCGAAGTAAAAAGTAGCGAAGAAAAAAGAATCAATACCAACGATGCAGAGTTAAACCGGGTGCTTGGAGGTGGAATTGTTCCGGGCAGCATTGTATTGATTGCAGGCGAACCCGGAATTGGAAAATCAACTTTGTTTTTACAAATTGGACTTCACTTAAAAAACATCATTACACTTTATGTAAGCGGAGAAGAAAGTGAACAGCAAATTAAAATGCGGGCCGATCGTTTACAGATGAACAATGAAGATTTTTATTTGCTCACTGAAACATCAACACACACCATTTTCAATGAAATAAAAAAACTAAAACCGCAACTGGTGATCATTGATTCTATTCAAACATTACAAACTCCATCAATTGAAAGCGGGCCGGGAAGTATATCGCAAATAAGAGAAACCGCAGCCGAATTACAACGCTTTGCAAAAGAAACCAACACGCCTGTTTTTTTAATCGGTCATATTACAAAAGATGGAAGCATTGCCGGACCAAAAATCCTGGAACATATGGTGGATACGGTTTTGCAGTTCGAGGGTGATCGTCATTATGCGTATAGAATTTTGCGAACAATGAAAAATCGTTTTGGCCCAACATCTGAATTAGGGATTTATGAAATGACTGAAACAGGTATGCGACCCGTTAATAATCCAAGTGAAATTTTAATCACACAAAAAGAAGATCAGTTAAGTGGAATTGCCATTGCTGCCACCATGGAAGGCATGCGTCCTTTGTTAATTGAAGTGCAGGCATTGGTTACCCAAAGTGTATATGGCACGCCGCAACGCACTGTTACCGGTTTTGATTTAAGACGTTTGCAACTGTTATTAGCCGTTTTAGAAAAACGTGGAGGTTTTCATTTTGGAATGAAAGATGTGTTCTTAAATATTGCAGGTGGTTTGAAAGTGGAAGACCCATCTATTGATCTTGCTGTTTTATGTTCGCTGCTTTCAAGTTATGAAGATGTTCCTCTTAATCCGCATATCTGCTTTGCAGGTGAAGTTGGATTAAGTGGTGAAATAAGAGCAGTGAACAGAATTGATCAACGGATTGCTGAAGCTGAGAAACTGGGTTTTGAAAAGATCATCATCAGTAAATACAACTTAGGCCATAGCAAAGAAAAAGAAAAAAAGCTGTTACAGAAATACAATATTGAAGTGATTACCATGGGCAAGGTGGAGGAGATGTATCAATATTTGTTTCAATAAAAGTTTGCACGAACCAGCCTGCCGGCGGGCAGGATATACAAATTCACACAAAAGAAATTTTAAATCTCCTTTCATTTTAATTGTTGATTGCAATTCTTGAATTTGTTTTTTAATTTTCAAATATGACTACCATCAGCAAATGGCTTCATGATTTTTCACATCTTTTCTACCCACATATCTGCGCAGGATGTGGCAGTGATTTGTTGGAACAGGGCCAAACCATTTGCCTCCATTGTTACGCCAATTTGCCCGAAACCGGTTTTTTTGCCCTCCCCGGCAACCCAATTGAAAAAATATTTTATGGACGGTTAGAAGTAGCCTCCGCTGCGGCCGGGTATTATTTCAGCAAAAACTCTGTTCTGCAACGGCTCATTCATCAACTGAAATACAATGGAAACCTGGAGGCCGGGCAACAATTGGGACAATGGCTGGGTCTCCAATTGAAAAATAGCGGGAGGTTCACCGAAATCGATGCCCTCATTCCACTTCCTCTTTTCCCAGACAAGGAAAGGAAGCGGGGATATAACCAGGCAACCATATTATGTGAGGGTATGGCCGATATCATGAATGTGCCCGTGATGAAAGATATTGTTCTCCGGAAACGTTATACTGATACACAAACCAAGAAAGGCCGGAGCGATCGTTGGCTGAATGTTGATGGAAGTTTTGAGATCAGCGACCCAACTCAACTGGAGAACAAACATGTATTATTAGTAGATGATGTGATTACTACCGGGGCAACAATGGAAGCCTGTGGTTATTCAATCAAGCAAATTGAAACAGTTGAGCTGAGTATGGCAACATTGGCATGGTCGAGCAGAGATTAACAGGCATCCTTTAACAACATAATTATATCCAATCAGGCACCCTTCCTTATTTTTACACTTTGTGAAAACTTATTTACTCATACTGCTTATCCCCATTCTTCTCTTTGCTGCATCCTGCCGCAAAGACAGCCTTGATACCAATAGTGAATCAAGGCTTACTCTTGGAAATGACAGTCTGCTTTTTGATACGGTCTTTACTACTGCCGGATCTGTTACTCAATATTTCCTCATTAAAAATGAAAACAGGCAAAAGATCAGGATCAGTAATTTGCAACTGATGGGAGGGGCTGGGTCTGCTTTCAAAATGAATGTAGATGGAAGTGCAGGAATTCAATTCAATGGAATTGAAATTGAAGGCAATGACAGTTTATATGTATTTGTAAGGGTGAATGTGGATCCCAATGCCAATAATCAACCCTTTGTTATCAGGGATAGCATTAAAATAGAATGGAACGGAAATAAAAGCTTCAAGCAACTGGAAGCATGGGGACAAAATGCAGTTTATATTCGTAGCACCCTCTTCCGGGGGAATTTTACCTGGACCAAAAACCTCCCCTATGTAATTCTTGGAGGTATGATCATTGATACCAACTCCGTATTGACCATTCAGCCCGGCACAAGAATTTATTTAAATGCCGATGCTCCTTTTATTATTGATGGAACTCTCATCATCAATGGCACCAAAAGCGACAGTGTGGTGTTTCGCAGTAACCGCTTAGATGAACCTTATAAAGATTTTCCCGGTGCATGGCCCGGCATTTATTTCCGTGGAAGCAGCATCAACAATAGTCTTCGATATACTTATATCAAAAATGCATACCAGGGTTTGATTGTTGAAAAACCTTCAACCAATGCAAATTCGAAACTTACACTTAATAATTGTGTGCTGGATAATATTTATGACATTGGTTTATTTGGGGTTAACAGCAGTATTGTGGCTAATAATTGTTTGATCAGTAATTGCGGCAATAATATTGCTTTGATCTATGGCGGTAACTACCAGTTCAATCATTGCACAGCTGTAACTGCATCGAGCAGTTATATTCAGCATAAAAATCCTGTTTTAACGGCTACCAATTTTGTAAGGCAAAACAACCAGTTACTGACGAAGACATTAACCGCAACATTTACCAATTGTATTATTTGGGGCGATGAGGGCTTAGTAGATAATGAAGTAGTAGTTCAGAAAGAAGGAACCGATGCAACCAATGTGACCTTTAACAATGTCTTGTTCAGGGCAAAGGTTGATCCGGCATTCACCGTCTTTAACAATGTGCTGCGTAATATGAATCCGCAATTTGATAGTGTTGATGTAGTACGGCGGTTTTACAATTTTCGGTTAAGAACGGGTTCACCGGCAATCAACAAAGGGATTGTTACGCCTTTATTAACCGATTTTGATGGATTATCCAGAAACGGTTTGCCCGATTTAGGTTGTTATGAAAAGCAATAATGCCGCTTATATAATACTGTTATTCATGTAATCATTTGCATGATCTTTGAACATTATTCAAGTATAGTTGTTCTTATAAATCTGATAAATAAATTTAAACATGATACGTCTTATTCTTGCCTCACTCATTCTCATTTCATTTGCATTTACCAGCAATGAAAAAAAAGCCGTAACTGCAGCTCCTACCATCTACAATTTTAAAATTGAAAGCCTGGAAGGCGGCATGATCGACTTCGCCAGTTTTAAAGGAAAAAAAATCCTGATTGTGAACACCGCTTCTAAATGCGGAAACACCCCTCAGTATGCTGATCTGCAGGCACTGTATGAAAAGTATCAAGATAAATTAGTGATCATTGGGTTTCCTGCCAACAACTTTGGAGGCCAGGAGCCGGGAAGCAATGAGGAGATCAAAGAATTCTGTACGGGTAAATACAAAGTTACTTTTCCTTTAACCACTAAAGTAAGTGTAAAGGGGGATGACATACACCCCATTTACCAATGGTTGACAAGCAAAGAAAAAAATGGCGTACTCGATGCTGAAGTAAAATGGAACTTCAATAAATTTTTATTGAACGAAAACGGCGAACTCATTGCCTACTTTGGAAGTAAAGTGTTGCCGCTGAGCGAAGAAATTATCAGTAAACTATAAACTGTTTTCTGCTATTATAAAAAAGCAGAAGCTCATCGCTTCTGCTTTTTTCTTTTCTGCAAATCCTATCTTCGCCCCATGCAATTCAGCAACATCATAGGGCAACAAGTCGTGATTCAACAACTGCAGGAAATGGTGGATCACAATCGCCTAAGCCATGCCTTGTTGTTTATTGGTAAAGAAGGAAGCGGGGCATTACCCTTAGCCCTCGCCTTCAGCAATTATGTTGTAGCACAAAGTGAAAAAAATAAACCCGTTTCAACATCTGTTGGTTTGTTTGGCCAAGAAGCTGCTGGGGTTTCATATCACGGAAGTGAATTGGCGGCACAATACATTCACCCCGATATTCATTACAGCTATCCCGTTATTACAAAAAAAAGCGGCGACAAACCCATCAGCACCGATTTCATCAGCGAATGGAGGGAGTTCATCAAGCTCTATCCCTATGGCAATGTGTATGATTGGCTGCAGTTTATTGGTGCAGAAAACAAACAGGGAAATATCACCGCAGCAGAATGTGCCGACATCATCCGCAAACTCAACCTCAAAAGTTTTGAAAGTGAATACAAGATTCTAGTTCTGTGGATGGCCGAATTTTTAGGGAAGGAAGGAAATAAATTACTCAAGCTTATTGAAGAACCTCCGGCAAATACCTTGTTCATACTGGTAACAGAAAATGAAGATCTTGTTTTGCCTACCATCGTCAGCCGCTGCCAAACTGTTCGCATGCCCCCCATTGAAATAAAAGATGTTGCTGATGCTTTGATCCAACGCAGTAAACTTAATGAAGAACAGGCTCAACAAATTGCCGCTATCAGTGAAGGTAATTATCGTGAAGCTCTTCAACTCATTCAACATGCCGAAGAAGACTGGCAGGCTTTGTTACGGGAATGGCTGAACGCCGTATTAAAATCAGGGCCCTTGGCGCAGGTAAAATGGGTGGATGGCATCAGTCAGTTGGGGCGTGAAAAGCAAAAACAATTCCTCCGTTACTTCACCCACCTGCTGGAGCAAAGCATCCGTTTACGCAGCATGGGCGAAGAACATTTACCACTCACAGGTGCTGAAAAAGATTTTGCCCTTCGTCTCAATAAACTTTGTGATGTGAGCCAGCAACAAGCTATTACTGGGGAACTGGACAGGTGTTCTTATTATATTGAACGGAACGCCAACGCCAAAATGCTGTTCATGGCACTCACCATCAAGTTGTACCATATTATTGCCAATAAGAGCGTGGTTGAAATTAGTTAACCCTCTGCCGGTGAGCCACCCCAATGGGTGACCCACCGAAAAAGGTGACCCACCGATCCTTGCTTTCATTACCAATAAATCACTATTTTTGATGAATTGACCTGTGTTGCAAGATTGGTGAAAGAGGACAGGTTAACGTGAAGAAAAAGATTTTGTGAGTGAGCATTTGAATTGCTGAGCATTTTTTGTTGCGTCGCCTTTAGAATAATATTGCCGATAACGGCAACGTATTTCAACATAATCATTCAACAGTTGAGGTTTGCCTGTTCCATAGCAACCAAAGCGTACAAGTGAGTGACACAACGAAAGCTACATACACATTCTGCTGCTTGCTCCATCTCCCTCTTCATTATTATTCATCTTTAATTTCTCAGTATAATGAGTTGTACAAGTTGTGGAACGGGAACTCCCAGTGGATGCAAGAGTAACGGCAGTTGTAGCACAGGTGGCTGTAACCGGTTAAATGTGCATGATTGGCTGGCCAATCTCCCTTTCAGTGACCCCGATAGCGATTGTCGTGTTTTAGAAATAACCTTTAATAACGGAAGCCGTAAAGAATTTTACCGCAACAATACCCTGCAAACATTTACCAAAGGTGATATGGTAACAGTGGAAGGAATGAGCGGGTATGATGTAGGAATGGTAAACATAAGCGGTGAGCTGGTGCGTTTGCAATTGAAAAAGAAAGGCGTAAAGGAAGATAATGCAGAGATCAAAAAAATCATGCGCCGTGCCAATGATATAGATATTCAAAGATGGAAAGAAAGTAAAGAGCGTGAAAAACCGGCATTGGTAAGAGCAAGGGCGGCGGCCATTCAAATGAATCTGGATATGAAGCTGATTCAGGTAGAATTCCAGGCCGATGGACGAAAGGCTACCTTTTATTATACAGCCGAAGACCGTGTTGATTTCCGTGAACTGATAAAAATATTTGCCGGTGAGTTTAAGGTAAAAGTAGAGATGAAGCAGATTGGCATACGTCAGGAAGCCGCCAAAATTGGTGGCATCGGCAGTTGTGGCAGAGAGCTTTGTTGCAGCACCTGGCTTACTGATTTTAAAAGCGTAACCACCACCATTGCCCGTTACCAGAATTTAACCATTAACCAGGCAAAACTGAGCGGACAGTGCGGCCGATTGAAATGTTGTTTGAATTATGAGTTGGATACTTATTTAGATGCTTTGCAGCAGTTCCCCAATAATGCAGAAGTATTGGAGCTCAGCAGGGGGCCAGCAACACTCATTAAAAAAGATATTTTCAAAAGCCTGATGTGGTATGTATTGCAAGGCAGTAACCAACAATATCCGGTAGCTATTGAACGTGTAAAAGAAATCAGGCTGATGAATGTAAAAGGGTTGCGCCCCGATGAATTAGGTGCTGTTGAATTATCACCGGCCAAAGCAGAAGAAAAAGAATTTGCACATGTGGAACTGGTAGGACAGATCAGTTTAAAAACATTGGAGCGTGACAGCCGCAGAAGAAAAGATAAGGAACAGGGGCAGCAACGCAACCGGGATGGCAACCGTCCGCAACAAGATAATCAGCAAAGACAACAACAGCAACAAAGAAGACCACAACAAAACAGGCCGCAGCCAGGCGGAGCTGGTCAACAACATAAACAAGGTGGTGGACAAGGACAACAAAGGCCACCTCAACAGCGTCCGCCACAAAACAGGCCACCGCTTGATATTAAAAAACAACCACCTAAGCAGGATGATGCTAATTGATACTACAACCTCAACTCCCGTTGGGGTTTTTCTTTTATCATTCTTAACAATTTTCTTCGTTGCAATTACTGTAGCTTTCTGTTACACTAAAATTTATTTTCACATGAAAGCGATCTTTCTTTACATGCTTTCTTTCATGCTGCTGCAAACTTCCTGCGGTCAATCAAACAATCAACAAATAAAAAGGAACAACTCTTCTTCTGTTCGTGTTGGTGGGCCATGCGAAGGTTGTGAACTGATTTATACAAACATGCCCAAGCTAATGAATGCCGTTGATACTTCTATTGGTTGGAACCACGAAGGGCAACGAATGAAAATTGAAGGAACCGTTTTTCAGAAAGATGGCAAAACTCCTGCAACCGGCATCATCGTCTATTATTATCAAACTAATACTGCAGGCGAATATGCAAAAACTGCGGATGAAACAACAAGGCATGGTTCGATCCGTGGATGGATGAAAACAGGTGATGATGGAAGATACACCATCTATACCATCAAGCCCGGTTCTTACCCCGGCAGTTCAATACCGGCACATATTCATGTCTTTATTAAAGAACCCGACATCAATGAATATTATATTGATGATATCAATTTTGATGACGATCCGTTTTTTACCAGCACAGAACGTTCAAGACTCCGGCAACAGGCGGGCTCAGGTGTGGTAGTATTGAAAAAAGATGCAGGTGGTTTGTTGATTGGCAAGCGGGATATTGTTCTGGGATTAAACATGATGAACTATCCGGAGAACTAATTTGTTATATATAGAGTCTCTTTTAGATTATCTCACAATGATTAGGTTAAAACATTTCCTAACTTAACACAACTATGCCCCACTGGATGAAACTTTCTTTTATGATCATTGGAATTATTTTATTTCTCTGGCTCATCATGGCGCAAGGCTGCATGAAGATGCGCATGAGCGATACAAAAGCCAAACAACAATTCACTGAAGCCGGAGTGGAATTACAAACTCCTGTAAAAAAGATCAATGGGTTTCCTTTGCATTATGCACAAACAGGAAGCGATACCATGCCAACTTTATTGTTTGTTCATGGAACGCCGGGTAGCTGGAATGCATTTAAAGCTTATTTAAAGAACAAAGAACTGTTGCAACACTATCGCATCATTTCTGTTGACCGCCCTGGTTTTGGTTACAGCGATTTTGGCCATGCAATGAACCTTCGTGCCCAAACTGACATTATTGCAACATGGATGGACAGCCTTTATAACAACAAACCATTTATTATTATTGGTCATAGTCTTGGCGGACCCATAGCAATTAAAATTGCAGCGGCACGACCGCAATACACGAAGGCAATTGTTCTTCTGGCAGGCTCACAGGATCCTGCTGCAGAAAAACCGGAGAAGTGGCGACCTGTTTTATTTAAAACTCCATTGAATTATTTAATACCCGGCGCTTTACGACCGAGTAATGAAGAGTTGTGGTATTTAAAAAAAGATTTAGTGGAGATGAACCCAGATTATGAAAAAGTTACCTGCCCTGTTTATATCCTGCACGGAAATAAAGATATGCTGGTGCCTTACAGCAATGTTGCTTACACTCAAAAAATGCTCAGTAAAACAGATTCTGTTTTTGTTACAACATTTGAAAAAGAAAATCATTTTATTGTTTGGACTAGAGAGAAAGAGATTGTGGAGTTGTTGATGAAGTTGAAATGATGAATAAATTTTTATTTGTCGCCGAAAACAGAAAAGTATTTTTTAAATCTTTCCCTGATGACTTTAGTTACATTCCTGGAAATAAAAATAATAGCAGGGTTGATAAAAACAATAAAAAATAAGAAGCCCACAAACAAATCCTCGTCCCAACCACCAGCTAACAAATTATACAGATTTTTAAACCCTATGATACTTGAAGTCAGAAACATCAGGAAGAAAAAGATATTGGGGCGAACTGATATGGCAACTTTTGTTTCATCAAGCCCGGAATCGGTTATAGTTCCTCTTATGTAAGAGAAGGAAGTTTCTAACCCTCTTATGAAAGCTAAGGACCATTTTGGTTGTAAAATAAACTTGTCAGGGTAGGTTGTAAATCTTCCTGTAATATTTACACTTGCATAAAACCCTTTTGTACCATCTAACAAATATTGCAATTGTTCCACAAACTGTTCTTTGGAATAGGCTAATATGTAAACAGACTTGGTTCCAAAAAAAGTTTGTACAAAAAAATGAATCATGGGCTGTTATTTTGGTCTTTACTGGTTCAGTAATATCTTATACAACGCATCCTGCAGCTTTCCTCTCACATTCATCGTTAATAATTTTGTATTGGTTCCACCATCCGGATACACACGGTTGCTTAAGAAGATGTAAACGATTTTATTTTCAGGGTCGGCCCACACACCTGTGCCTGTATAACCTGTATGACCAAATGTTGAAGGCGATACACTCAAAGCAGGATAAGGATCTTTTCTGCTGAGATTATCTTTTTCCGGTTTATCAAAACCCAATCCTCTTCTGCTGTTGGGGCTTCCGTAAGTAATAAATTTTTGTACCGTTTCCGGTTTAAAAAATGTTTGATTACCGATAACACCTCCGTTGTTGAGCATCTGCATCAACACTGCTAATTCATAAGCCGTACTGAATAATCCTGCATGACCTGCAATACCCCCAAACATGGCTGCACCGGGATCATGTACATCACCTCTTAACAATTGCCGGCGAAACATGGCTTCTCTTTCTGTTGGTACAATGCGGTTGATAGGTACATGTTGCAAGGGTAAAAACCCTGTTGAGTTGAGATGTAATGGTTCATAAAATGTTTTGCGTACATATTCATCTAATGTCATTCCTGCAAGTTGCTCAACAATCTTACCTAAGAAAATAAAATCATTATCACTGTACACATATTTTCCAAATGGTCCCAGTTCACTTTGCAAGATGCGTTGACGGATGGTATCAATCCAATCATTCCGCATATAAAAGTTATCAGCTACACGAATCTTGTATTCATCTGTTGTACTGACGCTATACAATTGCTGAGAAGGTACTCCACTAACGGTATCAATGGTTTCCCTGAAGAAAGGGATAAATGATTTTAAACCTGCCTGGTGCAATAAAATATCATGGATCACTAAGTCCTGCTTATTTGTACCATTCACCCATGGAAGATAGAAGCCGAGTTTTTGTTGCAGATCAAGTTTACCTTCTTCATATAACTTCATGACCGAAATGGTGGTAGCGCAAATTTTTGTAACCGATGCCATGTCAAATACCGATTCCAATGTCATGGGTTCTGTTTGCTCATAGGTATATGAACCATAGGCTTTTTCAAAAACGATCTTTCCATCTTTTACTGCCAGCACAACACAACCGGGCATTGCTCTTTTGTTAATCGCATCTGCTGCAATTGAGTCAACAACGGCAAACTTTGTTTCATCCATTAATTCAATTTTTAATGAACCGGAGCTTACTTCTGCATATTTCAACCCGGTTCCAAACTTCAGTTCATCACAAACAGTAACAGGTAATTTACCCTGCGGTATTTTTTTGCCGATGAGTATTTCAAATGCTGCGGCCTGTGTATCGTTGTCATCTTCGTAACAAACCAAACTGTTCCTGGCTGCACAGAAATTTTTTAATACATAAGGGTTGCCAAATGCAAGCAACACAGATTTTGGTAATTCCAATAACCCGTTGATCAATTGAACAGAAGGCACACTCAATCCAAAATTATTCTGCGGCCGGCGACTGTAGCCATGCACTCCAATCACTACCTGCTGATAATTTTTCCTGATCAGTTCCACCAATGATAAAATTCTTCCGGCATCATTTTTATAGGAGAAGAAGAACACATCAGCTTTCAATTCTTCCTTCATCTTTTTAATGATCACATTGTCGGCTGTTATACCAATGGCTACATAGGCGATCTTCCGTTCGTCTTTTGTTGCTTTATTCATGAACGACATGGTTGCAGCAGAAAGCGGCAACAGGTTGTTATCATTTCTCAACAGCGTAACTGTTTTTTCTGCAATGAGTTTTTTAAACGCTGCTGTTTGTGCATTGAGATCATGCACAAGATTGTTTGTATCAATGGGTTTTAAATCCCCTAAACCATACATGTATTTCGCCATTAATACCCGTTGCACCCGGCCGTTGATTGTTTCCCAACTGAGTTTTTTCTTTTTGATGGCCTTTTTTATTTTTTGAATGGCAGCAGGAACATCGCCCGGTAAGGCAAGCAGGTCATTGCCTGCAATCAATGATTGTACACTTGCTTCTCCATCAGGAAAAAACTTTTTTACACCCTGCATTTCCAATGCATCCGTAAAAGTGAGCCCTTTAAAACCCAGTTCTTCCCGTAACAATTTTGTTACGTTATTATAAGAAAGAGAAGTCGCCACATTTTTTGTATTGTCAATGGCCGGGATATACAAATGCCCGATCATTACACTGCCAACACCCTGATCAAACAGTTCACGGAAAGGATATAATTCTAATGAATCGAGTTGAGGTTTTGTTTTGTTGATGATGGGTAAATCGAAATGACTGTCTGTTTCAGTATCACCATGACCGGGGAAATGTTTAGCGCAAGCCATTACACCTGCATCCTGCATCCCCTTCATGCATTGTACCCCAAACAAGGATACTTTATAACGGTCTTCACCAAAGGAACGATCATTGATCACCGGGTTATTGGGATTGTTATTGACATCCACCACCGGCGCAAAGTTTACCTGGATGCCCATGCGTTTACATTGTTCACCAATGATGCGGCCATATTGATATACGAAAGCTGCATCCTGCAACGCACCCATCATGAGTTGGCGGGGAAGAGCAATTATACTATCCAAACGCATACCCAAACCCCACTCCGCATCGATGGTAATGAACAAGGGTGTTTGTGCAATGCGTTGATAAAAGTTGGTAAGATTGGCTTGCCGTACAGGACCTCCCTGGAAAAAGCAAAGCCCGCCCACATTGTATTTTTGAATTTGTTCCGTTACACTTTTAATATGAGCAGCACCAAGGTTGCTGTGTGCACGGATGATCATGAGTTGTGCAATACGCTGATCATTGGTTAAGGTTTGCAATACACTATCGGCCCAGCGTTTTGCCAAATCCTGTTTTGACTGTGAAAAAGAAACATAATTAACAAGAGCTAAGGCAAGTACAAGGGTTATTTTTTTCATGTAAATAGTAAATCATTATAGAAGAATAAAGATAATGATTTAAAAAAGCGGTTATTTTTATTGTGAAGTAAAAAGAATAAATTTGTACAAATGACTTCAATTCCTAAATATACTCCAAGCTATACTTACGAAGATTATGTTCTTTGGGAAGGCAGGTGGGAATTAATAGGCGGTATTCCATATGCAATGAGCCCATCCCCTAATTTTAAGCACCAGAAGGTAGCCACTGAATTAAGTTCACTTTTTGTTTTAGCCCTAAAGCAATGCAAACAGTGTAATGCTCTTCAACCTTTTGATTGGAAAGTAAAAGAGAATACTGTTCTTCAACCTGACCTGTTAGTGATTTGCAAACCCGTTAACAACAATAATTTTCTTGACTTCCCTCCAGAGCTAGTAGCAGAAATCATTTCTCCATCCAGTTCTGTTACAGACCGCCGGGAGAAGTATGAAATTTATGAATCTCAGGGAGTAAAATATTATATCATTATCGACCCGGGGTTTAATAAAGTTGAAATTTTTGAAAAGATTGTGAACGGCTATCAGGCTGTAGCTGTAAATCCACCAGAGTTTACTTTTACCCTGGATGAAAGTTGCAAAGCCACCATCAACTTCTCAGAATTATTTGCAGACTAATTTTTATTCCCCCTCACATATCCCGTATTTTTGCCGCTTCAAAAAGGAGGAAGTGTAAGTGCCGGATATCATTCAATTATTGCCCGATCATATTGCCAACCAGATAGCTGCAGGTGAAGTTATTCAACGACCGGCAAGTGCGGTGAAAGAATTACTGGAGAATGCCGTGGATGCTGGCG
This sequence comes from Lacibacter sp., assembly GCA_046593655.1. Taxonomy (GTDB): domain Bacteria; phylum Bacteroidota; class Bacteroidia; order Chitinophagales; family Chitinophagaceae; genus Lacibacter. The sequence continues at coordinate 7,205 of JBKJNM010000133.1, read as the reverse complement.
CCACTGATATTCAACTCATCATCAAAGATGCAGGCAAACAATTGATACAGGTCATTGATAATGGTGTTGGCATGAGTGAAACAGATGCACGCATGGCTTTTGAACGGCACGCTACTTCCAAAATCAAAGAAATTGAAGATCTCTTCCGCATCAAAACCATGGGCTTTCGTGGTGAAGCATTGGCCTCCATTGCTGCCGTTGCGCAGGTAGAAATCAAAACAAAAAAAGCAACTGACATAACAGGCACATTGATTGAAATTGAAAACAGCATTGTTACAAAACAGGAACCTGTAGCTGCAGTGAATGGTACCAGCATTGCTATGAAGAATTTATTCTTCAATGTTCCTGCACGCCGGAATTTTTTAAAAAGCAATGCCGCTGAAATGCGTCACATCGTAGATGAATTCTTTCGTGTGAGTATGGCGTACCCGGAAATTTTCTTTTCACTCTCAGCAAACGGACAGGAGTTATTTCATTTAGAAAAAGGAACATTAAAGCAACGCATTGTGCAGTTGCTCGGCAATCAATACAATGCCAAACTGGTTTCAGTTGATGAACAAACTGATTATATGAACATTTTTGGTTTTATCGGCAAACCTGAAACCTCCAAAAAGACAAGAGGTGATCAGTATTTTTTTGTGAACAAACGGTTTATTAAAAGCGCTTATCTCAATCATGCGGTAGCAGGAGCTTTTCAGGAAATGATTGCAAGCGACAGTTTCCCTGCTTATGTATTATTTATTGATCTGGATCCTGCACAGATAGATATCAATGTGCATCCCACCAAACAGGAAATTAAATTTGAAGATGAAAAGATCATCTATGCATTTGTACAATCAGCAGTAAAGCATGCGCTGGCGCAGTTCAGCATCACTCCTACATTGGATTTTGACCTGGATCCTGCTATTCAGCAATTAGATGCAGTAAGCAAGCCTTTTACAGCAGAACAAAAATCACTAGCATCTTCTTCATCTTTATATCAAACCTTTACACAAAAACACGCCGCACATAAAATTGATCCGCAACAGAAAAGTGAGCTGAAGCATTGGAGGGAATCAGCCGGGAGTAGTGAGTCATTAGCCGGTATTCAGCAATCTGAAAATGCAACCGTACAATCTTCCTTTTACAATGCTCAGCAACTCCCAATCAATGATTGTGATTTTACACAACTGCACAACACATATATTCTTGCATCAACCAATAAAGGGATGTTGCTCATTCATCAGCAAAATGCACATGAACGGGTGTTGTATGAAAGATATGTAGCAGCAGCAGATGGCAAAGCTATTGCCACACAACGCAGTTTATTTCCTTCAACGCTGCAGCTCTCACCCCAGGATACTATTTTATTACAGGATCTTACAACTGATCTGCATCAACTCGGTTATCATATTGAACCATTCGGCAAGGATACATTTGTCATTCAGGGTACGCCTGCTGATGTTGAACAGGGAAATGAAAGCAGGGCCATTGAATTACTGCTGGAACAGTTTAAACATTACAGCAGTGATCTGAAATTTTCCAAAAGGGAAAAGCTCATTCGTTCATTGGCAAAACAACACAGCATTAAACCGGGCCGCTCACTTACACAAAAAGAAATGAAACAGTTGGTGGAAGATTTATTCATTTGCACACAACCCAATGCTACGTCGAATGGTTTTCCTACATATATGGAATTAAAGAAAGACGAGTTAGAGAAAATGTTTGGGCGTTAACGCATAAAAACTTCATTAAATTTTTCAACAAAATAAAAGGAGCATCACTTGATGCCCCTTTATTTTATACAGAACCACTCCCGCTTAATTTACTTTCTGAAACCTTCCGTGACAGATACGGTTACCCACTTTTACTTCCAATGTATAGTACCCGGCAGGCAGTACCCCAATAGGTAATGTAAACGTGTTGAGACCAACTGTTGCATTTAAATAGAATACTGCTTTACGTACTCCTGTTATATCAACAATAGAGGCCGTAACGATTTGTTGTGTTTCAACCTGCAATCTAAAATTGATCGTTGTTACAGCAGGGTTCGGCATAATCTGTATCGTGCAGGTGTATGGCACATGATAGATGCGGATCACTTCACAATATTCCTTTACACAACCATTGGCAGTTTCAGCACGCAGACAAACTTTATATGTTCCGGTATCCTGGAAAATATAAGTTGGGTTGGGCGCATTGATGATCACCGGAACTGTGCCATTGCTTTTCTGAATGGTCCAGCGTTGTGCAACAATGGTTTGATTACCTATTGCTGTAAATTTAATCGCATTCCCTATCGGCGGATTGAGACGTTGGTATTCAAACTTTACATAAGTCTGTTCGCAATTCAATGGGCCAATTACAATTTCTTTACAGGTTGTAGATGCACAATTTTCAGCACGGTAAACGGTTAAACAAACTGTATAGCGGCCGGGACGATCATATTTGTGTTTTGCGCTGGAACCGAGTGCGCCAGTTCCGTCGCCAAAGGTCCATGTGTATTTCAACGTTGTGTTAATTAAATCAGCTTTGAATACATAGGTATTTGGTTCGTTTATTAAACGTTCCGTATGAAATGCACTAAGTCGTTCACAATTCACCGGCGCAGGAACAGTTACTTCTTTACAAATTTCTTTTACACATCCCGGAAAGAATTCAATACGCAAACAAACTTTATAGATACCGGGGTGCTGATACTCATGGAACGGGCTCCACTCATTACTGCCAGTGCCATCACCAAAGGTCCACTTAACACTTAATGGAGGTATATTACTTGTAAGAATTGTTTGATTATGAAACTTCACTCCACGTAAAGGAAGTATACTGTCAAGGGCCCAGATAAAATTAGGTTCAATGGTACAACCCCTTACCAGCACTTCTTTACAGATTTCTTTAACACAGGTGTTGCTGATGTATATTCTTAAACAAACTTTGTAAACACCGGGTTGTGCGTATACATGTGATGGACTCCAATCATTACTGCCTGTTCCATCGCCAAAACTCCAGCTTACCTGTGCTGTATTTGCCGGAACAATCGTTTGATTGGTGAATTTTATTTTAAGTGGAGCAGATGGATCGGCGGCCCATGTAAAATTAGGTTGCAGGTTACAATGTGCCGGTACGGTTACTACAATACATAGTGTTTTTTCACAATTGCTATTTGCATAACGGATAGTTAAACAAACATTATACTGTCCCGCTGCATTGTATAGATGTACAGGATTTTTTTCAGTTGAAAAAGTGCCATCACCAAAACTCCATTTATACAAGAGCAAGGTGGGTGGCGCATTGGGTAATGACAGGTTAAAGAATTTAATCCTGTTAGGATTAGCAGCATCTCTTTCCCATTCAAATTTTGGTTGAAGCAACTCACAGGATGGACTGAAGTTGAGCTGAAATTCTTTTACGGCAGAATCGTAACAATTTCTTGCAACGTCTTTAATATAATGTACCACACGGTAATTACCGGGTAATTGATACAGGTGTACAGGATTAACTGCATTGGAGGTTGTTCCGTCACCAAATTTCCAGGAGTGTTCCAATACGATATTGGAGGTATTAATGGAAACAAACGTAACAGTGTTTACATTAATGGTAAACTCAAAATTGGCCTTGCCTGCACAGGGATTTGTTTGGGCTTGTGCTGTTGTTAAAAATGAACAGAAAAGCACTACTAAAGAGTAAATAAACTTCTTCATAAAAAAGTGGTTTAGTATCTGCCTGCGCCTAAGGCTGGCAGATCATTTTGGATTAAGTTGCTGTTTTACGGATAAGTTCCAGCATAAGGGTCTTGTTAACAGGATATCTATCTAATAGTTCCCCTTGAAGAAGTAAATGCTGCCTGTGCACTGAAATTTTTATACCCTTACTGTTCTCTGCGTATCTGTTGCAGGAATTGTTCTACCGCCCGGCGAACAGCTGTGGCTGAGGTATGGTGGTTGTTCACCAACACAGAAAAGATCAGCAGTTTGTTTTTAGCTGTGATGAGAAAACCACTCAAGGCAATATGCCCGGTGAGCGAACCGGTTTTTGCAAAGATCAATCCTGTTTCATCTTTATAGTAGTTACGAAGTGTGCCTGTGTTACCTGTTGGCAGGATGGTTTTCAATCGTTCCAATCCAAATTCATCTTTCATTTTCCCCAAGAGCCACACAAAATCTTCGGGTGTAAATAAATTATAACGGCTGAGGCCGCTGCCATCTACCCACTTTGGTTTTTGAGGAAAGCCGCTGAGATCGGTTTTCAGCAAAGAGTCGATCAGCTTTTGTTCATCCATATACCCCAATAGCTTGTCACTCACCATCAGCAATGTTTGCTCGGCAAAGAAATTATCGCTGCGGTGCATGAGTGGTTTAAACATCGAGTCGCTGGGTTGCGAATAGATGATTTGAAGATTTGATAATTTGGAAATTTGAAAATTGAGTTCTTTTATCTCCTTATGTAATGTATCATTTAATAATTCAAGTGCTGATAGAATGCCGTTTGTAACAAAAGGAATTTCCAGCTCCCGTTTCATTTCTTTTCCTTCGCTGATGGTATAAATATTTTCTGTTCGTGGACGTGTTACAACAAATGCTGTTGTTTTTTGGGTGGAGAATGTTGCCTTCCAGTTGATCTCCGGATCTGTGAACACAGAAGTAGAAGTATCTTTTCCGTTTTCTTTTTGTTCAATGTTGCGTTGCTGAATCCATTTGATGATATTGCCATATACGGGTAAGGAACTGCGTTCAGTCATATAGTAACCTAAATAATCATCCCATGCCCAACCATAACCCAATGCTTTTGTTTCCCAATTGCCATTGCTAATGACCAAAGGTTTATTTTGCTTTTTCAGAAACTCATAAACAGGTTGTTGTTTATAATCAGGATGCAATAAAGTAGGATCTGCGGTTGGTTGCAGGAATAATGTATCGTTCTGCTCTTTGTATTGCAGGCCAACAAGACTGTCGCCCAGCCATTTCATACCAGCATATAAGGTTGGAAGCTTGGTGTTGCTTGCGGGTACAAAAAATTTATTGCTGTTATGCTGATACAGAAATTGATTAGCTGCCACATCAAAAACAGCCACCCCAACATGTGCATTGGTCAAAGCAGAATCGTTGAGAAGATTCTTTCGCAACTGCTTTGCCATCTTTTGCGGAGCCGAACAGGATGCAAGAAGCAGAAAGCTGAATAGTGAAACATAAAAAACAACCAGTTGATTGATGATACCGCTTCTGCTTAAAATTTCTGTACCTGTTGTCTTCATAAAATAAATATACAGGTTTCCCTGCTTTGGTATGGTTGCCCGCTTTCTTTTCTATATTTGATTTTCTGCAATGACATTCAAAGAAAAGATATACCAGTACTACCTGCAGTTGATCACCGAAAAAACACGGCTGCTGCAAAAATCCTTACAAGACTTAACAGAAAGCGCCGGGAATGAAACCAAACGAACTGCCGGAGATAAACATGAAACAGCGTTGGCCATGTTGCAGATTGAGCAAGAGAACATCAGTCGTCAATTAAAAGAAAGCTTTGCACAAAAATCTGTATTGGAAAAAATTGATCCCACTATTCATACAGAACAAATTGTAAGAGGCAGCCTTGTGTTTACCAACAAGGGTCTTTATTATATAAGCCTAGGATTGGGCAAACTGAACATAGAGAATGAAACAGTTTTTGCCGTTTCACCTGAAGCCCAGTTAGGTAAATTGTTACTAACCAAGAAAGCCGGTGATGTATTCAGCTTTAATAATTACGATTACAAGATTCTTCAAATAGATTAGAGTTGCTCAAGGATTACACTATTGGCACAGAAAAAAGCGAAGTACTCTTAAAGCTCGCAACTCGTCATTCCACCCGTTGATGTGAAAAGAAAATTTACTTTTGTTTTAAACCTATAAAAATGAAGGTAATCCCCAAAAGTGCTAAAAGTACCGTTGAAATAAATTCTCCCTTCTTTGTCTCATTCCCGAATAAAAAAATGTCAGTGCTTTTAATATGCTTTAACCTGATAGTATCTCCGATTCTATGCGCCTCTGCATAAGCACAACCAATCTTTTTTTCAAATTTTTGTCCTGCATAAGTAAACTCCATAAAGTACTTAATCTTTCCCCCGATACAATTTCGAAGGTGGGTTATAGTAACAACTACAAGCTCCCCATTTTTTTGAACGTTATATTCTTGGATATCCCTTTTAAATGGGATTATACATATGAAGATCAATATAAATAGTCCACCAATTATAAAAAACAGTTTTATCATTTTTTGCTTTTAATAATTAAGAAAGGAATACCTCTTAATTATCAATTCATATAACCCCTTGTTGGCAGAAGTGCATCGCTCTCAGGCTAAGGTTTTTGGTTTTGAAGAAGAAGTTCTTGTTTTTCGTACAGACTTTTTATCAGCGTTTTTTGCTTTATAGTCTTGTATGAACTTACTTATTTCTTTTCTTTCTTTGTCTGTCAAAGGTTTGCTTTGAATAATAAAGTCAACACCTTCTGGTTCTTTTATGTATCCCATTATTTTAGCTTTTAAAATATTTATCAATTAAAATTTGAGCTGGTTTTGTCGGAATAATCATTCTTTGTCGAGCAAGTGTATAAGCTCCCAATGTTTTTTCATAATGTTGTATAAGTTTAGTCTTTGCATCGAATGCGACAAAACCTTCAAAACCCTTTTGAAAAGAAACCTTACAAGCATAGGCAACTAAGTTTCCTGCAACACCTTCATAAAGTTTGTTTTTGCCAATGTTAAAAGGTGCACTTTCAACTAAGTCCATAAACACATGGTCTGTTTCAATCGTCAAGCTTAACAAGCCTTGAATAATGTTTGGATTATTACTAATTGTCAGCTTGTAAACTTCTTTTACATTATTATCAAATTCACTTTTCCAATTAAAAGTCCAACCAGGTTTCTTGGTTATTTGCTTAAGGTCAGCTTTTGACAACATGCTAACCTCTGTCGGAAAACTATCTCCCGAAATGGTATTTTGAATTGAATTAGTAAGTCTATCAATTATAAAATCAAGTCCTATTATTTTTCGCTTTTTCACTCAACCAATTTACGAAATATTGAGGTTGTTAGCAAATTACTTCTTTTGAGTTTAGGGTGTCAAATCGCATTTCTGCCAACTCTTAAACTAAAACCTTGCTCACCCAAAAAACAGAATCCTCACCGATTCTTCTTGTGATCTTCTGTGTAATCTGCAAGAGAAAAAACTAATCTCTTTCCTGCGCCCT
>JBKJNM010000099.1:0-3176 GCA_046593655.1 Lacibacter sp. | reverse complement strand
AAAATGAATCTCTGCTTTGAGATCAGCAAAGATGCTGTGCAGGCGTTCTAACTGTTTAGGGTTCTCTGCAAAAATGAATGTTTCATAACCCTTGCTTTCATGATTCTTCAAATCTTTGATCAACAATTCAAACTGGCGGTTGAAAGCAGGTTGATGTTTGGTTTGATAAGCCCCCTCCCAACCTCCCCCGGAAGGAGAGGAGAAATACGGTTGGTATCCAAACTCAACAAGATGGTTTCTTTGAACCTGTTCTTCAACAATAGAAGCATTGATGAAATCATTTTGACTCAGATCAATTTTTTCTAACCGGTCATCCTCATCATTGGTATGTTGTTTTGCCGTTGGAGACAATTGCAGGAATTGATGCAAATCTTCCTCCATCGTAAGCAACCGTTCTTTCACAATATCAAAATCCTTGACCCATATAATGGTGTTCTGTGGAAGAAAATCAAACAACGATACTTTTTCTCCACTTTCAAATTGCGTTTCAACATTTGGAATAATACTCACCTGCAACAATCTTCTTTCGCTCAACTGCGTTTCGGGATCAAATATGCGGATACTGTCCACATCATTTCCAAATAATTCAACACGATAGGGTTTTTCATTCCCAAAAGAATAAATATCCAAGATGCCTCCACGCAATGCAAACTGCCCGGGTTGGTAAACAAAATCTGTACGATCGAATCCCAGATCAACCAGGAAACCCATCAGGCTGTCAACATCCAATGTATCGTTGGTTTTAATGAGCAGCATATTTCCCTGTAGTTTATCGGGCAATACCACTTTTTCAAACAAAGCATCAGGATAGGTAACAATGGCTCCTGTTCGCAGCCCCGTTGGCATAGAAAATTTTGTAAGTGCTTCTGTACGCAACATTACATGCGATGAATTGAGCAGCCGAAAATTTTTGGGATGTTTGAACGATGAAGGGAAATAAAATAAGTTGAGCTCTTTTGTAAGATTTTCCAACGAATTATGAAAATAAGCGGCTTCTTCCGCATCATTTACAATAAAGAGGTGGTTGTACTGCTCAAGTGTTGGGTGATTAAAAACAGCGGCTGCCACAAATTGCGGAGCACTTCCCTGCAGGTTTTTCAGGTAGATCCGCTGAGTTTGGGCAAATGAAAGCCTGTTCGCCAGTTGAAAAAGGCGGGGATCATCACTAAACTTTTTCTGCAACAATTCAAAATTCACTGGCTGCAAAGATAAGCACAGAAGAATGATTTTAATGTTTGCTTACGCATATGCACCAAATCTTTCTCAGTCTTTCCTTTTCGGGGAAATATGCTTAATTTTGGACATATCCAAATTCCTGTTAACCTGGAGATAATGAAACACTACCATCCCACATTTACACGTACTCGTATATCTTTTATGATCCACTCTGTTTTTTCTTTGCAAATTCTGCTCATAAAAAAAACTACCTTTCTTTTCCTGTTATTGATTACCGGCGTTTTTGCATCGGCTCAGAAAGTAGCGGGCACACTTCGATTAAAAAATGGTGATTTGCAAATCAAAGAAAACATGATTGCAAGTGAAGTGAACCAGCAGTTGCAGAAAGGAAAGTTTGGTAATACTACCTATACATTGCTGGTTTTTGATAAGCCGCTAACAATTGCACAACAACAATTAATTAAATCGCTGGGCATTGAACTCCTTTCCTATTTACCTAATCATACATACCAGGTAAGGATGAAACAGGTACCGTTGTTATCGCAACTTTTTCAAACAGGTGTAAAAGCTATTATGCAAATGCCGGGTTCTGTTAAACTGGGTACTGAGCTAAAGTCGCAACTGGCAATTACTACATCTGAATCACCAGTGCTTGTAAATCTTCTGTTTCATCCCGGAGTTAAATGGAATGATGTTCAATCCTTACTTGCCTTTTATGGCGCAACACTAACAAAAGCAGATTATTTAAACCAGGGACTTGCACAGGTATCCGTAGCTGCAACCAGGATTGCAGCAATCAGTGAATTACCTTTTGTAGCTTATATTAATCTTTCATTTCTTCAACCTCAACCTTTGAACCAACGTGAAAGAGGGCTGTTTGGTTTAACCAACCTCACCAGCATGGAAGTTGCCGGTAGAAATTTATCGGGCAACGGAATAACGATAGGTATTGGTGATAATGCAAATCCTTTTCATCTGGATAATAATACCAACCTCATTAATCGTAACCCTGCTTATCAAACACAAAATCATGGCAGGCATGTTACAGGTACTGCCGGTGGTGATGGACTTGTTGAAGAACGTTATAAAGGTGTTGCTCCAAAGAGCATGCTTGTTGCAGATTACTATGATTATATCCTTACCAAGTCTGCAGTATATTATACCGACTATAATATGACTGTAACCAACAACTCCTATTTTAATGGAGTGGTTGGATGCCCCGGCAACAGTGATTATAATGAGTTGAGTGTGTATACAGATCAGCAGATCTATAACAATGTGTACCTGCAACATATTTTTGCAGCCGGTAATGATGGTGGCAGAACCTGCGGATCATTCCCGCTTTCTTTTGCAACAATAAAAAGCGGTTACCAGGTATCAAAGAATGTGTTGGATGTGGCAGATTATCATGTTGGAACAGATGCCTTAAACGGAAGTTCAAGTAAAGGCCCTGTTGAAGATGGACGTATTAAACCTGAAATTACCGCCAGTGGTGTAAATGTTTTTTCTACAAGTTTGAACAATACATATGTTGGAGGTTTTGGCACCAGCCACTCTGCCCCTTATGTTACAGGTGTGTGGTCTTTATTAACTGAAAGATATAAACAACTTAACTCTAATAGTTATCCTAAAACAGCATTGCTGAAAGCTGTGATCTGTAATACCGGAGATGATAAAGGAGTTCCCGGTCCCGATTATGGATATGGTTTTGGTTTAATTAATCCACGTAAAGCAGTTCAGGCAATTGAGCAGAACCGTTATTACACAGGAACACTTTCAACAGGTGGCAGCAACTCACAGGTAATAGCAGTTCCTGTTGGTACAACACAGGTAAAAGTGATGTTGTACTGGCACGATAAAGAAGGTTCGCCTTTATCATCTGTTGCATTAGTGAATGATTTAGATTTAACTGTTACTGATGGAAGCACAACTTATTCTCCATTGATTTTAAACCCCGCAAATGTAACAGCAGCGGCCGCACAGGGAACTGATCATCTCAA
>JBKJNM010000194.1:0-10173 GCA_046593655.1 Lacibacter sp. | reverse complement strand
AATGATAAGGAGCTTTTTTTCCCCGTACAAACTGTTAAAGAAGCATCAAAACAAAAGAAGTTTTCAGTTTGGTACAGAATTGGCAAACTGATGGAAAATGAATGTATGAAACAACTTTTTCTTTTCCCGCTTTTACTGGTGCTGTTCATCAACCCATCAATTCTTAAAGCCCAAAAAGGCAAACCTATTTTTGGTGGCAATGTTATAGCAGGTTTGCCTACCGGTGAGCTCAGAAACGGGTACAAAAGTGTATTTGGCATAGAGGGGATGGGGGGTATTGGTGTTGCCAAGAATCTTTATGTAATGGGCACCATTGGCTTTCAATCTTATGCACCCGACCCCAATGCTGTTTTCCCTTATGCCGGGTATGACCGGATTACCATGATTCCTTTAAAGGCCGGATTACGATTATATCCGGTTGACAAAGTTTTTCTAACAGGTAACCTGGGCGTTGGACTGGTTGATGATGGAGAGTTAGTTGCCAGGGAGTCAAGATTTGTATATGATGTAGGAGCGGGCTTGCATTATTCAATGTTCCAGGCGAGTATTCATTACGATGCAATTAAAAGAGTGAACTCACCGGGTACATCCAATGCGTTTTTAATTAAGCTTGGTATTGCTATACGATAAACTTAAATGAGTTTGCGCTCATAAGCATATTTAATTAACCCGATTACAGAATTCGTTTTTGTTTTGCGGAAGATATTTTTCCTGTGCGTTTCAACGGTACGTTCACTCAGGAATAATTCTTCCGCAATTTTTTTATTGCTGTATTCTTTTTCAATGAGTCGTACGATCTCTACTTCACGATTGGTCAATTTGGCTTCTTCATCCGTTTCTTTTCTGCGTTCACTTGCTTTTAGCATCTCCTGTAATACTTCATCGCTAAAATAAATACCGCCTGCTGCAATTTTATTTAAAGCGTTCAGGAATTCTGTTTGACCAATGTTCTTTAACAAATATCCACTGATATCACTTTCATCAATCATCTGGTTCACCAGGCTGCCTTCTCCATTCATAGATAATGTAATAATCTTGATGGATGGAAATTCTTTCTTCACCAACTTGGCCAGTTCAACACCTGTCATAACGGGCATCATAACATCCGTTAATAAAATATCAACGGGTTGTTTGCGTAATTGCGCAAGCATGGTTTCGGGCTGGGTTGATTCCAATACTATTTCATATTGATCATGCCCCTTTAAGAGAGAATGTAATCCATCAATCACTATCTGGTGATCATCTACAATTGCCAGTTTAATTTTGCCAACAGGCATATTTTTTTGGGTTTAGCCGAAAATAAGAAAAAAGATCATCCCACGTTTTCTTTATTTGACGGAATATGAATTGCAACAAGTGTACCATTGCCGGGACTTGAATCAAAATCAATGGTTCCCTTCAGGTATTCAACTCTGGCTTTCATGTTTTTTAAACCGATACCTGCCTGTTCATTGATAGCCCTGCTGTTAAATCCTTTTCCATTGTCTTCAATAGTAGCACTGATTCCTTCTGCATCTTTTATAAGTGAAATATCTAATGCTGTTGCGCCTGAATGTTTAATTACATTGTTTACACTTTCCTGCAGAATACGGTATAAAACAATTTCAATATTTTCTTCAATGCGTTCATGCAGGCCTTCGGTATGCAGTTTGATCTTCAATACTTTTTGATCGATCTTATCAAGAAAATCGGCCACCGCTTTTGCCAATCCTTTTTTCAACAGCATATTCGGCATCATCTGGTGCGATACGGTTCTTACTTCTTTGCAACTTTCATCTACCAGGCTGATGATACGTTCAAAAGAAATTTTCTGTTCGGGATCTTTAAATTTTATTTCATTTTCAAATACCGACAGGTTCATTTTTGCAGCACTCATCATTTGACCTACTCCATCATGCAAATCTTTTGCAATGCGTTGCCGTTCATTTTCCTCTGCCTGTAAAACGGCTGTTGTTGCCATTTGCTGTTGTGTAAGTACAGCTGCCTGCAACTTTGCTTCCTGTTTTAATTTTGTACGATTGTAAAAAAGCCATGCAAGCAAAGCGGCGAGTAATACCAATATTGCAATACCGATGATGAGATAATTTTTCCGGCGCAGGTTAAATTGCTGCTCCTGTATAATACGTTCTTTTTTTTCTGTTTCGTATTTGGTTTGCATTTCAGCCAAAGCTTCCTGGCTGGCATTGGTATATACCTGGTCCTGCACAAGATTTAGTTTTTTGTAGATGTCACTCGCCATTTTATAATCTCCTGCTTTTTCATAATTCAGAGCCATTGCTTTATAAATCATTGGATACTTCGCTTCCAGTTTTTGTTTTTCTGCAATAGTGAGCGCTTCCTCACTTGTTTTAATTCCTTCTCCTGTATTACCCATCATTGCATAGAGTTCAGCCATTATGGCAAGATCTGATACAATAAAAAAGGCGTTGCCTGTTTTTTCACGAAGTGGTCTTGCATTCATAAAGCAAGCCAGTGCTTCATTGTATCTTTTTTGCTCCATGAGAGCGGTGCCTTTTATGAACCATGCATTTGCTTCAGCACCGGGATTGTTTTTTTTCTGCGAAAGCTTAATACCTAAGTCAATGTATTTATAAACCGAATCATATTTTCCCAATGCACCATAACAGGCAGCCATATTATTGTATGTGGCGGGGTATTCAGCCGGGAGCTTGTTTGAAATTAATAAGGCAATAGACGATTTGAAAAATTTAATGGCTTCTTCGTTTTGATTGAGCTCCATATATGCCCAGCCGATCTGGTGTAATATTTTAGACTCTGTGCTGACGTCCTTGATGTTTTCGGAAGTCTTTAATGCAGAGTAGAATCGTTCCAGTGCTTCTTTTTGCCTGTTGAGGTTCATTAAACTGAACCCAGATACTGATTGAAACTGTGCCAGCATTGAATCATTTTTACCTTGCTGCTTCAGGAGATTGATATTTTTATCTGCAAGGGCAAGACTGGTATCAGATTTAGAACGTTTGAGATAATAGAAGATCCTGTTGAGATCTGCTTTGAGATGCTGTTCATTGTCCAGTTTTTTTGAACTTCTTAAAACTTCCTGGCTGATGTTGTACGAACTATCTGGGTTGCTGTCCCTGAGTTCTGTAGAGAGTTGCAGTAAGAGATCTGTTTTTTTAGTTTCGTTTTTTTCCAATTGAATTAAACTGCGCAAACTGTCTGATCTGGAGTGCTGTGCTTCAGCCGTACCTGCAACCACGATGATTGCTATAATGATCCGGAAAAAAATTGTCCACTGTTTCATTTCAAAAATTAAGTGTTGTCGGGTACATGAATGGCCACTAAAGTTCCCTTGCCTTGTGCTGAATCAAAGTCAATGGTTCCTTTTAAAAATTGGATTCGGCTTCGGATGTTTTTCAATCCAATGCCTTCTTCTTCATTATCGCTGTTGTATTCAAATCCTTTTCCATTGTCTTCAATGGTTACACTGATCATTCCGGCGTCACGGATGATTGCAATATCCAATTCCGTTGCTTCCGCATGTTTGATCGTATTGTTCACACATTCCTGTATAACCCTGTATAAAATGGTTTCGGTATTGGAACTAAGCCGCCCATCAAAACCTTCGCTATGAAAATTAACTTTCAGTGATTTGCCATTGATTTTTGAAACCAGTTCATCTACGGCATCGGGTAAACCTTTACTGAGTAAGGCAGCAGGCATCATACTATGACTGACGGATCTTACTTCTTTACAGCTATCATCAACAAGCTGAATGATGTTGTACAAGGATTTGTTTTCTTCTTCATCTTTTACTTTCAAATTATTATAGAAGGAAGAAAGATTCATTCGGGCAGCACTCATCATTTGTCCCACACCATCATGCAGATCTTTAGCAATCCGGCTCCTTTCTTTTTCTTCTGCTTCCAACACCGACTTAGCCGCCATTTCCTGTTGTTTGAAAATTTCAACCTGCATCTTCGACTGCTGTTTCCATTTGTAACGGTTATAAAAAAGAAAGATGATGAGTAAAGTGAGAAGGGATGCACCTGAAAGAATACCAATCAGTGAGTTTCTTTTTTTGATCGTTAGTTGCTGCCCCTGAATTTGCTGTTCTTTTTTATTTGTTTCGTACAAAGTACTCAGTTCTTCTACCTGCCTGTTTTTTTGCGAATTAAAAATAGAATCCTTCAGTTGTGTATGCCAGGTATAATAATCCAATGCTGCTTTATAATTACCATTTACATTGGCCAGCTTACTCATTTCGGCGTAGTTATTCGAAAGCAATTCACGGTAGGCCATCTTTTCAGCGATCTTATTGCTTTCTTCAAAATAATAAGCTGCACGTTCAGGTTTACCCCAGGCGCTGTATAAAACTCCCAGATCCGAGAAGCTCAACGCAATTGCAAATGTATCCTGTAGTCTTTGTCGTATTGCAAGAGCCTGCAGGTTATAACTTTCTGCTGATTCATAATTGCTTTGTAACACATTTACACCTGCAATAAAACTAAAACACCAGCTTTTTCCAATTTCATCATTTAAACGTTTGGCAATTTGAAGCGAAGCATTGTATCGTTTTAATGCTTCAGGATAATTGCCCTGGTATTCAAAAACAACTCCGCTTTCATTCAGGATCATTTGTACACCGCTTGAATCTTTGAGTGAGCGGAAGAGAGCTAATGCTTTTTCATAATTTTCTCCTGCACGTTTCAGGTCACGGTTCTTACGGTACAACTTTGCAATATCATTGTACACATATGCAAGCGGAAGTTCCTTGTTGGCTTCTTCATAAATACGTGTTGCTGTAAAAAAAAGAGAAGCTGCTTTTTCATAATCACCTTTGAAATAATAAGCAATACCCATGTTCCGGTTCAGCTCAGCATAAGCTAATGAGTCGTTCATTTTTGATGCCAGTTCAATTCCCTTCTCCGCTATTTTAATGGTTTCATTAAAGCTGATAAGACTGAGTTTACCACTGAGATGGATATAAGCAGTTAACCTGTTTGCATTATTTCCTGAAACAGCTATAACAGAACGTAAACTGTCGATGGTTTGGTTTTGTGCCTTACTGGAAAGACAGACGGATAAGAGAAAAAAACTGAAGAAAAAGTTTTTGGGTATCAGCAACATGGTGCTTACAAGTTAAGAACTTCTTTCATTCCAAAAAATCCTGATTTGTCTTTTAAGAATTCTGCTGCCAGTACTGCTCCCAAAGCAAACCCTGTACGGTTGTGTGCTGTATGAATAATTTCAATATCATCTACTGCTGAAGAATATTTTACATGATGTGTACCCGGTGCCGGATCAATACGTTCACTAATGATGGACAATTCTGAAGCATTGCCGGATGCATCGTTCACCCAGTTTGTTTTTCGTTCAACTGCATTAAGCACCTGTTCTGCCAAAGTAATAGCTGTGCCGCTGGGTGCATCTTTTTTTGCAGTATGATGAATTTCTTTCAGGGTTACATTATAGCCATCCTGCTGATTCATGAGTTGCGCCAAACGTTTATTCACTTCAAAAAAAATATTTACACCTACACTGAAATTACTGGCTACTATCAACCCGGTTTTGTTTAGAGTAGCTGTTTGTTTTGCTACTTCTAATTTCTCCAGCCAACCGGTAGAACCACATACAACAGGAACTCCATGTTGTAAACTAAATTGCACATTTGCGAAAGCAGTGTGCGGACTGGTAAATTCAATGGATACATCTGCTTTTGAAATATTTTCTGCGGTAAGATCGTTCAGGTTATCCGCATCAATTATGAGTACAGCTTCATGACCACGTTGCGTTGCAATTTCATGAATAGCTTTTCCCATTTTACCGTAACCTAATAATGCAATTTTCATGTTGGTTGATTGGTTTGCCTGTTGATTGGAGTTGTAAAAGAGCAGTAGCAGCATGTCTTTTAAAAAACCAATGAATCAAAAGCCTGATTTTTTATTTCGAAAATGAATTGCTCTTTTTTCCAAAGGTAAATACCAAACCAACAGCTGCCTGTTTTGTTTGCGGTATAAAAGAAGGGTTCACCTGCATGGATAGATTCTCACTTACTTCAAATGCTTTTAAATGCCCGTCAACAGTGGCATCAACTACATTCAATCCCCACAGGATTAAAAAAACAAGAACGGAATAATCAACATTTTGCCTTACACCATTTCGGTATTGCCTGATCCCTTCCGGATCAACCTGTCTGAACTTTGGTTTTACCAGAATGTCATTTGAAGGGATGGTATCCACTTTATATTTGTATGCATTCCGGGCATCGGTATATTCTTTTACATTGTAAATAAAGAAACCGGCAGCGGTACCAAGGGCACCATATACAATGGGGATCTTCCAGTACTTTTTATTATAGGCCTGTCCCCAGCCGGGAAGTATGGCAGAACGGATGGTTGCTTTGCGTGGTGAATGTGTTTTTACAGTATCGGTTGATGTAGCCTTTATGATTGTATCTGTTGTGAGCACAGCGCTGCCACCAACCTTTATGCTGGTGTCTTTTTGCTGTGCTGTAAGCTGCACTGAAAAAAGAATCACTGCTATAAAAAAAAGCAAGTGCCTCATGTATTATTCAACATCGGTTCCCAGTTGTTTCAGAATTTGATTAAACTGTTCCAATGAATAGTATTCAATCAAAATACTTCCGTTTCCTTTTTTACTGTGATGGAGTTTTATCCTGGTACTGAATTGTGATGCTAAATTATCTTCAATTCGTTGAAAGGCCTGTGGCAGTGAGTTCTTTACCGATTTATTAACAGGCGGTGATTTATATAACTGCCTCACCAGGCTTTCTGTTTGCCGAACCGATAATCCTTTTTGTTTGATATGATGAAATACATACAATTGCTTGTCAATTGTATCAACATTAATCAACGCTCTTGCATGACCCATGCTCAGGTCGCCTGAACGAACAGCTAACTGAATATCCGGTGGCAATTTCAGTAAGCGGATATAATTAGTAACCGTAGTACGGTCTTTCCCCATTCGCTCAGCTACCTGTTCCTGTGTGTAATTCAATTCCTCCATCAGGCGTTTATAGCTGAGAGCAATTTCCACAGCATTGAGATTTTCACGTTGCAGGTTTTCAAGCAAGGCAAGCTCCAGTAGTTCCTGGTCGTTTGCCTGGCGTATATAAGCCGGCAGATCCCTTAACCCGGCCAGTTTAGCAGCACGCCATCTTCTTTCACCTGCAATTAAACGGTATTTATTCGTTCCGATCCTGGTAACGGTAATAGGTTGCACAATGTCATGCATTTGTATACTGTCAGCAAGTTCTTTGAGCGATTGCTCATCAAAATCTTTCCTTGGTTGCTTGGGATTGATCTCTATATCAGAGATAGGAATACGCAGCATGCCTGTAACGGATTCCGTTACAGTTGACTTCAAATGACCGGCTGTTGTTTTCAGATCCTCATCAATGCTTTGCAGCAGAGAACGGATTCCTTTTCCTAACGCATCTTTTTTGTTGGATGATGTCATACACTTATTCAGTTACTAACTGCGAAGTACCTGAAAAAAAGCCAAAAAACAAGGATGTGAGAGAGTTGATAGTTTTTAGTTGTAAGTTTTAAGTTTAGCAATGCTCAGCTTATTTGCTACAGTTGAAATGCTTAATTACTGAAGTAGCATTTATAAAATGAAGTTCGGTCTCCCCTCTTGGGAGAGCCTGTTCCGCAAAAGACGGAAGGATTAAGGGTGGGTAAACAGGAATCGTATTATTTCATTAAACCGTACCCCAACCATGTAGCAGCCAAACCCAACAGTAAACTTCCCATCACATAAATGAAGAACAAACCGATCCGCTGTTGTTGCAGGAGTTGCAGGCTTTCAAGTGAAAATGCCGAGAAGGTGGTAAAGCCACCACAAATGCCGGCAGCAAGAAAGAGGCGCCAGTTAAGAGCAAAACTTTCATAACGTAATGCGTATGCAAACACAAGACCAATGATAAAACTCCCGATAATATTTACAAGAAAGGATGCAAGCGGAAACGAACTATGTTTAAACCAATATGAAAATGCATAACGCAGCATACTACCCAACGCACCACCAAGACCAACAAGTAAAATATTTTTAAGCATGGTGGGATGATTGAAGAAGATTGAACAGAAGTAAAAATGCTTAGTTGTATCGGTTGAATAAATTTCTATTGCCCGGCCTCCTTCTCCTTTGGGGAAGGAACGAGGATGGGGCCTAAAGATTCCCCGTAAATGTATAATTAAAATCAACCTGCCAGATGCCACCACGTTTAATCACTTTTACAGGCATTGGTTTCTTCTTGAAAGAGTTGGAATAATTGACGACAACCACACTGTCGCTCACATTATCTACCGAATGAACGATGATAGATGAACTCTTATATCCTTCCTTATCTGCTACACTCATTTCCGTCTTATATTTTTTTTCAATGATTTCCAGCTCATATAAATTTAAACTGTCCCTGATCATCAGTTCTCTTGCCCAGTCATAATCACCATCCAGGGAACTGCGGATAAATTCACGGGCTGTTTCCAATGCATCGGTTGGGCGTTCCCGTTCCTGTTGGCAGGCATATAAGCTAATGGCAGCAATGAGGATAATAGAGAATTTCTTCAGCATGCCCAAATGTACAAAAGGGTTTGATTTGAAAGAATGCTTTAACAATAATAGTGGGTTTTTTGAAAAAGCGCCATTTAAGGTGCCTGGAATTTCTCTTTCAATCTAAAGAAAGGTTTTTCGATCAAATAATAACTGCCTGATGACACGATGATGGTGGAGAAAATAACCAGGCTGTAAATGATTACATTTTGAGTGATGAGATCTTTATTCTGCCAATAAGGAATCAGGAATTTTAATATTGCAGCAATTACAAACATGTGCAACAGGTACATGCTGTAAGAAATTTTCCCAAGGTAATTCAGGATGGCATTGTCAATTTTAACAATAGATTTTTCATTTGCAGCCATATTTAATATCATCGGCATAAAAAGAAAAGAATACCATTGGTGAATTATGAGCACATGATAAAACGAATTTGCAAGAATACTTATGAAAAGCAGGGAGTATAAAATTAATTGTGCTGCAAAACTGGTAAAAAAGGAATAATTGATTTGGAGTCTTCCAATTTTAATAATGCATCCTTTGTACAGGAGGGCTCCAACAGCTCCTACTAATAAACAATCATATCGTGTAATGTTTACAAGGATCCTCATTTTATGAATGAAGGCATTGTAACTGCTAAAATACACCAAGGCAGCTTTCAGCATATAGATGGCAAATATGATACCTACAAGTAGTTTCATTAACGAGTGTACCTTCGTTTTTTTCAAAACCAAAGGCCAGAAAATATAAAATTGTTCTTCTATTCCAATTGACCAAACTGCTGTGCCTAAAGGGGGGAGCAGCTTTATAACATAGGTAAGATTGGTTAAAAAAAGAGCGTTTAAAAAAAAAGAGAACCATCCTGCGTTGGCACTAAAAGAAGGAAAGAATTTGGGAACGATGATATAACAAATAAAAAGGGTAAGATAGAACAGTGGCCATAACCGGAGTGTACGGCGGATGTAAAACTCTTTCAGAAATATTTTTTGTTTTTTCTCTTTCTCATTCATAAGAAGGTAGGTAATGAGGAACCCGCTCAATACAAAGAATAATGTTACGGCTATACTTCCGCCTGTTGTAAGTAATGAATTAAACCGAAGGGTTTTTAAATTAAAATTCGGCTTTAGCAATTCTATATGCGATAAAACAACAACACCTGCTGCAATACCTCTCAGCGCATCAAGATTAGGGAAATGAATATGCTTTAACTGTTGAGGATGCAAATTTAGTTTTGACAAATGTATTACTTGATGGGCAACCTGACTTCAAAAAAAATCCCGTCTCAATATTGAAACGGGAAGTGGTTGTATGTTGCGATGTAAGTACCTATTTCCTGTACGGATTCTGCTCTTCATCCAGTTTATGATCTTTATCATATGCCCTGATGATGGCTTTCACCAAACGGTGCCGTACCACATCTTCTTCATCCAGTTCAATATGACTGATCCCTTCAATATTTTTGAGGATGTTGATCCCTTTGATCAAACCACTGCGTTGATTCTTGGGTAAATCAACCTGTGTAAGATCGCCGGTAATAATGGCTTTTGCATTGGCGCCTATACGGGTAAGGAACATTTTCAATTGCAGATCAGTTGTATTCTGTGCTTCATCTAAAATGATAAAGGCATTATCCAA
>JBKJNM010000179.1:0-3776 GCA_046593655.1 Lacibacter sp. | reverse complement strand
TATGAAATTATTTTAAAAGGCCGTAGTCCTTTGGATGCTGCCTACATTAGCAGCCGTGCATGTGGTGTTTGCGGTGGTGTACATGCTACTGTTTCTGCATTGGCTATAGAAATGGCTTTAGATATAAAGCCGCCACCTCTGGCAATAGTAATGCGGAATATTTTATTGGCCGTTGAATATTTATATGACCATCCTCTTCACCTGTTTCTTCTATCAGGTCCGGATTATTCAGAGCAATTAGTAAATGAAACTAACCCCGAGATTGTAGAAAAAGCAAAGACTACACCTGCAAGAAACAGTAAACTGCATGGTTATAAGATGATGATTGATATTATGAAAGATCTCAATCCGCTTACCGGCAAATTATATATCGAAGCATTGGAAATGACCCGTGTGGCACGGGAAGCTTATGTACTCATCGGTGGCAAATACCCCCATCCGCAATCTGTTATTCCCGGTGGGCTTTCAGTAACTATCAACATATCTGTTTTAAATGAATTATATCAAAAACTAATTAAATTTTTTGATTACGGTCAAAAAACGGTAGGGCTTTGGGATGATGTTTTTGATTTTTTCTTAGAGTGCAATCCTGATTATGCGAAGTTAGGTGCCCGCCCTGCCACGATGATTGAAACCGGCGTATGGGATCACCCGGATTATTATGATGCAACATTTAAAAATTGCGATACATGGGGTAATGCCCGTTGGTCAACACCAGGCGTTTTAATTAATGGTGAATTGGTAACAACTAACCTTAAGCAGATTAATGCAGGGTTGGAAGAATTTGTGGAGCATTCTTTTTACGAAAAATGGGATGATTATCGTTTTAAAACAGATGTGGAAGGCACACCGTTAAGTCCCAACCATCCATGGAATAAAGAAACCATTGCCAAACCCGGTAAACAAAGCTGGAGAGATCGTTATACATGGGATACTTGTCCTACATGGGATCGTAATGCTGTGGAAGCCGGTGCATATGCCCGTTTATATATCACGGCCAAAGCAAATAAAGTAGTATCCCGAAGATTTGTAGAACCTACCGGACATAGTATGATACTCCATGTACCCAAACATAATATGCCGGCAGCAACAATGGAGTGGCATATCCCCAAAGATTGGAATGCATTTGAACGAAACAGGGCAAGGGCTTTTTGTATTCCTTATTCAGCAATGGTAGCATTAGATAATTGGTATATGGCAATGGATTTTTTACGCAAAGGCGAAACAAGTATGAGTACACCATTTACCATTCCAAAAAAAGGTACACAGGTTGGCGTTGGTTTTTGGGGAGCCGGCCGTGGATTTTTAACGCATCATCTTATTATTGATGATGGAGTCATTGCTAATTATCAAATCCTAACTCCATCCACTTTGAATGCTGCACCAAGAACACCCTGGGGAGCACCGGGGCCATACGAAGAAGCAGTATTAAATACACCCATATTGGAAAATATTGACCCCGATAAAAAATTTAAAGGCATTGATATTTTAAGAGCCATCCGCAGTTTTGATCCTTGTATGCCCTGCACTACACATATACAGGTGGAGAACAGCGATTACATGGTTACAAGAGAAGTAACGACTTGTGCCTGTGGATTAGAATGATTTTATTTTAAACTTTTGTAGCCGCCGGGTTAATCATTATGAAACTGCCTATAAGTCGCATTAATTGTACCGGGTACTTCTATTGGGCAACGTACATAGGTTATATCCAAATTGTTTTAAACATAAGGATGGCTTGTGTACTTTAAACATAAATTCCTTTAACAATCACAAAATTGTTCTATTATAGTTTGTGCTTTTACGAAAATAAAAATTGTTTTTTATTTTAACTTCAAATAAAACTTATAATTTCTATGAGTAATACTGTAATAAATGCTATTGGTAGTACAGCTTTAATAGAACTAAAGAATATAGTATCACCTAACAGTGCCCGGATTGTAGCAAAAATGGAATCTGCAAATCCAACAGGCAGCATGAAAGACAGGATGGCTATTGCCGTAATCGAAGGGGCAGCAAGAAAAGGATTAATTAAACAGGGAGATACCATTGTTGAATACACAGCAGGAACAACAGGTATATCTCTTGCTTTTGTTTGTGCTGCATTAGGCTATAAATTTCATGCAGTATTTTCTGATGCCTTTAGCAATGAAAAAAGAATAACCATGAAGGCATTTGGAGCTGACATAACAGATGTAGTCAGCGATAATAAAAAAATAAATGAAAAGCTCATCAAAGACATGATTGAAACATCCAGAAGAATAAGTGAACAAAAAAACCACTGGTGGGCAGACCAATTAAATAATAAAGATGCAGAAACAGGTTATTACTCATTAGGCAATGAAATATGGGAACAAACGAAGGGTGATATAGAAGCATTTGTTCATGTTGTAAGTACAGTCCATTCTATTCATGGTGTAACTAAGGGTTTGTGGAAACACAATAAGGATATAAAAATATTTGCGGTTGAGCCAGATGAATCTGCTGTACTTTCCGGACGTCCTTCAGGCTCTCATAAAATAGAAGGCATAGGCATTGGATTCATTCCTCCACTTTGGCAACCTGAATTAGTCAACGAAATCCTCACAGTAAATACAGAAGAAGCAATGACAATGTCAAGAAGACTTGCCAAAGAGGAAGGAATATTTGCAGGCACTTCAACCGGCGCAAATATTGTTGCAGCTATGCGGGTAGCAGAAAGATTGGGACCGGGAAAAACGGTAGCAACATTAATTGTTGATTCCGGCTTAAGATATATCAGTACACCATTGTATCAATCGTTATAAGCTGAAGGAGTTTCATTAAGAAGATAGAATATAGATCAAAAAAGGAAAGAATAATAATGAAAAAAGTTTTCATTGGTACAGTAGGCTATCACAATCTTTGCAATCACTCTATAGGTTCTAAACTGTTGCCGCAATTACAACAAATGAATTGGGCATCTGGTGTTGAAATAGACGAATTCAACTGGGGACCTATCGCTATTGTACAAAAATTTCAATCTTTTCCAACAGCTTATGACAGGGTTATCCTTCTTTCAGCTATTGAGCGGCCGGGCAGAAGAATCGGAGACATCAGTATTTTTAAATGGGAAGGTAGGCTGCCGGATGAAGAGATGATACAGCGTTGTATTGGAGATGCCGTTACTGGTGTTATATCCGTGGAAAATCTACTTATCATCGGCGAGTATTTTAAAATATGGCCAGGAGAAACATTTTTTGTAGATGTAGAACCCGGACCAGAACAGGCGGGTGAAAATTTTACAGAGGAAGTACAGCACATTATCCCTGATCTGATAATGACATTACAACAACTTTCCGATTTAGATAATATGGAATTAATTAACTTTAAAACATTATATGGTGATACATTAATTGAAGCCGATGCCTGAAAAAAATGATAATACAAATAGGCTAGCACTAAATGCACTTTTCTGGCGGGAAGAAATTTTGCAGGTATTATATTGGATGGATGGAGAGGGATTAGCCCAAGCTGTCTCTTTCAGCCGTTTACTAGTGTTGTTAAATACTACTTCCGAAAATCTGTTACTTCATTTGCAAAAAAATATAGAAGCAGGATATTTAAGCACTGAGGATACTAAACTGAATGAAAAAAGTTTTGTGCAATTAACACCTGACGGCAAAAAAGAAGCTGGAGGCATTTTTCGTAATGCATTTGACGGTATGCAAAATGCCGGGCATGGAGAATGTGGTCCCGATTGTCCGTTTTGTTATCTGGATGGCGAAAAAACAGAAGACTGCATTCACAATTGTGCC
>JBKJNM010000113.1:0-4680 GCA_046593655.1 Lacibacter sp. | reverse complement strand
ATTTCACGACCAATTTCCTGTAACACAAAACCGAGCTTTTTGCCTTTTGAATTCCCTTCTTCTTTGAGGATGGTGAGGAAATAATCGCAATGGTTGCGGAGGCGCACCTGTTCTTCGCTGATGTCGATCTTTTCAATAAAATAGATCATTTCCTGCTCCAGCCGGTTGGCATCATAGCCTTCCTTGCCCAGTTGGTCCTCCATCTTACGACGGAGTTCTTCTTTCATTTTATGCTGACGGAGGGGCTCCAGCTCGCTGATCTTTTCCTGGTAGGCCAGTATATTATTAATTCGTTCAATGAGGTCTTTTTCCAAGGCGGCGCCTTCTAACATGCGGTGTTTATTGATGGCGAGCAGTGCGTTTTTTAATACATTCTGAAACTGGTTCCATTGATCTTCGCTCAGTACATCGGTATTGGGTACAACTACATCGGGGAGGCGGAGCATGGCAGCAAGGATATATTCACTCAGTTCAAGATTTAATTCTGCTGCAACTTCTTTCAATGGTTGAAAATATGCTTTGGCCATTTCTTTATTAATAGTGATGGCGCCATTACCTCCGTTTTGTTTCAGCATAATAGTACAATCAATGGTGCCACGCATTAATTGTTCTGATAACAAATTGCGGATATGAAATTCATAAGGTCTTAATAAAGGAGTGAGTTTTAAATTAAGTTCAAACTGTTTTCCGTTGAGTGATTTAATTTCTACCAAAAAAGTTTTATCACCGGTTTTTTCCTCCGTTCTTCCAAATCCCGTCATTGATTTAATCATAACTTAATTTTCAGCAAAGTACAGAATTTCAGTTGTTCAGGATTATTTTATTCCTGCTTCAGTTTTTCAGTAAAACGAAACTTGTTACAAAAAAAATCTGCCTGTATCAATTGTTGATTGTCGATAAAAATGAAGTTAAAAAGCCGGAGATGATACAAACAAAAAAGCCCGGAAGACACCGAGCTTTTATGATGGATGGGTTAGTAAGTACCAGGAAATTTCTTTCCCTTCACAATATTAAAAATAAATTCTTCTAATATAAAAGTATTTCCAAAATAATTTTATTCACATTTTGCGATTGTTTGTGGAAAATGCCTACGTAATTTGATGTTTGTTTCAACTGTTCCTAAGAACCACAATCACCATCAAATAAATTTGTGTTCCAATGTCTGCAAAAAAATGTTCTCTGTAATACAAGCCTGTCAACAGGTTCAACGATTTGTCTTTTTTAGTGAACAGTAATTACAGTTTTTAATTGAGTTATAAAATGCAAGAGAGATGATGACAGTTCATCTTGTATATAGGATTTTTGAGATGTTTATAACAGGTAAAAATATTTTTTAAAAAAGTTGGGTATAGGCTGTGTTTAGTACTGATAGAAAGAAAAAAGACCGCAAATGAAGCCACTTAATTTCCAATCTGAGTAGATGTAAGTATACAATAGCGAACCAATATGATTGCTTGCAGGAGCATAATATTATGAATGTTGATTAAGATTGGAGCGTAATAGTACCTTTGAAAAAAATCAGCATATGAAGTTTCCTTCGCCGGTATCAGTACAATGGGTAGCCGAATTAATTAGTGCTTCTGTTACAGGAAATAAAAACGGAATGGCAACCGGCATTAATGAAATTCATAAAGTTGAAACCGGTGACCTGGTGTTTGTGGATCACCCAAAATATTATGACAAGTGTATTCATTCGGCAGCAAGTTTTATCATCATCAATAAAGAAGCAATAGTACCAGAAGGAAAAGCATTGTTGATATGCGATGATCCATTTGAAGCTTATTTAAAAATAGTCAAGCACTTTCGGCCATTTACTCCATCAACAAAAGCAATCAGCGAATCTGCTATCATTGGTGAGGGTTCCGTCATCATGCCCGGTGCATTTATTGGCAATCATGTAAGCATCGGAACAAATTGTATCATTCATCCGAACGTTTCTGTTTATGATCATTGTGTCATTGGCAACAATGTGATCATTCAATCAGGAACCGTCATTGGTAGTGATGCATTTTATTATAATGGAAAAAAGAACCGTGAGGTGTGGTATAAAAAAATGGAAAGCTGTGGAAGGGTGGTGATTGAAGATGATGTAGAAATTGGTGCCAACTGTACTATTGATAAGGGAGTAAGCCATGATACAAGAATCGGGAGGGGAACCCGGTTCGATAACCTGGTTCATATTGGTCATGATACGGTTGTTGGAAAGAACTGTTTGTTTGCTGCGGCCGTAGTGGTGGCAGGTTGTGTAACCATTGAAGACGGGGTAACACTCTGGGGGCAAGTGGTGGTAAACAAAACCCTCACCATTGGTGCCAACGCAGTGTTGCTTGGCCGAACTGGTGTGGCCGGCGACCTTGAAGGAAACAAAACTTATTGGGGAGCACCTGCCCAGGATGCAAGGGTTGCACAAAAAGAATTGATCTGGATCAAACGTATTGCTGAGCTCTGGGAAAAAGTAAAAAAGCTGGAAGCAAAATAATATACGGTTGGCAGCTATTCTTCCGGCCAATAATCATAGGGCAACTGATCGGCTAAATTTTTCCATGCCCAGTAACCGCTGTTGATCACTTCTGTTTGATCATAAAAGAAACCATTCTCGGTAATCACAAATCCATTTAAGAATTCAAGTGTTGATAGTTGTTCTTTTGCCGAAGCAGGATATTTATTGGCGAGGAGGTATTCTTTTTCCATCGGCTCCAGCGTGTACACCAGGCGATACTTACCAAAGAGGTTGATCTCTTTATCAACACTGTCAACCAACACATAAATAGAAGAGTCGTATGGATTCTCTAGTGAACTGATCTTCATTTTCCCTGTAGCGCTATCGGTATAAATTTGCTCCAGTGCAAAACCATTTTCTTTTAACGAACTGTCGTAAAAACAACGCATGAAATGAAGCCGTGAACCGAAATACGCTTTCTCCCTGTTCTGTGCCCAGATCTGTTTTTGTTCTACTGTTGAATCCAGTTCAGTATAAAAAGCAACACCTGCATAGGCACTGAACTTTGTTGCATAATCATAGATAAATGAATCGAGCCGGTATTGAATTTTATAACCCAATGCATAGTTCATTACAACCAGCGGTTGTTCTGCTTTTACTTTTAAACGATTTTTCTTTTTGGAGAAATAGAATTTTAAGGCATCGGGATTTTCAACAGTACATTGTTTGGCAAAGGGTGTGCTGCCAATAAAATATTCAGAAAAATGTTTGCCGTATTTGTTCCAGCCATCTTTTACTTCTGTGCTTGCCTGTATCACTACTTCTTCCAGTTTCTTTTCTTTTTTCTTTAGCAGAATTGTGAGTTCATTGCTGTTATCCTGAGAAGAAGAGATACGAATACTTTCCATTTCATAACCGGTGTAAGAGATCACCAGGTTATGACCACCTGCCGGTAATTCCATCCTGAACTCACCTTCTTTATTGGTGATGGTTCCTCTGGTAGTATTCTGGCAAAGCACAGAAGCACCTTCCATAGGAAGCCGGGTGCTGTCGTCCATCACTTTTCCTTTAATATAAAAATAAGATTGTGCTGAAGCGGAAAAGGAAATGAATAAAAGGATAATGGAACAGATTGTTTTCATTTGATATTTTTCAGATAGCTAAAATAAACAAAATTTACACCAGAGGAAATAATGGAGAAAGATTGGCTCTTATTTAAGAAGGATGACTGATAGAATACAGAAGTGAATCGTAAAAACCCGTTCTTACTTCTTCAATTCATATTGAGTAATGAGCCAGTTACAGGTGCGTTCAATGGTTTCATCAACCGGAGTAAATGCAAAACCGGGCAATGCATTTTTAATTTTGCTGCTGTTGAAAAAAGTAGTGGCTTGTGCAGTGCCTGCTGTTTCCCTGGTGAGTAAGGGTTCCTTATCGCTGAACATGGCTTTCACTGCTTCCATGCGCCATACCAGGTCTCCCATCCATGGTTTGGCAAAACGTTGCGGTGGTTTTTTACCAAACCGGTTGGCAATTTTTGTAAAGAGTTGCTGAAAAGTTAAGTGTTCATTGCTTAATAAAAAACGTTCTGCACTTATATCACTTTGCATTAAACGGATCATGGCTGCTGCCACATCGTTTACATCAACAAAACCAGTACCACCGGTTGTGTACCAGGGGAACTCTTCCCACATTTTTTTAAAAATGGCAATAGAGCCATTTTCCCAATTTGATTCGCCGAGAATAACCGATGGATTTACAATCACCGCATTCAATCCTTCGCCAATGGCACGCCATACTTCCAGCTCTGATAAATATTTTGTTTTACCATAGTGAGAGTTATTGGTCTCTTCGCTCCATTCTGATGTTTCAGTAATATGTTCACCTTTGCGGATGCGGCCAATGGCTGCAACCGAACTTACGTGTACAAACTTTTCAATGTTCTGCTCCAGTGCTGCATTCACCATATTTGCCGTGCCTTCAATATTGATCTTGTACATCTGCATCCGTCTCTTGGAATGATAGGAAACAATCGCTGCTGAATGATACACTTGCCTGCAACCTTCCATTGCATCAGTAAGTAAAGAAGTATCAAGCACATCTCCTTTCACCCATTCAATCCTGTTCTTTTCTTCGTCTGATAATGTAAGGGGCATGGAGTTGCGGTACAAAGCCCTGATGGCTGTATTGTTTTGTTGCAAAAGCTGTTTGAGTAATGCCGAGCCTACCAATCCTGCGCC
>JBKJNM010000028.1:0-44253 GCA_046593655.1 Lacibacter sp. | reverse complement strand
GCCCGAGATGATGCCTGACTATCTAAAAAAGATAAAATAAGATTTTGCAAAAAAGATTACAGAAAATAAAACCTCTTGCAACCGCCCTTCTGAATGGATATTCTTTGTTGTTCTTTTCCAATAACAAGTGGTTTGGTATCCTATTAATCTTTGTCTCATTCTTTAATCCCTATGCAGGACTTGCCGGCTTAGTAGCAGCTGCCGTGTCTATTGCTATGGCTTATTTTACAGGTTTAAACAAGACCTTAATTACTGATGGACTTTTTAGTTTCAATGCTGTGATTATTGGCCTTGGCATGGGTACTATTTATAATTTCGGTGTAGCATTCTGGTTACTTTTATTTGTCATAGTTGTATTCTCTGTTATCCTATCTGTTTTATTACTAAACCTGTTGGGGAAATATAACTTGCCGTTTATTACACTTCCATTTGTCATATGTTTTTGGTTGCTTGTTTTGGTGGCCCAGGACCTGGTAGCTATCAATTTTACCTATCGAAATGTGTATTGGATAAATGACCTATACGCTGTGGGCAATCATAACCTGGTTCGTTTTATTATGTACTTCGAAAATTTACGAATTCCATTTTCTGTTGCCACATTCTTCAGGGCGTTAAGTTCCTTATATTTTCAAAACAATATACTTTGTGGTATGCTCATAGCATTGGGCTTGCTTATACACAGCCGGATTATTTTTTCACTCATCATAGTGGGTTTTATCACTGCTTTCTTTTTCAACACTATTGTGCTTGCCAACCCCGGTGGAATTACAAGTTCACTGGTGGCAGTAAATTATATTTTGGTGAGTGTTGCTATTGGAGGTTTCTTTACCATCCCTTCGTTTCAAACATATGTATGGGCAGTGTTTAGTGTGCCTATTACATTCATAATTGTTTTAGGGCTGGGCAAGCTAATCGGACAATGGAACCTGCCTGTTTACACCATGCCCTTTTCCATTACCACTATCATTTTATTGTATTTCTTTTCGCTGAAAGCCAAAGCTGGCAAAATAGTTTTAACACCGCTTCAATATTATTCCCCCGAAAAAAACCTCTACAATTACCTTAACCACAAAGAAAGACTGGCAAATGAATACAAGGTCAGACTGCAACTTCCCTTTGTAGGAAAATGGATGGTATCGCAAGGCTACGACGGAAGCATTACCCACAAAGGAGATTGGAGTAACGCACTTGATTTTATTATTGTTGATGAACAACTGAAGACCTATACCAGGCAAGGATTAGAGCCAGGAGACTTTTATTGTTTTAATAAACCTGTTTTGGCCCCTGCTGATGGGTTTGTACAACTAGTAGAAGATTTTATAGAGGATAACGAAATTGGCAGAATAAATAAAAAACAGAATTGGGGTAACAGCATTGTAATCAAACACGCCGAAGGTCTTTACACCAAACTAAGTCATCTTAAAAAAAATTCAATTAAAGTTAAACAGCACGATTATATAAAGCGTGGCGACATTATTGCCTATAGTGGAAATTCGGGCCGGTCCCCGGAACCGCACCTGCATTTCCAGGTTCAATCGTTTCCATACATTGGTAGCAAAACATTAGCCTGGCCACTGGCACATTTTATAGCCGAGAAAAACGGCAAACCACATGTAATGGAATATGCAGTGCCCCACGAAACCGATGTTGTTTACAATGTTGTTCCAAATAATGTTTTACAAAATGCCTTTGAATTTTCACCCGGCTTCAACCTTACTGTTACTTCAGAATATATGCCTACAGGCCGCTGGGAAGTATTTACCGACGCCTGGAACAACAGTTATATTTATTGCCATACCAGCAATTCTTTTGCTTATTTCAAACAACATGAAACGGTTTTTTATTTCACCACTTTTGAAGGTGATCAAAATTCATTGCTCTATTATTTTTATCTGGCATGCTATAAAATTTACCTGAGTGTGGAACCATCAATTCTTGCTACCGACAATTTTCCACTACAACTCAATAAGGGGCGGGCATGGCAATGGTTGCAGGATTTTGCAGCACCATTTTATATCTTTAGCAGGTTGCATTACCAATCAATTACCCAATCCGGCGATAGTGATTTTCTGGATCCCTCATTTACAATCGTAAGTAATATTACTTCGCAGTTCCTGTATAAAAAGAAAAACCGAAATCACTTTTCCATTATAATAAAAAACAACAGGATACAATCCTTTTCATTTCAAAAGAATAATAAAACCAAATCTGCTTTATGCACCATAAGAGAATATTGATGGCATGCTGGCTTTGCTTTTCTGTTATACTAACTACACATGCGCAGGAAAGCAAAAGCATGGCGGAAGCAGATTTTAATTCGTTACAATTATATAATGAGGCCAACTGGAAAGGACTTTTAAAATTTGGAAAGGAACAAATAGCGTTAGGTGTAGAATTTCCTTTGTTACGTATGCGTACGGGTTATGCTGCATTTATGTTGGGTAATTTTAGCCAAAGCTTAATTCATTATACAAAAGTGCTTGAAGATGATTCTGAAAATAATATTGCCTTGTACTATGTTTACCTCAACCATCTTTACTTAAACAATACAACTGCCTCCCGCTATTATGCAGGCAGGCTGCCGCAAGAAATAAAGGCGAGTGAAAAAATTAGTTTCACAAAAATTTCAGGGGTAAATGGCGAATACAGTTACAAACTTCCGGATGAAGCATCCAGAGGAAATGTTACTTATAGAAGAATTGGTTTAAGCACCCAACTAGGCTACCGGACCGAAGTGCAGGTAAGCGGGGCACTGTTTAATCAGCATCTTAGTGAACCGGCACTTACGGGTGTTGTCAACAACCGTAATATCAACAACAATCAAAAAGAGTTTTATAGCAAATTTACGTTTGCCGTATCCGGGTCGGTATCGCTACTGGCAGGCTATCATTATATTTATACGCCATTCAACAATCTTATTTACAACAATCACCTGGTATTTACCGGTATTCGCATAACCAGTCCCTATGTTCACACCAAGTTTATGGCAGCTTTTGGAAACATGACCAACACTACCTATAACCAATACGATCTCACCATTTCAACTTTCCCGCTGGGCAATACAAATTTGTACACCATCAGCCGGGCTGCATATGGTGATGCATTTACTTTTTCGCAGGTGGCGGGTTACCGCGTAGCCAAGCCTTTATGGCTGGAAGGAAACATCACTTTAGGCCGGTATAAAAACCTGCTGGAAAACGATGCATTGTATGTATTTAACGATATAGATACCAAGGAATTTAAGATGGGTGGAAGTGTATACCTTGCCATCACGCACAAAGGTGTGTTATCATTCAATTATACCTTTGACCAAAAATTACGATACGCAACTACCGGAAACTATTTCAATCAACATTCTTTAAATACCGCATTATCATGGAAACTTTAGTAAAACGATTAATGGTGGCAACAGTAATGGCTATTGTCTCAATTACAGTATTTGCCCAACCTGACGAGAATATTCAAAAAGCATTTAAGGCTAGTTATGCCAATGAATATAAAGCCAATTACAGTGGCGCTATTACTGACCTAAAAAAAGTATACAAAGCTGACAATTATGAAATAAACCTGCGCATGGGTTGGCTGCATTACCAGGCGAAACAAAATGCCCAATCGTTGGAGTATTACCAGAAAGCCATGGACCTAAAAAAATATAGTGTTGAAGCCCGGCTAGGATATGTAAAACCTGCTAACGATTTGAAAAAATATGATAAGGTCTATGAAATATATGGCGAGATTTTAAAGATAGATCCATACAATAGTGTAGCCAATTACTGGGTTGGCGTATCCTATTATCATGCTAAGAAATACGATATAGCAGTTAAGTATTTGGAGCTGGTGGTAAACATGTATCCATTTGATTACGACGCGAATAATATGCTGGGTTGGACATACCTGGGGCTTGGCCGCATGGCCGATGCACGCATTGTATTTACACAAGCATTATATAACCGGCCCGGCGATGCAACCGCTACAGAAGGCTTGAACAAGAGTAAATAAACCTTCGGATATTAATCACATAATCACTTAGTGTAAATGTAACGTTGCCACTAAAGAAGAGCTTAATGGCGATTCGGCTCCATGGCTGTGATGTACACGTCCTGTTGGTTATTAGTTATCCACCGATATAAATAGAGTTCCATTTCCGCAGGTTTGCCAGGCGTTCACCCATCATACCTAAAGGTAAGAACGTAGTTGTAGGTGAAACTGTGCAGTGATACAACCAAAATCCAAACAATTAGGACAAACATCACTTCCATTTCACCCTAAAAAAGAATATTAGTAGCCCAGACAGGAATCGAACCTGCCCGCCCGGATGAACCGTTTAGGACGGGTATATAAAGTTTAGGAAACTTCTATTCTATCCCCGTCCGAAAAGTGCTCAGCCGGGTGGACATTGAACTACGCAATAACTTTCTTCAAATATCGCCGGCCAGCCGATGATTTAAAATATTTTTCCCTCTCTATTGCCTCAGGTTCTGTAGCAAATTGTTCTGTATAAATTATTGTAAATGGAATGTAAGGTCTAATTGATTCTGTCATTCCTGCATTGTGTTGCTTCAATCTTATCTCAAGATCACGACAATGTCCTTTATAAAAAAAATTATGAGCTACACTTTTTAAACATAAGCATAAAACATAAGGGAATATTAGTAGCCCCGACAGGAATCGAACCTGTATTTAAAGTTTAGGAAACTTCTATTCTATCCCCGTCCGAACGGCGTTCAGCCGGGCGGGCATTGAACTACGGGGCCAAATTATCCATCAAAAAACTAAAGCAATCAAATGAACCTGCATCAAAAGTTTATCAAGTTTCCCTGCCCGTCATGAGGCAGATGTTCTATCCCCGTCCAAACGTCGTTCAGCCAGGCGGGCATTGAACTAAGGGATAACACCCTTCAGATATCTTCTTTCTGCTGACGATTTAAAATATTTCTCCCTTGCTATGGCTTCAGTTTCAGTAGCAAATTCTTCTTGATAAATTATTTCAAATGGAAGGTAAGGCCTAATTGATTTTGTCATTCCTGCATTGTGCTGCTTCAGTCTTATTTCCAGATCACGACAATGCCCTTTGTAGAGAAAACCATTAGCTACACTTTTTAGAACATAAGCGTAAAACATAAGGGAATATTGGTAGCCCCGACAGGAATCGAACCTGTATCTAAAGTTTAGGAAACTTCTATTCTATCCATTGAACTACGGGGCCAATGGGCGGCAAAAATAGTTGTTTCAGTTCTTTCAAATGCCAAATCTTCAAATTTCAAATGGCGGTTCCCTACCTTTGCTCCCCAATTTATAAACAGATGAAATTTTTAAACATATACATCCGCTACAGGCTTCCTTTAGCAATTGTTTTCCTCATTGCTGCCATTGTTGTGCATTATTTCACAGGTTTCTGGCCATCCTTTATTCTTTACCTGGTTGCTGCCATCAGTATCTTCGGGCATTTCTTTTTCGGACCCTTGCGACTGATCCAGCAATACATGGAAGCAGGCGATATGGATGGTGCTGAAAGAATTCTAAATTCTGTAAAGTTTCCGGCACTTTTGTTTAAACCGATCCGTTCTGTGTTTTATACATTGAAAGGAAATATTGCCATGATGAAACAGGATTATGATGGTGCAGAAACGATGATGAAGAAAGGTATTGCTCTTGGCTCGGGTTCATCTTTAATGCAGGGTGCAGAAGGTGCCAGCTTATTACAGATGGGCATGCTATCCATGCAAAAAAATAATTTCAAACAGGCAGAGAGCTATATTCGCCAGGCTATCCGCAAAGGACTCCCTGATAAAGAAAATATGGCTGCGGCTAATTTGCAGATGTGCAGTATTATGATGAATAAGCGGGAATTCAGGGCTGCTAAAGATTTCTTCCGTAAAGCAAAAGCCCTCAAACCAAGCACTGCTCAGATTGTTGACCAGATCAAACAAATGGAAAAATACATTTCACGACTTCCGGGTTAAATAAAAAAAGAAGGCAGAAACATCTTTTTTAAAGATTATCTCTGCCTCCGGGTAGTTACTTCTTCAGGTAAGCTGATAAATCAGCGGGTGATAGGATAAACAACGGCTAAAACCTTCAACATTGTAAAAGTAAACCCATCCCACTTACCAAAAAATACCACTTTAAGGGTATATATGACCGCCAAATAAAAAACCGTCCTTTATTCAAAGACGGTTAAATGAAGTAC
Organism: Lacibacter sp.; assembly: GCA_046593655.1. Classification (GTDB taxonomy): domain Bacteria; phylum Bacteroidota; class Bacteroidia; order Chitinophagales; family Chitinophagaceae; genus Lacibacter. The sequence continues at coordinate 38,063 of JBKJNM010000028.1, read as the reverse complement.
GGTATCCTGGATTTTAAAAACGGGTTTGTAAGTTAGTAAGTGAAAATTAGGAGAAAACACTGTTCGTTGTGCTAAATCAGCCATAGATCTTTCCCTATTTTTTCCACAATTTTTCTAAAGCAAACTTTTCAATAGCTTCAATGAACAAATTTCAATTGCCGCATTTGATAGAATTAACTTTGAAACATGTCGCTCAACAAAGAAAAATTGCAACAAAGATTTACTGAAGAATACAACCGGCTGAATGAAAAGCAAAAATTAGCCGTTGATACCATTGAAGGACCTGTGATGGTTATTGCCGGGCCGGGCACCGGTAAAACACAGATCCTTGCCAGCCGCATTGGTAAAATTTTATTAGAACCAGATACGCAGCCGCAAAACATTTTATGTCTTACTTATACCGATGCAGGTGTGGTGGCCATGCGAAAAAGATTATTGGGTTTAATTGGCCCTGATGCATACAAAGTAAACATCTACACTTATCATGCTTTTTGTAACGATGTAATACAGGAAAATCTTTCGCAGTTTGAAAAAACGGCATTGGATCCTGTTTCAGACCTGGAGAAGGTTGAATTGTTTAAAGAGCTCATTGATTCGTTTCCTAAGAATCATCTGTTGAAGCGCTATCGTGGTGATGTATATTTTGAGATTAATAACCTCGATCGTTTGTTCAGCACCATGAAAAAAGAAGGCTGGTCTCCCGCTGTCATTCTTGGTAAAATTGATGAATACATCATCGATCTCCCAACAAGAGATGAGTTTGTTTATAAAAGAAAGTACAAACAATTCAATGCAGGTGATCTGAAGAAAGAAAAACTGGAAGAAGAAACTCAACGCATGGAAAAACTCCGTGCAGCAGTAAATGAGTTTGATCGTTTCCAGGCAATCATGCGAAAAAGAAACCGTTATGATTTTGATGACATGATCATCTGGGTGATTAAAGCTTTTGAAGAAAATAAAAACTTACTTGCCAATTACCAGGAGCAATATCAATATATACTGGTAGATGAGTTCCAGGATTCAAGCGGCACTCAAAACCGGATTGTTGAATTACTTATCAGCTACTGGTACAATCCCAATGTGTTTGTGGTAGGCGATGATGATCAAAGTATTTTCCGTTTCCAGGGTGCAAACGTTGAAAACATGCTGCAGTTTGCATCCGGTTATAAAGAGGACCTGTTTACCGTTGTGCTCACGAATAACTACCGCTCTACACAACCCATATTGGATGTGTCCAAATCGGTGATCAATCGCAATGAAGAACGATTGATTAGAAAAATTGAAGGCCTCAATAAAGATTTACTTGCTTCCAATCAAAAGATCAGTCATCTTTTACACTTTCCTGTAATTAAAGAATATGAAACTCAAAGGCAGGAGATGATTGATATCACCTTACAGGTGCAGCAATTAATGAATGAAGGTATTCCTCCAGGTAAGATTGCAGTCATTTATAAAGAGAATAAATATGGTGAAGAGTTAACACATTACTTCAAACACCTCGGTATTCCTTTTTACAGTAAACGCAACTTCAACACATTTGAAATACCGCTGGCCCAAAAGATCATTTTAATATTGAAATACCTGGCAGCAGAACATGATGTGTCCTATGGGGGCGATGAAATGCTGTTTGAGATTCTGCATTTCAATTGGTTTCATATTCCACCCGTTGAAATTGCCAAACTGAGTGTGGAAGTGGCCTCTACTATGTTCAGTGAAAACAAAACATCCATGCGCAGGCTGCTCCATGAAAAAGCACATGAACCTGCTAAAGATCTTTTTTCGCAAGGCATTCATCATGGAATGAAAACGGCCACAATTGTTTTTGAAAAACTCATTGCTGATGTACCCAATATTACCTTACAGCATTTGTTTGAAAACATTATCCGTGAAGCTGGTATTTTAAAATACATCATGCAAAGCCCGGATAAACACTGGTTGCTGAAAGTATTAACAGGCTTGTTTGATTTTGTGAAAGAAGAAACAAGACGCAATCCATTACTCTCATTAAAACAACTGGTAGCTGTCATTGAATTGATGGAAAAAGAAAAGATTGCTTTACCTCTTGTGCAGGTAAGTGGAAGCGACAAAGGTGTAAACCTCCTTACCGTTCATGGATCAAAGGGGTTGGAGTTTGCTCATGTTTTCTTTCCGGGTTGTAATGCAGCTTTCTGGGAAAAGAAACGAAAACCGGCAAGTGGTTATAAACTGCCTGATAATTTATTTGCTACTTCAACTGATACGAAGGATAACAATTCAGAAGAATTAAGAAGATTATTTTATGTAGCATTGACTAGAGCTGAAACACATCTCAGTATTTCTTACAGCAAGTTTAAGAACGATGGAAAAGAACTGGAGCCATCTATGTTTGTAGCAGAAATACAGGATGAACAGAACATCAAAACACAACCGGTGATTGTTACACAAGAAGCACTCAGTGAGTTTACTTCGTTGTTATTTGGCGAAGCACAGGCGCCGGAAATTGACAAGATCGAGGAAGCATTCATTCAGCCAATCCTTGAAAAATTTGTGATGAATGTTACGGCACTCAATAATTATCTCAAATGTCCGCTTGAATTTTATTTTAAAACCCTCATTCGTATTCCTTCGCCCAAAAATGAAGCAACTGAATTTGGTTCCTCCGTACACTATACATTAGAACAACTCTTTAGAAAGATGCAGGATGGCAAAGCAGATACGTTTCATTCCAAAGACCAGTTTATCACCGACTTTGAATGGTACATGCATCGCCACCGGGAAAGTTTTACCAAAGAAAGTTTTGATAGGCGAATGGAGATTGGGCCCGAAATTCTTGGAAATTATTACAACAAATACATTAACAGCTTTAATAAGATTGTTGCCATTGAACGCAACATCAGGAATGTGATGATCAAAGGAGTTCCTATCAAAGGGAAATTAGATAAACTGGAGTTTGATGGCAAAGCAGTGAATGTAGTAGATTATAAAACAGGGGACTTTGATAAAGCCAAAGACAAACTAAAAGGGCCCGGCGATAAACAACCTGATGGTGGTGATTACTGGCGGCAGGCAGTCTTTTATAAAATTCTTGTTGACAATTACGAACAGAAAGACTGGAAAGTAACCAGCACAGAGTTTGATTTTATTGAACCGGATAAAAAGAAAGAATACCACAAAGAGAAGATTATTATTACTCCTGCTGATATTGAAACGGTGAGTCAACAGATCAGTGCTGTTTGGGAAAAGATCCAGAACAAAGAATTTTATATTGGTTGTGGCAAAGAAGATTGTCACTGGTGCAATTTTGTGAAGAGCAATGAAATGGCGGTTGCACTGCATGAATTAAATGAGGAAGAAGAAGTCTGAACCGGAATTGATACGAGGGTGAGTGAGGAATACAAAATAAAATGAACTTACAAAATCCTGTTAATCCCATCCATCCCAAAAATCCCGGTTCAGACAATTAGTTTAAGTTTGCTGCTTCTATGACAATAGGTAAATACATTTCTATTCTTTTAATCAGCAGCTTCTTTCTCTTCGGCATCTTCAGTGGCCCAGGCTGTGCCAATATTGTACCACCCGGCGGCGGACCAAGAGATAGTCTTCCTCCAATGCTTGTAAGTGCATTACCTAAAGACTCTGCTTTAAAAGTTGATCAGCAAAAAGTAGTCATCACGTTCAATGAATTTGTTGAACTGAAAAATACATCGGAGCAGGTACTCATTTCACCTTATCCTGTTAAACAGCCAAATATTGAATCAAAACTACGCACAGTAACTGTTCGCTTAAAAGATTCATTATTACCAAATACAACTTACAGTATTGATTTTGGTGAAGCTATTACAGATCTCAATGAAGGTAATGTGCTCAGGAATTTTCGTTATATCTTTTCTACCGGTGCTCAAATTGACAGTAATGAATTAACAGGTAAAGTTGTTCTTGCAGAAACAGGACAAACAGACAGTACCATGTTTGCTGTTTTGTATACCAAACAGGGAGACTCAACTGTTGCAAAAGAAACACCCAAGTATGTAGCAAGGGTAAATGCAAAAGGCATCTTTACGTTTACCAATTTACCAGCCGGTACATTTTATGTATATGCACTGCTTGATATAGATGGAAATAAAAAATACAATCAACCCATTGAGCATTTTGCATTTCTTGATTCCCCGGTTGTAGTGAATGCTGATACCAAACCTGTTTTGCTGCATGCATTTGCTGTAGAAAAAGAAAAGCCAAAAGCCCCTCCAACAGTTCCGGCAAAAGGCAATGCCATCAGAACCTTGCTAAGCACCAATAACCTTGAAGTTGGTTCCCAGGATTTCTTAGACAGTTTTAAACTCAGCTACCTTAAACCGCTCAGGCGTTTTGATTCATCGAAGATTTTATTATTTCTTGATTCAACCAAACAGGTAAATAACCTGGTCATTAAAAATGATACGATCAATAAGAAACTTATTATCTACACCCCATGGAAACAGGGAAGCAATTACCTGCTGTATTTAAATAAGGAATATGCAATTGATACATCAGGATTAGCGGCGGTAAAAAATGACACCATTTCATTTCGTGTAAAAACTGAAAAAGAATATGGTTCTGTAAGAATACGATTTAAAGATATCGACACTTCAAAACATCCCGTATTACTTTTTTACAGCAACGGAGAAATAGTTGGCGGCTATCCCATCTTAAGTAAAGAGTGGTATCGTAAACTGTTCAAACCAGGCACTTACCAGTTAGGAATTTTATACGATACCAATCAAAATGGAGTTTGGGATGCCGGTGAGTTTTTTGCTAAGAAAAAACGACAACCCGAAATTGTTCAGCCCATCAGCAATCCCTTCACCGTAAAGGGAAACTGGGATAATGAGTTAACCATTGATTTAACCCAGCAAAAATCCGGGGATGAAACCAAACAAAACGAATCAACTCCGCCAGTAAGAAATTTTTAATTCATCATCCTTCGTATTTTCGCCTTATGTCTTTCTCTTCTTCCTTACTTGAACATGCAGTGAATGAGTTTGCCAAACTTCCGGGCATTGGTAAAAAAACAGCGTTGCGTTTGGTGTTGCATCTCATCAAACAACCGGAAGAAGAGGTTCAATTCTTTGCTGATACCATTGCAAAAATGCGGAAGGAAATAAAATTCTGCAGCAAATGCTGTAATGTTTCTGATACAGACATCTGTAATATTTGCAGCAATTTTTCCCGTAAAAAACAGATCATTTGTGTAGTGGAAAACATCAGGGATGTAATTGCTATTGAAAATACACAACAGTTTAATGGCCTATATCATGTGCTGGGTGGGGTTATCTCTCCACTGGATGGTGTTGGCCCTGATCAATTAAAGATTGAACCACTTCTGACCCGTTTAAAAACGGACGAAGTAGAAGAACTGATCTTTGCACTGAGCCCCAATATCCAGGGCGATACTACTCTCTTCTACATCAGCAAAAAAATGAAAGACCTGCCTGTAAAAATAACTACCATTGCAAGAGGTATTGCTTTTGGCGGCGAGTTGGAATATGCTGATGAACTCACTCTTGCAAGAAGCTTGCAAAACCGGCAACCGGTTGCCAGTTATGTATCAATGAAGTAAGCTTTCAAGTCTTGGTTGGGTAATCGCTGCTTTTCTGATGCATTTTCAGGCATTTCTTCTGCGCCTTCAGTCATTCATTTTACCCGTTCGGTTCTTTACTGTATATGGTCTTACAATTTCAAACATAATTTGTAGATATTATTCCTCCACATGATGAAGAAGATTAAAATCATCGTATTACTTATTTTTTCAATTGCATTATTGGGTAGTGCCTATGCATGGTTTTTTGTGTGGAACAAACCACAACAAAATGTAAAATCTGCAACAGCCATTCCGGTACAGGCAACAACACTTTTTAGTGAGTATAGCACGAATGAAAAAAATGCCAATGCAAGATACATCGACAAAATTGTAGAGGTATCAGGAACGGTGAGTTCTATATCAAAAAACAGCGAAGGGAAAACAGTTGTGTTGTTGAAAACCGATGATCTGATGTTTGGCGTAAATTGTACAATGGAAGAAGTAGTAAAAATAAAAGAAGGCGAAACCGTTTCACTAAAAGGTATTTGCACCGGTTATTTAACGGATGTAGTTGTGATCAGGTGTTATAAAACAAACTAAATGAAGCAATTTGTTTTTCTGAGTTTACTGATGGCTGTATTTATTTACGCATGTCGTCATGATACTTTGATACCGGGCGGTGCGGCTCCTCCCGGCATTACGCCTCCTGCCGTTGGATCTGGTACCATTTGTTTTGAAACAAACGTGCTGCCCATTTTTGTCAGCAATTGCGCCAAAGCCGGTTGTCATGATGGAATTACAAAAGCAAAAGGTTTACGCTATGATAATTATGGAGAGATCATGAATACCATTCGCCCAAACAGACCAGACAATAGCGATGCCTGGAAAGTGATTCTGGAAAACAGAGTTGATAAACGGATGCCTCCTCCTCCTGCACAGCCATTAACAAAAGCACAAAAGGATTCCATTTATAAATGGATTGTTCAAGGTGCATTAAATACAACCAACTGCAGTACGAATTGTGATACAACATTATTTACTTATGCAGGAGTTGTGCTGCCCACACTGCAATCGAGTTGCATTGGTTGTCATAGCGGCACGCCTGCGGCAGGAAACGTTGATCTCAGCACATATGCAAATGTGCGTGCAGTTGCTTTAAGCGGGGTATTGCTGGGTGTAATTTCTCATACCAGTGGTTATAAACCAATGCCACAGGGAGGAAACAAGTTGCCCGATTGTAAGATTACACAAATTAGAAAATGGATTGAAGCAGGTGCGCAGAATAATTGATATCATCATTATGAAACGAATTGGAATTATTTTACTCATTTCTACAAGTACTTTTCTTTCTTCCTGTTACTACGATAAAGAAGAGCTGTTATATGGTATTGAAACTTGCGATACGTTGAATATAAAATACAGTGTGCAGATTGTAAGTACGCTTTCAGCAAATTGTTTGAGCTGCCATGGCGGGAATGCCTCTGCAGGTGCAGGCATCAGGCTGGGAACTTATGATGAAGTAAAAGCACAAGCCGTTAGCGGACCTTTATTAAATGTTATTTCACATGTATCCGGATATTCACAAATGCCCAAAGGCAATGCCAAATTACCTGAATGCCGTATTGCAGAGATCAGAACATGGATCAGGAATGGAGCCCCTAATAATTAATTAATAAAACAGTTAAATGAAAAATCAGATCATTTCATTCTTTATAAGTCTCTTGTTTCTTACGGGATCCGTAAAAGCACAGGACATGCATTTAACCCGTAACGGACAGATCACTTTTTTTTCAACCACTCCATTGGAAGATATTAAAGCAGCTAACAATGAAGTATCGAGTGTGTTGAATACAAAGTCAGGTGCCTTACAATTTATTGTACTCATCAAAAGCTTTCAGTTCAAAAAAGCTTCTATGCAGGAGCACTTCAACCAAAAAAAATATATGGATTCTGATAACTTTCCCAAATCAGAGTTTAAAGGAACCATTACTGATCTTAGCAAGGTAAATTTTAAAAAAGATGGTGTATATCCTGTAACTGCAGATGGAAATTTAACCTTACACGGTGTTACCAATAAAATAAAAACAACAGGTACTTTAACTGTAAAAGATGGAAAGATCAGCACTTCCTCAAAGTTCAATATTACGCTTGCTGACTATAAAGTAACCGTTCCGGCTTTCCAAACATCAAAAGTTGCGGAAGCAGTTGAAGTAACGGTTAATTGTAAATACGATCCCTATCAGCCTAAATCCTGATAGTAAAACTAACTGCCATGCTGCTTAAAAAAATTTGTATCGTATGTATTCTTTCCTGCTCATGCCTGTTGACATACGCACAGGATGTTGATTTAAATCAGATGCTGGAAGAAGAACAGAAAAAAGAAGAGAAAGATAAGATCCGCTACACGGAAGCTACTTTCAAATCAACAAGAATTATCAACGGCCATTCCATTGAGGTAACACAAAAAGGGATCATGGACTTTAGGATAGCCCATCGCTTTGGAACAATCAATGGTGGTTTTTATGATCTATTCGGTTTGGATAATGCCAGCATGCGAATGAGTTTTGATTTTGGTGTTACTCCAAGATTAATGCTTGGTGTAGGAAGAAGCACGTATCAAAAACAATACGATGTATTTTTTAAATACAAACTGCTCCGCCAAAGCAGTGGCAAAAGAAATATGCCCATTAGCCTTGCATGGATGTCATCAGCCATGTTACAAACCATGAAGTGGACGGATACCATCCGCCCCAACTATTTTTCATCACGCATGTATTATGCCCACCAGGTAATTGTTGCACGCAAGTTTTCTGAAAGTACCTCCATTCAACTAATGCCTACACTGGTACATTATAATTTAGTAAAACTTGCCGGTGACCCGAGTGATGTAATTGCCATTGGCATTGGTGGAAGGCAAAAAATTTCGCCCCGTGTTTCCATCAATGCAGAATATTACTACCAGGTACCCGGTTTTCAAATGCCCAATACCACCAACTCTTTTTCATTGGGTGTTGATATTGAAACAGGCGGTCATGTATTTCAACTGCACTTTACCAACTCAAGGGGTATGACAGAGCGAACATTCATCAGCGAAACTGCGGGGAAGTGGGGTAAAGGCGATATCCTGTTTGGCTTTAACATCTCCAGGGTATTTACATTAAAGAAAAATAAGAAAAAATAATAGTAGAGTTGTTCAACAATTACATCTTGGCTATTTTACTGATTCAATTTTTAACATGAGATTTGTGCAAATCATCGTCATTCTCTGGATTTGCTGTTCAGCTTTTGTGCAGCCGGTTATTTATACTACCAATAACGGTATTGTGAGTTTTCGTTCCGAAGCTCCTTTTGAACTGATCAATGCTACGAGCAAAGAATTAAAAGGTGCTCTTGATCTGTCGAAAAATAATTTTGCTTTCCGTATCCGTATCCGTTCGTTTGAAGGTTTTAACAGCCCGCTGCAGAAAGAACATTTCAATGAAAATTATATGGAGAGTGAAAAATTTCCTGAAGCTGTATTTAATGGAAAAATCATTGAAACGATTGACTTCAGTAAGAAAGGAAAATATACCATCAGGGCCAAGGGGAAATTAATCATTCATGGTGTAGAACAGGAGCGGATCATTAAAAGTGATGTTGAAGTAACAGAGAAAGGCATCCGCATCAACAGTATTTTCAGTGTACTGCTGAGCGATCATAATATTCCAATTCCAAGAATTGTAAAAGAAAAGCTTGCTAATGAAATCAAAGTCAGCATCAATGCAGAACTCATTGCCAAATAAGACCGCACCATGAAGGTTTTCCTTTTCATATTTGCATTTATCTATTCTGCATATGTTCCGGCACAGGTAACAACTGATCAGCAATATATTTTTTGGCAACCACAATTGAGTGAGCAATCCTTACAAGGAAAAATTCAATGCATCCTCTTTGCAAAAAATCATTGTATGTACATTGGCACAGCAGCAGGTTTGTATATCTACAATGGAATAACTGCTTCTTCCATACCATTACATGATGTAAAGCAGCCAAACATTACAGCATTGTATGAAGATAAAAACCAAACCCTGTGGATCGGTTTGCAAAACGGCAGCATTGTACAACTGCAAAATAAACAGAGTTTTCTTTTTCAGCCCCAGGAAGGAATAGCTGCCAGTACCATCAGCAAAATACTCAGTGATGCAAAAGGACGAATTTGGTTTGCAACAAAAGGTGAAGGTATCTATGTGCAGCATGAACAAAAGATTTACAACATTAATACAGATGATGGCCTCGGTGATAACTATGTATATGATCTTGAACTGTTGCCCAACAATATTATAGCGGCATCAACTGATAAAGGATTTAGTTTGTGTGCATTCAACGGAACAAAAAAAACAATACAAAATTTCAGTACGGCAAACGGCTTGCCCGATAATATCGTTCGTTGCATCAGTGCCGACAGAACTGATCAAGACATCATCTGGCTTGGGTTTCAGCAGGGAGGTATTTGTAAATTTTCATTAGCTACCCGTCAGGTTCAACTCATTTCCCTTCCTCAACTGAAAGATAAACAGGTCAATGATCTGCTCATCCTCGATGAACAGGTATGGATCACAACTGAAAACAGTTTTGTACAGTTAAATAAAAACGGTCAATTCATCAGCACACAAAACTTCAGCAACCCAACGCAGTTGGCTGTTGATGCCGAAGCAAACGGCTGGATCATGAGCAAAACCGGGTTATCAAAAAACGCCGCTGAAAAATTACAATTGGTCGCCCGTCCTGCTGCAGAGGAGTTTGCAGATATACATGATGTGTGGCAGGATGAGCAGGGTAATACCTGGTACAGTATTAAGGGAGCAATTGTAAAACAACAAGCCAATACAATGGGTAAAACCATCATTCAATTACCGGGTATTGATCGTAAAACCGACATCACTTCTTTGTACCAGGATGAAGCACACAACCTATGGATCGGCACCATGGGTAAAGGCATTTATCTCATCAACACAACAACAAATGCTGTACAACGAATGCGGGAGCTGCAAGGCAATGAAAGCATGAGTGTATTATCAATCACGGGTCGCAATAATAATATCTGGATCTCATCTCTCCAGGGTATCTATCATACCACTGTTGCAAATGGAAACTATGTTTTTCAAAACCTCACTGAACTATCTGGTATCGGCATTAATTATATTTATCATATTTATGAAGACAGTAAAGGAAGGGTTTGGTTTGCAACCGATGGCAAGGGTTTGGTGATGATGCAGGATAACCGCTTTATACATTATGGCGAAAAAGAAGGTCTTGCGGCTAAAGTAATCTATTCTATTGCAGAAGATAAACAGGGAGTTATCTGGTGTGCTGCATTTCAAAAAGGATTATACCAGTTTAATGGAAAAAACTTTACCAATTTTGGAATAGCAAACGGCATTCCTGATCTTGATATTTCTTCACTTGATACAGATAACAAAGGAAATATATTCTGCATCAGCCGCACTGGTTATTTTTTAGTTGATGCAGTAACACAATCCATTATTATTCCAGGTAATGAGCAACAGTTGGGCCTGTTCAATACCGATCTTAACAGTACGGATCATACAAAAAAAGGAGTCATCTTTCATACAAGTAACGGCATCTTTCGTTATACTCAACCCTCGTATCAGCAAATGAATCAACCTCAAACAAACATTACTTCTGTTTTGCTGTTTCTGAATGAAATCAATGCTGTTGATAAAGCAACCTTCAAACACGATGAAAACAATCTTTCCTTTTCATTTGCCGGTATTTATTTTTCAAACCCCGAACTGGTACAATATCAATATAAACTGGATGGTTATAATAATCAATGGCAGCCAAGTAAAAATGATGAAGTGAATTTTCCCAAATTGCTACCCGGCAATTATACTTTTCGTGTGCGCTCATCCGTAACCGGGAATTTTGAAAAAGCATCCGAAGCACTGTACAGCTTTACCATCAGCAAACCCTTCTGGAAAGAATGGTGGTTCGTACTTTCAGCCATTGTATTGATCACAGGTTTTTTAATTTATGTTATTAAGGAACGGGAAAAAGCAGCGCAGCAATGGCAACAATTGCAAACAGAAAAAGTACAATCGCAATATGAAACACTCAAGAACCAGGTAAATCCGCATTTTCTGTTCAACAGTTTTAATACATTACTCAGCATCATTGAAGAAGACCCGGAGAAAGCAGCACCGTATGTAGAGCACCTCAGTGATTTTTACCGCAGCATAGTGAACATGCGTGAAAAAGATCTCATACTACTCGCCGATGAACTGAAGATTATTGAAGACTATTTTTTTATCCAGAAAAAAAGATTTGGAGCGGCATTGTTATTTGAAAACAGGATCACCGATCAACAGAAAACCACTTACAGCATTCCTCCGCTTACATTACAGCTTCTGGCAGAAAATGCCATTAAACACAATATTGTATCAAAAGATAAACCCTTGTTGCTGCAAATCTTTATTGAAGATGAAACGCTGATTGTTCAAAACAACCTGCATGCAAAAGCAACCAAAGAAAAAAGTGAAGGACTTGGTTTACAAAATATCAAAAACAGGTTTTTATTAATGGCCAACAAGGAAGTGAAGATTGAAACAACATCAACCCATTTCATCGTTAAACTTCCTTTAATTAAACGAATATGATCTATGTACTGATTCTTGAAGATGAAGAACCGGCAGCAAAACGTTTACAAAAATTGCTGCATGAAACTACTGAAGAAGTGGAAGTGCTTGCTGTGCTCGACAGTATCAGCTCTACAAAAGAATGGTTGGCCACACATCCCCATCCGCAACTGATGCTGGTTGATATTCATTTGGCTGATGGAATCAGTTTTGAACTCTTCAAACAAACAGAAGTGAATTGCCCCCTCATATTTACCACGGCCTATGATGAATACGCATTACAGGCTTTTAAACTCAACAGTATTGATTACCTCTTGAAACCTGTAAAGAAAGACGAACTGCAACAGGCTTTAAGGAAGTTTTCAAAATTAAAAGCCGTGCAGCCCATGAATATTGATCAGCTCTTACTGGCTGTATCGCAAAACTCCGTTGATAAATACCGCCAGCGTTTTGTGATCCGCTATGGCGAGCATATTAAAACCATCGAAACAAAAGATGCCGCTTATTTTTATACCGAAGCAAGGGCCAATTTCCTGGTTACAAAAGATGCCAAACGATATGTGATTGATTTTAATCTTGATCAGTTGGAACAAATGCTGAACCCTGCAAACTTTTACCGTATCAACCGCCAGTTTATTATTTCAATTGAATCAATTGACGAAATGAACACCTGGACCAAGGGCAGGGTGATGATAAAACTAAAGCCGGCAACAAAGCTTGAAACCATTGTGAGTACTGAACGTTCAGCCGAATTTAAAAAATGGCTGGCTGGTGAATGATATTCACCTGTTCAGTCAATCAAACAGCCGCTTGGGTGAACAATACTTGTGTAAATAATATTATTACCTCAATTTTATGGTATAAAAAAACCATTTATATGAAAACAAAAATTTTTGCAATCTTCCTTCTTACAACCTTACTTTTTTCATGTACTAAAACCAGTGTTGACATATCCAATAATGTTGATCTTACGAACGGCACCTGGCGTGTAAGTTTTTACTGGGATCAAAAAGATGAAACAAGTAATTTTTCAGCATACAGTTTTATGTTCCTGAGCGGTGGAACGTTCATGGCTCATACCAGTACAGGTGCAATAACCGGTACCTGGAGTTTAAGCAGCAATAAACTCATTATCAACTTCACTGATCCTATTCTCAGCGAACTCAATGATGATTGGCTGATAACCGAAAAAACAACCACCAGCATTAAACTAAAGGACGACAATCCGGCCCAGGACGACCAGCTACATTTCACAAAAAATTAGTCCCGTTTAAGACTCCATATCCATTCCCTTGCCATAATGGGCCGCACCGCTTGTTGGTGCGGCTTTTTCATTTACATTTGCACATCATTCAGGCGGATTTGTTTATTGTTCGGCCAAACAGAACTAATAAACGTCAACAAAACTCTCAAAGTTTTCCTACACGTTTATAGTTCAACTCGTCTGATTGTAGTGAGCAACACTGCATCATTTAGTAATTCTGTGAACTGTTTTTGCTTACAGCTAACAGCCCAGCAGCTAATAACTTAACTATGGACATCAGAAAAGAACTTGAGAACAGAATCCTTGTTATTGATGGTGCAATGGGCACCATGATTCAGCGGCATAAACTACAGGAAGCCGATTACAGAGGCGAGCGTTTTAAAGACTGGCATAGCGATGTAAAAGGTAATAATGATCTGTTGAGCATTACACAGCCGCAGATCATTACAGGTATTCACAAACAATATTTAGATGCCGGTGCAGATATTATTGAAACCAATACGTTCAGCAGCACCAGTATTGCGCAAGCTGATTATGATATGCAATCACTGGCTTATGAATTAAATGTGGCTGCTGCTAAATGTGCAAGAGAAGCTATTGAGGAATACAATACCCAAAATCCAAATTCCAAAACCCAAAACCCAAAATTTGTTGCCGGAGCTATTGGTCCGTTGAATAAAACACTATCACTTTCTCCCGATGTAAATAATCCGGGTTACCGTGCTGTTACGTTTGATGAGGTAGTGACTGCTTATTACGAGCAGATCAAAGGTTTGGTGGATGGTGGTGTGGATGTACTATTGATCGAAACCATTTTCGATACACTCAATGCAAAGGCAGCCATCTTCGCCATCAAAAAATATTTTCATGAACATCCCCTCCCGGAAGGGATTAGGGGTGGGTTGCCTGAGTTGCCGATCATGATCAGTGGCACCATCACTGATGCAAGTGGAAGAACGCTGAGCGGACAAACATTGGAAGCATTTTATATTTCAGTGATGCATGCCAATCCATTAAGTGTTGGTTTAAACTGTGCGTTAGGTGCACATGAAATGCGTCCGCATATTGAAGAGCTTTCACAGATCGCTTCTTGTTATGTATCCGCTTATCCCAATGCCGGTTTGCCAAACGCCATGGGTGAGTATGATGAAAATCCGGAAGACACAGGGCATTACTTAGAAGAGTGGGCCAAAGAAGGTTGGGTGAATATTGTTGGTGGATGTTGTGGCACCACCCCGGATCACATCAAACATATTGCAGATCATGTAAGAAAATTACAACCAAGAGAATTACCGGTAGTGGAAGATCAATTACAATAATGAAAAAAATTATTCATTTTTTGAAAACTGTATTGTTGTTATCAACTCCTTTTCTTTTATTCCCTTTCATATTGGGCTTATCAGAAAAGATCAAAAATCCAAGTTTCAAAAATCTTCCTACCAGCAATTATGTTGTTTTAAGTGTTATTCTATTAGTTGTTATTATTATTGATATATCTACTATCAAAGCTTTGATTAAAAGAAAAAAAAATGAGTAGTTCTGTTCATATCAAACCTTTTAGCCGTTTTTCAGGATTAGAACCATTAGTCGTTCGCCCGGAGTCCAACTTTTTAAATGTTGGTGAACGTACCAATGTAACCGGTTCAAAAAAGTTTGCACGCCTCATCCGTGACAATCAATACGAAGAAGCATTGAGCATTGCCCGTCAACAGGTAGAGAACGGTGCACAGATCATTGATGTAAACATGGATGATGCCTTGCTGGATGGTGTACAGGCTATGACCACCTTCATCAACCTTATGCAAAGTGAACCGGATATTGCTAAGATTCCATTGATGATCGATTCATCAAAGTTTGAAATCATAGAAGCTGGTTTGAAATGTGTACAGGGTAAAAGTATTGTGAACTCTATCTCCATGAAAGAGGGAGAAGCAAAGTTTATTGAGCAGGCACGTATCTGTCGCATGTATGGTGCTTCTGTAGTTGTGATGGCCTTTGATGAACAGGGGCAAGCTGATACAAAACAACGCAAAGTGGAGATCTGCCACCGTGCATATAAAATATTAACGGAGCAGGTAGGCTTTGCTCCCCAGGATATTATTTTCGATCCAAACATCTTTGCCATTGCTACCGGTTTGGAAGAACACAATAATTATGGTGTTGATTTTATTGAAGCAACCAAAGAGATCAAAGAGCTGATGCCACTAACAAAAATTAGTGGTGGTGTTAGTAATCTGTCCTTCTCTTTTCGTGGTAATGAGCATGTACGTGAAGCCATGCACAGTGTGTTCTTATATTATGCCGTTAAAGCAGGCATGGATATGGGTATTGTAAATGCAGGTCAGTTGGTGGTATATGATGAAATTGAACCAACACTCCGGAATTTATGTGAAGATGTGATCCTCAACCGCAACAACGATAACAATGAGGCCACAGAAAAGCTCATCAACTTTGCCGAAACAGTAAGAGCAAAAGGAAAAGAGATTGTAAAAGATGAAGCATGGAGAAATGCATTAGTAGAAGAACGGTTAAAACATTCGTTGGTCAATGGCATTACTGATTATATTGATATTGATACAGAAGAAGCAAGATTAAAATACAGCAAACCGCTTGAAGTCATTGAAGGACCACTTATGGCAGGTATGGATGTAGTGGGTGATTTGTTCGGTGCAGGTAAAATGTTTTTACCACAGGTGGTAAAGAGTGCAAGGGTAATGAAGAAAAGTGTGGCCATCCTCACTCCCTATATTGAACAGGAAAAAGAAGACCGCAAACAGGCACACCTCGCAGCAGGAACCATCAATGAAGAAAGTGCAGGTGCTGCAAAAATTTTACTGGCAACAGTAAAAGGTGATGTGCATGATATTGGTAAAAATATTGTGGGTGTGGTCTTAGGTTGTAACGGTTATGATGTAATAGATCTGGGTGTAATGGTTTCAACCGATAAAATTTTAGATACTGCACAAAAAGAAAAGGTAGATATTATTGGTTTGAGTGGATTGATAACTCCCTCACTTGATGAGATGGTTCATGTGGCTCATGAAATGAAACGCAGGGGAATGAAGCAACCGCTGTTGATTGGTGGTGCAACTACTTCACGTATGCACACGGCAGTAAAAATTAATCCGCAGTACCAGGAAGGTGTGATTCATGTATTGGATGCAAGCAGAAGTGTAACTGTTGCAGGTAACTTATTAAGTCCTGAACAGAAACCAGCTTTCCTGAAAGGTATTCAGGCAGAGTATGAAAAACTGCGTGATGACTTTAACAACAAGAAAGTTATAAAACAATTTTTACGCTTTGAAGAAGCGCAGAACAACAGAGTAAAAATTGATTGGAGTCATTTCACCCCTGTTGCACCAACATTCATCGGAACAAAACAATTTGATGCCTATGATCTGGGAGAGATCAGAAAGTATATTGATTGGCAACCTTTCTTTATTGCATGGGAACTGCATGGTAAATTCCCGGCCATTTTAAGTGATGCTGTTGTGGGTGAGGAAGCAACCAAGCTTTACAATGATGCCAATGCATTGCTGGATCAGATTGTTGCAGAAAAATGGTTGACGGCAAAAGGGACGATTGGTTTCTGGCCGGCGAACAGCGATGGAAAAGATACTGTCTTTGTTAACCACTACGCAAAAATAAACAGTGATACTGATCAAAATATCGGAGGGGTAACTCCCCTCTTGAGAGGGGCTGGGGGTGTGTCTCCCAACTCGAGAGAGCCTGTCCCGCCTCAGCGGGAGGCTGGGGGTGTGTCCTTGAGTGGCGCTGGGGCTGTGTCTTGGAAAGACAGAATTGTAAAATACAACCCTGCATTAAAACAACTTGCCAGGGAACTACGCAACAATAGCACAAAAAGTGAAATTCAATTCTGGAATGCAGTTAAAACAAAACAATTCAAAGGGTTGGATTTTCACAGGCAAAAACCAATTGGAAATTTCATTGCCGATTTTTATTGTCCTGCTATTAATTTAGTAATTGAACTGGATGGTAAATCTCATGTTGACGAAGAGGTGATTGCAAAGGATCGTGAAAAAGAAATCTATCTAAACAGCATTGGTTTAAATGTGCTCCGTTTTGAAGATGAGGCCATCTTTACTCGTATGAATGCAGTTTTAGATACACTTGAATTATATGTTGAGGCATTTGTAACAGCTAAGGGAGATTTGTTTGCTCAATTTGGTGAAGACACACCCCTAAATCCCCTCTCCAGAGGGGACTTCCAGCTACAGCAACCAAAAACATCTGTAGTTTATTCTTCAGCTCCTGCTGACGAACAAGCAAACATTATTCAATTGCAATTTCTTCGTCAGCAGATAAAGAAGGCTGAAGGTCAACCGAATATTTCACTGGCTGATTTTATAAAACCGGCTGACACTCACCACTCACCACTCACCACTCACGACTATATTGGTGCTTTCTCCGTAACCATTCATGGTATTGAAGAACATATCAAACGCTTTGAAGCCGCATATGACGATTACAACAAGATCATGTTACAGGCATTGGCCGATCGTTTTGCTGAAGCATTTGCAGAAGTTTTGCATCAACGCACAAGAAAAGAGTTTTGGGGTTATGCAAAAGATGAAACGCTGAGTAACGAAGACCTCATCAAAGAACAATACATGGGTATTCGCCCCGCACCGGGCTATCCTGCCTGTCCTGATCATACAGAAAAATATAAACTGTTTGATTTGCTGGGTGGCGAAGAAGCAACCGGTATTCATTTAACTGAATCGCTGGCTATGTATCCTGCTTCATCCGTTTGTGGTTGGTATTTCGCACACCCTGAATCAAAGTATTTTGGTGTAGGTAAAATTGAAAAAGATCAGTTGAATGATTATACCAAACGGAAAGGCATGAATTTGGAAGAAGTAACGAGGTGGCTAAGGCCGATATTAGAATAAGTTCAAATAAGAAATACTTTCAAAGCCCCTCAAATGAGGGGTTTTTCGGTTTTAATCAATCAGGATTTATTAAAATTTACTAAAAACAACCCTCGCTTGGGGTGTTTTATTTGCAAAAGAATAACTCTACTTTTAAATATTCTTCACTTTAAACTTCTTTTATGATAGAAAATATTAATAAAACAGAATTAAAAAAGCGGGTAAGCAGCTATCGTGACGGGTTGCATGAAAATGAAACTACATCATGTATGATCCCCTTAGCAGATATTGAAGCATTAGCAAAGCACTATTCAAGCGAACAAATTCTGAAAGGCCAAAATAAAATAGCTGGGTTTCGAATTTATTTTCAAAGACCAAACCCAAAAGAGGAGGCTGGAATGCCGGGTAGATCTATTTACCCGGTAGATGGAGGTAAAGGGCAATTAAGCATCATATTAGTTCCAACAAACAACTATCATGAAATAGTAAATGGTATTGATAGAAGAGGAGCTGATGATGATATGTTTATTGAAAATGGAGAGTGCCGGGTCTTTATCCCGGGTGGAGAACACACTGGTCTTTGTCCAAAGAACTGTCCTCAATAATACAACTCAACCCATTTAATCCATGACTTGGTTAAAGCCTTTTATCCATTGGGGATTTTTATTGGTTCAACTTATTACAGTTGTTCTTGCGCTTCGTTGCTGGAGCAAAACCAAATCATTTGCATGGAAGGTTTTTATTATTGTTTGGGTGCTCACCTTTCTTACGGAAACAGCGGGTAAGATCATGGGCAGTTACGGGATTCACAACTTCTGGTTATACAATCTCTTTGATATTATTTTTTATCCCGGTATTGTAACCCTCTATGCAGATGTTTTTGAAAAAAGTAAATTGAAATGGCTGGCTCTTGTTGCAGCTGCTGGCCTTGCCTTATGGGCCATCCTGTTTTTACTAATTAATGGTTTAACGACCCTGAATACTTACTACTCTACTGTTGCCGGTTCTTTCATCATCTTTTTTGCGCTGGCATACCTAGTGCAGTTATTCATGGATAAAGAAACAGTAACCCCATTAAGGAATGACTTTTATTACTGGTTCAGCACTGGCTTTATTATCTATTTCGTATTTAACTCAGTTATGCTGGGCATGTACACGACTATTATTGAAAGTAAAGTGGAGTGGTTACACGAACTGATCTTTTATGCAAACCATTTAATTACCTTAGTACTCCACATTTTTCTTTGGCTTGGTTTTACCGCTTTTTTAAAATGGACGAAGTAACACGCATATTTATTTTTGCAACTGCTTTTACTTTATCAGCAGTAATTCTTTTACTGCTCTCCTTTACCATCAGCCGCAGAAGACAATTACAACACAAAAAACAATTACTGGAAAAAGAATTTCAAACAAGAGAAGATGCGTTGCTGCAGGTTTCCCGTGATCTGCACGACGACATAGGTTCATCTCTCAGTGGCATTAATATCTTAAGCCAGCTTGCGCAGCAACAATTAACAGAGCCCCATAACGGAACAGCCGATGAACTGTTACAGAAAATAAATCTTTACACGGGTGAGGTCATTGAAAAAGTAAGTGATATGGCCTGGTTACTAAAACCCAACCGTGAATCATTGTCTATTCTTCTCAGTAAACTCAAAGCATACTGTGTTACAACGGCTGCTCCCAAAAACATACTGGTACATTTTAACCATCTGCCTCAAACAGCAGGGAAAGAACTCAGCATACAACAACGGAAATCCATTTATCTCATCAGCAAAGAAGCATTGAATAATGCTATCAAATATTCGCAATGCAAAAACATTTACTATACTATCAAGCTCACTGATCAGCAACTGGTACTTTCAATTAAAGACGACGGAAAGGGTTTTTCAATGAATGAAATAACAAGTGGTAACGGGTTAACAAACATGAAAGCAAGAGCCGATGAAATGGGCGCAAAGCTGCAGATCAATACTGCAGCAGGCAAAGGCACAGAAATTAAGCTGGAACTATAAATACCCCAATCGTGGGGTGTATGAAACATCAATCATCAACCTACATTTGTATAGTGAATAACGAAAAAGAAATAAGAGTCGCCATTTTTGAAGACAATCCCATCATGATGGATGCCTATCGTTCCATTTTAAATGGCTCGCCGGGTTTTACCTGTACCGGCTCTTTTACCAATTGTAACAACTGGAAGCATGATCTGCAAAAAAGCAATCCTGATGTGGTGTTGATGGATATTGAAATGACAGGCATCAATGGTATAGAAGCAACAAGGCTGATTAAAAAAGAATTCTCCAATCTGCGCATTTTAATACAAACCGTTTTTGAAGAAGATACAAAAATATTTGAAGCACTTTGTGCAGGTGCCAATGGATATATTTTAAAAAACACTTCGCCTGTAAAAATGCTGGAAGCTGTGATGGATGTTTATAATGGTGGCGTTGTCTTTAACCCCGTTGTGGCTACAAAAGTGGTTACACTTTTTCAACAGTTCATTGCTCCCTCTTTAACCAGCACGAACTATCAGCTTACAGAAAGGGAAAAAGAAATCCTCCAACTACTTACTACAGGAATGCCTATGCCACGCATTGCCGAAAAAATATTTCTCAGTTATCATACTGTAAGAGATCATGTAAAAAATATTTACCAGAAACTCCATGTAGCCTCTGCTACAGAAGCAGTATCAAAAGCATTAAAAGAAAAGTTGGTTTAATCAGTAGTCATCTTTCCCGGTATTACTTTCTCACAACATTTATTCTGCTACTTTAATTCCCCTCATATGAGGGATTGTACTGCCTTCTTCTGCAAAGTAGTTTTGACCTCATCATTTAATCATTAACTATTAAACCTTCAATCATGAAACATCAATTTTCAAAAAGCTTGCTCACCTTGTTCTCAGCATGTATTCTTACCAGTCAGTCATGGGGGCAAAAAACCGACTATGTTCAATTATCACCTATTACCGTTACATCAGCAACAGCTACAATGGATGTAAACGTAGAAGCTGCTTTCAGCAAAGACTTTAAAAATGCAACCAATATCACATGGACGAAGATGGAAAAAAACACGATGGTCAAATTCCTTCTAAACAATATCCTTCATCGGGTACTCTATAATCAAAAGGGTGGACAGATCTATCATATCAGCTATCCCGAAGCAAAAGATTTGTCAACTGATATGACCAGTCTGCTTACAACCAGCTTTAAAGGGTATTCTATCTTAAGAGGTATTCATGTTATACAGGACGACTTAGATGTTTGGATCATCAGTATGGAAAATGACACGAAATTAATTTTTGTGCGGATACAGGATGAAGAAACAGAGCTTGCTGAAATCTATGATAAAGGCTGATAAACAGGAGCCATCAGTAGTTTTAATCTGTTGATGATTCCCCTGGAAGCTGTCTTCAAAAGAGGCAGCTTTTTCATTTGTACTACTATTTCAATTCTTTCTGAATACGCTCAATTGAGGGATTGAATTACCCTGTAACTACTAATAGTTTTGAGTTGATCAATTTATTATTCACCCCGCCTAAACGGCATTAGTCGGGCAGGCATTAAACTTTCCATTTATGAGTAAGAACATTCAAAGTGCCTTTTTGCTGACTGGATTGATTTCCTGTTTAAATCTTTCCTGCCAGAAAGAAATGAAGACTGAACTCAACGAAGAAAAAATTTCATTTCAACCAAACAATACAAGTTTGCAAGGCCACTTAAAACAAACCAAAACATTTTCTTCTTCTGTAGTAGTGCGGTGGCTAAATATGCAGCTTGATATGCTGCGTGTGCCTGCGCCGGCGGGAGTAGCGGCGCCAGGGTCGGGCCGGGCACTGGCTTATTGTGGCATTGCTTTATACGAAGCAGTTGAGCCCGGAATGCCAACTTATCAAACTCTTTCAGGTCAGTTAAACGGGCTTCCATCAATGCCTGCTACCGAGCCGGGCAAAGCTTATCATTGGGCCGCCAGTGCCAATGCTGCTTTAGCATATATGTGCAAAAATATGTTTCCGCTTGCATCGGCAGGAAATAAAACGGCCATGAATAATCTGGAAAATGAGTTGAAGAATGTGTACGCTACTGAAACGGATGCAGCTACCTTACAGCGTTCCATTGATTTTGGTCGTTCGGTTGCTCAAAAAGTTTTTACTTGGTCGCAAACCGATTGTGCACTTACTGCACCATCGCCAGCAACTTATATTATACCTGTTGGGCCCGGGCTTTGGGAAAAAACGCCCCCTAATTTTGGCGGCCCGGTAAATCCATTTCCAAGCCTGCAAAGACAAATTGTAAGCAATAGCGATGAAAATACTGCCCTTACTCCGCCCCCGGCTTATTCAACAAATCCTACATCGGAGTTTTATGCAATGGTAAAAGATGTGTATGACAGGTCGCAGGCACTTACCGCTTCGCAAAGAGCTATGGCAATTTATCACAGGGATGCGCCAGGCTATCCCGGCGGAGGCACATTGGTTGCCATGCTTGCACAAGCTTTTCAACAGTAGGGTTGCCAACTTGATGCAGCAGCATTAGCTTATGTTAAAGTGGGTATGGGCTCTTACGATGCAGGCCGCATTGGCTTCATAAAAAAATACCAGGTCAATCTTGTGCGGCCTATTACCTATATAAGAAATGTGATGGGATATACAACATGGAATGCACTGTTCAATACACCCGGCCACCCGGAGTTTCCTTCAGCACATGCATTAAATGGCGGCGTTATTTCTGTAATGCTTACTGATGTATTGGGTGATAACTTTCATCTTACGCTTGACCATTACAGTTACCTGGTTCCCTCACTTCCTGCACGGCAGTATAATTCGTTTGATGAACTGGGTAGGGAACTGGGTGACTCAAGAGTATTTGGCGGCATACATTACCAGGCATCCTGTGATAAGGGTTTTTGGTTAGGGAAAAAGGTTGCGAATAATATATTGAATAAAGTAAAATTTTTAAAAGAATAAAACAAAACTGATTCATTAACACTGCCTGCCATTCGGCAGGCAGTTAATTATTCTAACATGAAACCACTATTAAAATTTGGAACGTTTGTTTTTTTTGAAGTTTTCATCCTGCAAATGGCCCCCTCATCAATGAACCTGTTTTTATTATCAACTTTCTGCATATTGGAGGGGCACGCCCATATGAGCTGAAGCTATTTCAAATGAAAGTCTTTTCTATTAAAATAACTTCAGTTTATTTTCAAACTCATATTTTTGTTCAGTAAATATTGTATGCCCCCGCAGATAAATTAAAATCATTTTTACAAAAAGTTAATATGAAAACAGGCGAAGAATTTTTAGAAGAGAATGCGAAAAAAGAAGCTGTGGTTTCCCTACCCAGTGGTTTGCAATACGAAATCATTACAATGGGTACAGGTGAAAAACCATCAGCTCATCATACGGTTACCTGTCATTACCATGGTACGGTTATCAGCGGCGAAGTATTTGACAGTTCGGTACAAAGAGGACAGCCCGCAAGCTTCCCATTGAATGCCGTAATTAGTGGGTGGACCGAAGCTTTGCAACTGATGCCAACGGGAAGTAAGTGGCGTTTATTTCTTCCGCCACATCTGGCATATGGTAACAGGCAAGTGAGTAAAGTGATAGGGCCTAACAGCACCTTGATATTTGAAGTGGAGTTGATTTCTTTTCGTTAATAGATTTAATAAAATTTCCTGCTGTTGTTGACGTTCCCTCCAGCATACGCTGAAAATATGAATTCCGAATGATGGATTTAAGCCCCGCCAATTGCGGGGCTTTTTAATAAATATCAGCTCCAATGAAATCCGCATTTCCCCTGCTTCCGTAATTATAGGTGTGGTTGTAAAAGAAGATGTTTAAATGAAATATCTCTTAAGCAAAAAACTAAAATTCATACAGCCTCGTACATAAATCATCTCTCAAAAAAATCAAAAGAAAGAAAATGAAAAAAGTAAAAATGTTAGCCCTTGCAATTGCAGCTATCGTAACTGTAAACACAGTAAGTGCACAAATGGGTCCTAACAAGAAAAAAGAAAAAACAGTTCAAGTGGGTGGCGCAGCCATGTATCCTTCAAAGAACATTGTTGAAAATGCTGTTAACTCAAAAGATCATACAACCTTAGTTGCTGCTGTTAAAGCTGCCGGTCTTGTTGAAACCTTAATGAGTGCAGGTCCTTTCACTGTATTTGCTCCTACCAATGCTGCGTTTGCAAAATTACCAGCAGGTACTGTAGAGACGTTGTTGAAGCCTGAAAACAAAGCTACACTTTCAGCTGTTCTTACTTATCATGTTGTAGCTGGTCGTTTAGATTCAAAAGAAATTGCCCGTCGTATTAAAGCAGGAAATGGCAAAACAGAATTAACAACTGTACAAGGTGGTAAACTGTGGCTCTGGATGAAGGGTAAAAACCTTGTGATTAAAGATGAAAAAGGTGGCATGAGTACTGTTACTATTAAAGATGTATATCAAAGCAATGGTGTTATCCATGTAGTTAACGCTGTTGTATTACCTAAGTAATATGTAGTCTTGGTTTTGGTTAATGAAAAGGTCGGTCTTTACCGACCTTTCTTTATTTATAAATGCAATTGTTGTACATTAAGGCATCAACTTAATATGAGTTGAAAGTGGGATTCATATTTTAACAATATTGATTCCTGAAATAAAAACCTTCATGGCGTATTAGTGTTTTTTTATTAACGCACTTGCGGTTCTCTGAAATTGTATTTATCTTTTGTACGGAACTTAGATCTATTACCATCATCAACCAAAACCAACTTCTATGTTTAAGAAAATACTCAAATGGACAGGTCTTATCCTGTTATTCATCCTTGTTGGACTTATCGTCATCATTTCACTTAACCAGAACAAAAAATTTGAGGCACCTTATCCTGCTATTAAAGCATCAACCGACAGTGCCGTTCTTGCAAGAGGTAAATATCTTGTATATGGTCCTGCGCATTGTGCCGATTGCCATTCCAAACCCGGAAATGAAGAACTGGTTAACAGTGGTGCAGAAGTTGATCTGCCCGGTGGAAGTGATTTTGCACTACCCATTGGCCATATTTATCCAAAAAATATTACCCCCGACAAGGAAACGGGGATTGGCAATTTATCAGACGAAACAATTGCCAGGTCTCTCCGGTATGGTGTGGGACACGATGGCCGTGCTCTTTTTGATTTTATGCCTTTCTACAATATCAGCGATGCTGATCTTACTGCCATCATTTCGTATATAAGAACAATCAAACCGGTAAAGAATGTTGTTCCAAAAAATGATATGAACGCATTAGGCATGGTTCTGAAAGCTTTTGTAATTAAACCGGTAGGACCAACTGGCACTCCTCCAAAAACAGTACAACCCGACACTACTGTTGAATATGGAAGATATATGGCAATGAGTGTTGCCAACTGTGTTGGTTGCCATACCGACCGTGATTTGAAAACAGGTGCATTTATTGGTGAGCCATTTGCCGGTGGATTTAAAATGGAATCAGTAGTTGATCCTGAAAAATATGAATGCATATCACCCAACCTTACACCTGATAAAGAAACCGGGCATATTTATGGTTGGACAGAAGAAATGTTTCGCAACCGCATCAGGCAAGGTAAACTTATTAAACACAGCCCCATGGCTTGGGGACCTTTCAGCAGGATGAGTGATTTGGAAATAAAAGCGATTTATAAATTTCTGCAAACAGTGAAACCCGTTCGTAATAAAATCGCAGAAACTGTTTACGAAAAGAAATCATAGTTAAGAAAGAAAGGCTGATGGTTTCCTGTCAGCCTTTCTTATTTTCGTTACAGAAAAAAAATACAATGCGTATCATCTCTTATAATTTAAACGGCATCCGTGCGGCCATCAAAAAAGGATTGATTGATTGGTTGAAAACAAATCCTGCTGATGTCATATGTATTCAGGAAACCAAAGCACAAAAAGAAAATGTGGACCTCAGTTTAATTAACGATCTGGGCTATCATGATTACTGGTTCAGCGCACAAAAAAAAGGATACAGTGGTGTAGCTGTCTTTAGCAAAATAAAACCTGATGAAGTTACATATGGTCATAGGCACGGGCCCAGTGATGATGAGGGCCGGGTGATACAGTTGGATTTTGGCGACATTCGTTTGATTAATACTTATTTCCCCAGCGGCACCAGTGGTGATGAACGCCAGGCCTTTAAATACCAATGGCTGGATGAATATTTTAATTGGCTCAATGAGTTAAAAAAGAAACATCCCCAACTTATTCTTTGCGGCGATTATAATATTGCAAATCATGAAATTGATATTCATGACCCCAAAGGCAATAAAAAATCAAGTGGTTTTTTACCTGAAGAAAGAGAATGGCTGACGAAATTATTTAATAGTGGGTGGATAGATACATTTCGTGAATTTCATCCGGAGCCCCATCGCTACAGTTGGTGGAGCCAGCGTTTTCCGAGTGTACGGTTAAACAACAAAGGTTGGCGCATTGATTATATCAGTGTAACAGAACCGTTGCGTAAGAATTTAAAAGATGCAGATATTTTTCCCGATATAAAACATAGTGATCATTGCCCGGTTTATCTTGAACTAAAATTGGATATAAAGTGATCATCTATAATGTTACCTCAAAGATAGATTGGAGTATTCATGAGCAATGGGTTCAATGGATGCAGGAAGTACATATGCCCGAAGTGGTTGCCACAGGTTGTTTTATACAATCTCAGTTACTACGTTTGCTCGAAACGGATGAGGAAGAAGGGCCCACTTATTTGGCGCAATATTTTGCAGAAAACAAAGAACAACACGAAAATTATATTGAAACATTTGCTCACCTGCTAAGGCAAAAAGGATTGGATAAATGGGGCAATGGCTTCATTTCATTCCGCAGCCTTATGGAAGTTATTAACTAATTGTGGATAAGAAATAATTTCACTTTTTCCTTCAATTATAAATTGTACATTCTTTCAAAACCCTTAACAGGCTTGCTTTTCAAAAGACATGACCTGAAACGACTTACAGTAAAGGGTTCCAGAAAATATCTGATTTTCAGCACCCGCCTTCTTTTTTTGAATTGCCTTTACAAGCCTTGTCCCATATGGATTTTAGCTGATTTATTAAAAAATAATTTTGTGCAAAAAAATTTTGTTGCAATGCAAAAGCATCTATATTTGTTTCACTTAAAAAATCTCACTATGAACAAAGCTGAATTAGTTGCAAAGATTGCCGACGATGCCGGTCTTTCAAAAACTCAAGGAAATGCTGCATTAGATTCTTTTATTGAAGCTGTTACCAAAACATTAAAAGGTGGCGGTAAAGTTACCCTTGTTGGTTTCGGAACATTTTCTGTTACCAAACGTGCTGCACGTACAGGTCGTAACCCACAAACTGGTGCAACCATTAAAATTAAAGCAAAGAAAGTTGCCAAGTTTAAAGCTGGTAAAGAATTAGCAGGTAAGCTTTGATTACTGACATTCTTACAAAAAAGCAAGGAACGGTTGTTTCTTGCTTTTTTTGTGTTCAATTTTGTGCAACAGCGGTAATGCCATCTTGATTTACTGAAGCCGATGGATTGCATGGAAATCTTAGATGGTATTATACCGGCAGAAAACAATTTGGAATGCCTGTAATGTACATTCGGTATAATTCTGCTACCTTCATTTTAAATTAAACAATAAATACACAGTATTATGGGAAGAGGTGATAAAAAAACAGCAAAAGGAAAACGCTTTAAAGGTTCGTTTGGTAAAAGCCGCCCGGCAAAAGGGGTAAAGAAAGCTGCTCCTGCAAAAGCTGAAAAGAAAGCATAACTCAACATGAATAAAGAAGGATGAACTGTTTCATTATATGAAATGCTTCATCCTTTTTCTTTCACGGAGCTAACCGTTCAATAACCCAGCTTCCATTTTCCTGTAAAGTATATTGAAGCCGATCGTGCAGCCTGCTGCTGCGTCCCTGCCAAAACTCAATGATCACAGGCTTTATACGATAACCACCCCAACCTGCCGGACGTGTTAATAACTCATTACTGAATTTCAGTTCTATCTCCTTTACTTTATTTTCTAACCATGTGCGGTTTGCAATAATATGGCTCTGTGGCGATGCCCATGCCCCAATCTGTGAACCTGCCGGGCGTGATAAAAAGTACTCATCGCTTTCCTGTGCATTTATTTTTTCAACCATTCCTGTAATGCGGATCTGCCGTTCCAGTTCTTTCCAGAAAAAAAGCAAACTTGCTCTTGGGTTTTCCGCCAACTGCTGCCCTTTATAACTTTCGTAATTGCTGAAAAACACAAACCCCTTTTCATCATAGCTTTTTAATAAAACAATTCTTGCAGACGGAACCCCATCCAAAGAGGCTGTTGCCAACGTCATAGCATTCACTTCATCAATGTCTGATATCAAAGCCTCCTGCCACCATTTTCCAAACTGTACAAATGGTGAAGCATCAACATCCGTTTCATTCAATGTTGTGAGTGAATATTCTTTTCGGAGATCTGCAATGGAAGTCATCCTTTGAGCTGCTTTGATCAGCATCAAAGCTAAATGAACATTGGCAAACAATCATCAACTCATTTCGATGTTAAATACTATATAGTTCAATACAGCTTTCTATCTGCATCTATTATTGGCCCTGCCCTGTAGAAATTCGTGTAAGCATTTTTTCTATTTCGCTGAGGCGTGTTAACTGCGACTCTAATTTTTTATTATGATCACTTACATGCTGCAGATCTTTATTCAACTCTTCCAGGAAATCATTCCGCTTGCTGAGCTGCTGCCGTTGCATATTGGCTTCCTTCAATTTACTTTCCATTTCAATAACAAACTGCGAAAGCCTGGAGTTGTCTTCAACCAGTTCCCGTTGCTTCATCCGCAGGTCATTCACTTCAACCGACAATGAATGATTGGCTTCTTCGAGTTCTTCGTAACGCAGGGAGTGCGTTTGAGGAACAGACAATTGTTGTTCTACTTTCACCAGCTTGGTTTGTATTTCGTCGAACTCTTCATAAGCTGTTTCCAACCTGTTCTTCATTTCCTGGGTTAATTCTGTTTGCTGGCGAATAGTGTTTAACTCACTTTCTTTTTCGGTTACTGATTTGCGCAGCAGTTGCATCTGCTCCCTTAACTTCTCGTTTTGCTGCAAGGTTGTTTGATGTTGCTGTTCCACTTTTTCCAGCAAATCAACCTGGCTCAATAATTTGGAAATATTCTGATTGTGTTGTGATAAATGATCCTGTGCCGATTTGAGTTGGGCAAGATATTCAGCATGCGATACTTCAGATGCAGCATTTACAGCAGTTTCGGGGGTTTCTCTTTTTTGCTGCAACAGTTGCTGGTTCATAGCTTTTGTTTCTTCGAGTTCTTCCAGCACAATGCGTTCTTTATCTTTTGTATGTTCCAGTTCCTTTTGCAAATGATCAGCATTATTTTTTTGTTGCTCCAGGTTGTTATAATACTTCATGCGCCAATCATGTGCTTCTTTCTCATATTTCTCTACATCAATTTCCTGGTCAAACTGGCTGCCATTCCGGATGGTCCAGAAATAATGAATAACAAAACCAAGTGCAAGAGCACCAGCCTGGAACAAAATAATTTCGGCAATGGAAATCTGGATAGCAAGAAGAGTGATGGGCATGGGAAGGACGTTTTAGTCTTGCAAAAAATCAACAACAATTTGCAATTGAAAGTTAGCTTCTTAAGCAGAGCATTAAAAGGTGAAATTGAAAATTTTATCCCCAAACATTCGCCGTTTGTGTATAGTTCACTTATCCATTCACCATTGTGCCAACCTTTTCGCCAGTTACAACACGTTTGAGATTGAGGGGTTTGTTCATATCAAATACAATGATGGGGAGATTGTTTTCCATGCAGAGTGTAAACGCCGTCATATCCATCACCCGCAAATTTTTAGTTAAACATTCCTGGAAAGTAATGTTTTCATACTTGGTAGCTGTGGGATCTTTTTCCGGATCGGCTGTATAAACACCATCTACCCTTGTTCCTTTCAAAATCACATCAGCATTGATCTCGATGGCACGTAATGAGCCGGCTGTATCGGTTGTAAAGTAAGGATTACCTGTACCTGCACCAAAGATCACCACCCTTCCTTTTTCTAAATGCCGGATGGCACGGCGGCGGATATAAGGTTCTGCAATCTGTTCCATTTTAATGGCGCTCTGTAAACGGGTGTACACACCTGCTTTTTCAAGCCCTGCCTGCAAAGCCATACCATTGATAACGGTGGCCAGCATACCCATATAATCACCATGCGCCCGTTCAATGCCTGTTTCTGCTTCGTTCATACCACGGTAAATATTTCCTCCGCCAATAACAATGGCTACCTGTACACCTAATTCAATAATACTCTTGATGTCTTTTGCATATTGCGAAATAACGGTGGAGTCCATTCCGAAGTTCTTATCACCCATTAATGATTCCCCGGAAAGCTTAAGTAGGATGCGTTTGTATTTTGGAAGCATGCTGCGAAGATAAAAGATTTGCAGTGATGGAAAAAAAGGAATGCAATTTTGGTGTCGGGCGGTAGTGCTGCTATGAAACAGTGGTTGCGTCGCACTCTTGTGCTGCATTGCAAATTTTTTCACAGCAACGTCTCTCCTTGCAGATAGATGCTGTTTTGCACAAAAGCCAGTGGAGGACGTTGCGTTTAATGCATACTTCTACTTGGTTAAATCTACTTCTCCTATTACATAAGCATAAGAAGTAACAGGATAAACTCCCTGCTCACCTGTAAGGTAAAATTTTGCAGAACTGTGATTATACTCAACAGGACTGTTGCATAAATTCCATTTCCCCTTACAAGGATTATCATGAAAATAGTCCAGCTTTTGGTTGATAAAGGCCTCACTGCTGCAATGTTTCCAGTCGAACGATAGCTCCCATACATGATGCTGTTTGTTTCTTGCCCGCCTGCTTTTTTCTACGTTGTTTTCCAACAGTTGCAACAACTCCCTTTCTCCTTGGTTTTTTAGCCGTTCAATGATACTGTACGCCATAAATCGTTTTCCATTACCGATTATTGTATTAATGGATTCGCCCGTATTTCTGAAGCCTATCACGGCATGTACATGATTGGGCATTATAACATACCCAATTACATAGTGACCTTTTGTTAATAAATGATCAAACCAGTTATAAACCATGTCGTATCCATTTACCTTTTCAATTAATGGGAGCCAGTTACTACAGGTAAATGTAATGGAGAAAATACCCTCGCTGTAAGGTATGGTTTGTTGTACAGGCATTTGATTAAAATTACTCCTTTGCTCCGTGGTACGCAACGTCCCCACCCAACTTAATGCTGGTAATCAACATTGCCTACTGGGAGACGTTGCTGAGAAAAAAGAACCAAATAGAGAGAAATAAAAGCAGTATATTAATTATAAATCGCAAAGAGTAGAAGTTGTTATTAGTTATAAATATATTCTTTTGCCGTTCAAAAAAAGCCTCCTGCTAAAACAGGAGGCTTTTTTCTTAGTCATAAATGCGTTCAATAGCATCTTTATATTTTTCCATGATCACCTTACGTTTCAGTTTGAGTGTGGGTGTTAACTCACCACCATCAACCGTCCATTCAGTAGGACAGAGTTCAAATTTTTTGATCTGCTCCACATGATTAAACTGCTGGTTGTATTCTTCTACAATGCGTTTATACATTTCCAGCACTGCGGGGTTCCGCACAAGGTCGTGGATAGTTCCAAAGCTGATGTTATTTTGTTTGGCCCATACTTTTAAATTTTCAAACGATGGAACAATGAGTGCTCCTGCAAATTTGCGCTCAGGACCTACCACAATCATCTGTTCAATGAAGTTGCTTTCCTTCATTCTATTTTCAATAGGTTGTGGTGCAACATATTTACCGCCACTTGTTTTAAAAATTTCTTTCTTACGGTCGGTGATCTTTAAAAATTTATTGTCAACCAAAATACCAATATCACCTGTATGGAAGAAGCCATCTTTATCCATTACTTCAGCCGTCAAATCAGGCCGTTTGTAATAACCCATCATTACATTATCGCCACGGCAACAAATCTCTCCATCCGGTTCTAACTTCAGCTCCACTCCTTTTATCACAGGACCTACTGTTCCAAAGCAACGACCCTTTTCAACATACTGGTTCACTGAAATAACAGGAGATGTTTCGGTTAAACCATAACCTTCCATGATCACTAATTTGCCTGCAGTAAACACCCGTAACAATCGCACCTGGCAGGCGGCAGCACCTGTAATAATGGCTTTTACTTTTCCGCCCAAACCTTCACGCCATTTTTTAAACACAAGTTTATTGGCGATGGATAGTTTTAAGTTATACCATACACCTAAATTTTTATTTACATCGTAATGACTGGCTACATCAACAGCCCAGAAAAATAATTTACGCTTAATCCCTGTTAACTCCTGCCCTTTGCCCATGATGCGTTCGTACACTTTCTCCAGCAAACGGGGCACTGTTGAAAAAACAGAAGGTTGTACCTCTTTTAAATTATCACCGATCTTTTCTAAACTTTCTGCATAATAAATAGACACGCCATTGTACAGGTACAGGTAGGTGATCATCTTTTCAAAAATATGATTGAGCGGTAAAAAACTCAACGCCCTGTCGTTCCCTGATAAGAATTGCTGAAAGATTTCATTGCTGTTCTGGATATTACTCAGGATGTTTTTATGACTCAGCATTACACCTTTGGGTGTTCCTGTAGTACCTGATGTATAAATGATGGTTGCGAGATCTTCATTCTTTATTTTTTCTGATGCGGCAGCAACTTTTTCATAATCTGCGGCGGTTGCTTTGCTCTGTACTTCTTTCCAATGCAGGGATGGTTGCAGGTAATTGAACGTGTACACAGCCTGCACACTCGGAACTTTAGCTCTTGCAATCTGCACTTTATCAAACAATTCCTTATCACTTACAAATACCAGTTTTGCTTCTGCATCCTGCAAGACAAACTCCAGTTCATTGATGGCCAGTGTTGGATAGATGGGAACAAGCACGGCTCCCACTTTTTGTACCGCCAGATCAAGGAACACCCACTCGGGGCGGTTATTGCTGATGAGGGCAATCTTGTCCCTCTTTTCAATACTCATATCATTGGCGCTTACGCCCAAATGAATTAAACCTGCCGCCAGTTTATCAACAATGTCTTTTACTTCGCTTGTACTGTATTTGCGCCAAATGCCATCTTCTTTAGCGGCAAACATATCTTCTTTGGGAAATTGATTTAATTGTACTTCAATACAATCAAATAATCGTTTTGGATCCATATAGCATGCAATTAAATAAACAATGAATAACAGGAGGCCTGTTTACTTAAGGAAGTTAAGGAGAATTAAGCAATGGCACTGCAAAAAAAATCCCGCTTTAAAAGCGGGATAATGTCTTTATCAGTTTGCAGATTTATAATATTGTCCTGCAGGTACTTTAAATATTTTTGATTTTTGAAACCTCGTAAACTCATTGTACTGTTCTGTATTCAGTTTTGTCCAGCTATCATACTTTGCTAAATCGCCGGCCGCTTCAAAGATCCATTGATTGTAAGCATCAAACATCCCTTCCTGCAATAATTGTTTTTGGTGTTCAAATAATCGGAATGGAAATTTAGCAGCATATTGTTTATTCCAATCGAGCAGAAATCTTGTACGCAACATGGTTAATGTTTCAGTAGTAATACCACTGCTGATAACACTGCTGTTCTGGTTCATGACTGCCATGAATGCATCGCTGAATTCATTTTTATTTTTGGGTGGCTTGGCTTTGGGGTCAACTACAAAGAATTTTTTATAACTATCAAGCAACAGGTTTTTGATCTCTGCTGTTCTGCTGCTGTAACTTTCCATGTTCACAAACATTTCGCCGTAGATAAGGGCCCACACTTTATCTATGGTGAAAAAATAATAGCGTGATGCATAATAATAATTACCTGCATAACCGGGATCGGTCTTAATGCCTAACTCCCATTGTTCAATGCATGCAAAGTTTTCATTCATCATCCACAACAGTTCGCCAAACTCTGCATACAAAGCGCCACTGTTGGGATATTTTTTAATGGCTTTGCGATACATTTTTTCAGCATCTTTTGCTTCCTGTAGTGCTTTATAAATATTGCCTGCAATCTGGTACACCTGCACATCAGCATCTTCCCGCTCAAGCAATGGCTTGATGGTTACTTTTGCTTTAGCAAAATCACGCTGGTAATAATAGGTGAGTGCCAGGTCTTTTTGAATGGCAATATTGTCCGGTTCTTTTGTGAGTGCTTTATTGAGCACTAACACTGCATTAGACCAATCGCCGCTACGCATAAACTGTTTGGCTGTTTCGTGCAACTGTGCTGCATCTGGTTCCTGCGCAAATGCACCAGTTGAAATAAAAAGAAGACCGAGGGAAAATAGTAGTTTATTCATATCAGGTTCAAAAGTAAATCAAAAAGAGGCGTTAGGATCTGCGCCCCTGCTATATTTTGATTTTATTGTGATTCTTTGTAAATAAGGTGTGTGAGCAGGCCATCTCTCAGTTTGGGTTCAAACCAGGTACTCTTGGGTGGCATTACATTGCCACTGTCGGCTATATTAAACAACTGATCCATGGTAACAGGATATAAACTGAACGCAATTTTCATTTCGCCACTGTCAACACGCTTTTGTAATTCGCTCAATCCACGAATGCCTCCCACAAAATCAATCCGCTTATCTGTTCGCTGATCTTTTATGCCAAAATGTTTATCTAAAATATTATTTGAAAGGATCGTTACATCCAACACACCTATGGGATCGTTGCTGTAGGTTCCCTCTTTTGCAGTTAGCTGATACCAGTTGCCTTCAGCATACATCCCAAACACATGCGGCTGATCGGGTTTGAAGGGGTCTTTACCTATCATCCTGCAATCAAAATCGGCCGACAGGTTTTCAATGAGCTCATTCAATGATAAACCGTTGAGATCTTTTACCACACGATTGTAATCCAGTATCTGCAATTGGCTCGCAGGAAAAAGAGTCGTTAAAAAATACATGCTATCCAATGTAGCCTCTTCTCCCAATGCAGCATGCACTTTGGCAGCCGATGCTGCACGGTGATGACCATCAGCAATATAGGTATGAGGTACCTGTTTTTTAAAAATTGCAGAGATGTTTTTAATGGTTGCATCATCACTCACGATCCAGATGCTGTGTTGAATTTCATCATCTGCAATAAAATCATAAATAGGGCTTTTATCTTTTTTCCATTTTGCAATGAGTTCATTTATTTCTTCCACATCACGGTAAGCAAGAAATACATTCCCTGTTTGTGCGCCACTTATTTTAATATGATTGATACGGTCGTTCTCTTTTTCAGGCCGGGTGAATTCATGTTTTTTGATGACATCTTTTTCATAATCTTTCACAGCACTTGCACAAACCAACCCTGTTTGACTTCTTCCGGCCATCACCAATTGATAAATATAATAACAGGCCTTACTTTCACGGAAGAACACATCCCGCTGCATAAATGCCTGGAGGTTTTCTTTTGCTTTTGCATACACTTCTGTTGCATAAGGATTGATATCTTCCGGCAGATCAATTTCCGGTTTGGTGATATGTAAAAAAGAATAAGGATTGCCCTGTGCTTCTTCTTTTGCTTCTTTGCTGTTTAACACATCGTAGGGGCGGGCGGCCACCTGTTTTGCAAACTGTGCCTGCGGTCGCAACGCTTTAAAAGGTACTATTGTAGCCATAATGTTTTCTTATACCCAATGGATTCATTAATCAGTCCAAAAAATTTCCGGTATAATGACCGACAGACATTGAGTATTGACGAAATTGATTGGACTATTTAATATGTCTCGTCGGTCTTACTAACCGGCTGCAAAGAAAAGGATTTTTTGGGGGAGACAGGTGAGAAGATGTTATTCACATGTCTTTTAAGTAGATTAATCCCTAATCAGCACTTAATGACAAGATATTCTAAGGAAATAATTTTGTGAACTTCTCAAACTAATTAACATTGGTTGGCGGGACACCGACCATGGCGGCCCGCCACCGCTGCCGTCCCACCCACGGCCTGCATAGTGATCAAAATTCTATTTCTAGACAGCTACTAAGGAAATGAGCCCTATTTGAAAAGGAAAAAACTAATTTTGTGCAAATGAATTTTATGAATTCTTCTGACCTTAGAAAGAAACTACATACATATATAGCTGATATTGACGATAAAAAAGTATTGGCAATGCTCACTTTACTGGAAGATGAAGTGAAATATAAAACTACTCCCGTTTATACTGAAAAAGATAAACAAGAAATCCGTCTTCGTGAAAAAAGCCGTCAGGCTGGCAAAAGTAAAACATATACATTAACTGAAGCAAGGAAGCTGTTCCGTACAAAAAAAGAAAAATAACCGTGTCTTTTCAGATCATTTTTCAACAGGAGGCATTAGTTGATATACAAGATACATATGATTGGTATGAAGATAATCAGGCGGCCTTGGCGAAGATTTCCTAAATGAATTAAATTTAATTTTTGAAAAACTGAAACAAAGCCCACAGTATTACGGATATACATTTGATGAGTTCCGTGATGTTCGACTGAAAAGATTTCCTTATCTCGTTGTTTTCAAAATCATCAACCGGAAAGTTTATATCAACTCTGTTAAACACAGCAAACAAAGACCTAAGTATAAGTAACTATATTGATCCCTGTAACCCATATCAGCCTTGTTTTTGCGCAAAGTTGTTGATGAGTGAAACAAACACCTTTACACTGTCCATTTGCAATGCATTGTACAGGCTGATGCGGAACCCACCCACACTCCGATGCCCCTTTACTCCATACATGCTATTGTCTTTGCAAGCCTGTAAAAAGTCTTTTTCCAACTGTTCATCTTTCATGGTAAACACAACATTCATTTTACTCCTGTTTTCTTTTGCAACAGGTAAATTGATGAACGGAATTTTTTCTAATGTTGAATACAACAGTTCGGCTTTTTCGTTATTGATTTGTTCTATTGCTGCAACCCCACCCTGTTCTTTTAACCATCTCAATGTAAGCATGGCTACATACACCGCAAAAACAGGTGGCGTGTTGAGCATGCTTGCTTCTTTAATATGATTCCGGTAATCAAGAATGGTGGGAATGTTGCGTTCAACTTTACCCAATATATTTTTATTGATCACCACCAGGTTTACTCCCGCAGCACCCATATTTTTCTGAGCGCCTGCATAAATCAAGTCGAATTTGTTGAAGTCCAGTACACGGCTTAGAATATCACTGCTCATATCTGCAACCAGCGGCACTGCACAATCATATGGTAATTGATGCCATTGTGTTCCTGCAATTGTTTCATTGGTAGTAATATGTAAGTAGGCTGCTGTTGGCGGAACAATCATGTTGGCAGGCATGGTTGTATAGTTGGTTTCTTTTGATGAACCCACAATTTCTACATGACCAAAAATCTTCGCTTCTTTAATGGCTTTCACCGCCCATGTGCCTGTTTCAGTATAAGCAGCCACTTCGTTTTCATTGAGCAGGTTCATGGGCACCTGCATAAATTGTGTGGTAGCGCCACCATGAAGAAACAACACTTCATGTTCATCATCCAACTGCATCAATTCTTTTACCAATGCTCTTGCTTCACTCATTACATCTTCAAACAAAGGCGTACGGTGACCGATTTCCAAAATGGATAAACCGCTGTTGTTGAAATTGAGAATAGCTTCACTTGCCTGCTGAAAAACCTCCTTTGGTAAAATAGATGGACCTGCGTTGAAATTGTGGATCATG
>JBKJNM010000245.1:0-14834 GCA_046593655.1 Lacibacter sp. | reverse complement strand
GCAAACATTAAAAACATTTACACTTCCCCGCACACAGGTGAGTGCTCATTATGTGATCTGCAGAGATGGAACGGTATATCATATGCTCAATGATTATTTAAGAGCGCATCATGCAGGAGTAAGCCGGTGGGGAAATGCAACTGATATTAATTCAAACAGCATTGGAATTGAATTAGACAATAACGGCTTTGAACCTTTTGACGAACGACAGCTCAACAGTTTAACTTTATTGCTTGAGCGGTTAAAAAAATCATTCAGCATACCCGCTGCAAATTTTATTGGGCATGGCGATATTGCACCAACAAGAAAGAATGATCCTAACTGGCGGTTTCCCTGGAAAACATTTAGTGAAAAAGGATTTGGTTTATGGTGGAGCGATACAACCAATATACAAGTGCCCATGAATTTTGATTATTTAACGGCCATCCGCATTGTAGGATATGATTTGAAAGATACTTCAGCAGCCATACTCGGCTTTAAACGTCATTTCATGATGGATACAACAAAGGGAATGACGGAAGAAGCTTCAAAAGTGCTTTATCAGCTGCATAAAAAATATCTGTAAATTTATAGCTGCATTGCTCCCATTTAAAAAATACATGTAGTAAGGATTACTTCCATTGAATCAGAATTGATTTATTATGATCATACGCTGCTGAAAAAGGTCCATAAAAACTCAGGCTGCGTTGATAAGAATTACTGAACCTTGAAGTGATTGATTAAGATTTCATTTCCAGCGGAAATAACATCTTAACAGAACAAAGTTCGCAACAGGCGATGCTATCATTTCAGATGCCGGAATAAAAAGTATTGAAGATTAATGTATGACAGCAGAACATCAACGACTTTCAGAAAACGCAAATAAATCTGTGCCGCTTGAAAAATGGGGACCCTATCTCAGCGAACGTCAATGGGGAACGGTGAGGGAAGACTATGGTCCGCATGGAGATGCATGGGGGTATTTTCCTTTTGAACATGCACATTACCGTTCTTATTTGTGGGGTGAAGATGGGTTGGCAGGCATCTCTGATTATTTTCAAAACCTGTGTTTCGGTATTTCACTCTGGAATGGAAAAGATGCCATTTTGAAGGAGCGTTTATTTGGTTTGGGGAACTACGATGGCAACCATGGTGAAGATGTAAAAGAACTTTACTATTACCTCGATAATGTACCATCGCATTATTACATGGAGTATTTATATAAGTACCCGCAGTTAGCATTTCCATATAAAAAATTATATGATGAAAACAAAAAACGCACCCGCACTGAGCCGGAGTATGAAATTTTAGACACGCCTGTATTTAAGCACAATCATTACTATGATGTACTGGTAACCTATGCCAAACAAAACGGGAATGATCTTTATATTAAGATTGATATTACCAACCGTAGCCAGCGGGCTGCAAACATTTCAGTATTACCCACTTTGTGGTTTTCCAATAAGTGGAGCCATGATTCAAAAGAAATAAAACCTGTTGTTGAGTATGTAAATGACCACTGTGTTCATGCATGGCATTACAGGTTGGGTGATTATTATTTTTATTTTTCTGATGCCAATGATCTTTGGTTTACAGAAAATGAAACCAATATGGAAAAACTAAATGGCACACCCAATACATCCATTTTTGTAAAAGACGCTTTTCATGAAGCCGTGATTAAGGGTAAGAATAAAAAAGAATTACGAAAGAAAAAGACAGGTACGAAATGTGCTCCCGTTTATAATCTGGAGTTGAAAGGACAGGAAACAAAAACAATTTACTGCCGCATTGTAAATGCTTATACGGAACAGCCATTTCCTGATGGATTTGATGATGTGTTTAAACAGCGCAAACAAGAGGCTGATGAATTTTATGCAACAGTGATACCCGAACACTTAACTGCTGATCAAAAAAACATTTCAAGGCAGGCTTATGCCGGCTTGCTATGGAGCAAACAATTCTACACGTTTGATACAGAAAAATGGATCAATTCAAGCGATGGTATTACACCTGTGAATGAAGGGAAAAAAAATGGACGCAACAGCGACTGGAAGCATCTGAAAAATGCAGATGTTATCAGCATGCCCGATAAATGGGAGTACCCGTGGTATGCAGCATGGGATCTTGCTTTTCAATGTATATCCATGGCCGCCATAGATCCTGTTTTCGCAAAACATCAGCTCCTGCTCATTATGCGAGAGTGGTATATGAAACCTGACGGTCAATTACCTGCATATGAATGGAACTTTGGTGATGTAAACCCTCCTGTACATGCCATGGCCGCATGGAGTGTTTATAATATTGAAAAAAATAAAACAGGAAAAGGCGATGTGCAGTTTCTGAAAAAAATATTTCAGAAACTCCTGATCAATTTTACCTGGTGGATCAACCGCAAGGATGAAAAAGGGAATAATTTATTCCAGGGGGGCTTCCTTGGTCTGGATAATATTGGTGTGTTCAACCGAAGCCATCATATACCCGGCAACCTTCAATTAGAACAAGCCGATGGAACTTCATGGATGGGTATGTATGCTTTGAATATGATGGATATTGCTGTGGAAATAGCTTTACATGATGATGCGTTTGAAGATACAGCAACCCGTTTCTTTGAACATTTTGTATTGATCGCTGAAGCATTGAATAGTCATCATTTATGGAATGAAGAAGATAAATTTTATTATGATGTATTGGTGATGCATGATGGATCGAATCTTCCTCTTCGCATTAAATCGGCAGTGGGGCTTACGAGTTTATTTGCAGTTTCAACCATTCATAAAGGCGCTTTGAGTAAGTTAAGAGATTTTAAAAAACGTATTTCATGGTTTGAGAACTATCGTAAAGCAAATAATCTTTTCTGGCCCAATGAAGAAAAGAGCGATAGCGAAGAAATATTATTATCACTCGTGCCAAGAGAAAAATTAATTGCTATCCTTAGCCGCCTGCTCGATGAAAATGAATTTTTATCAGAAGGAGGGATCCGTGCTATGTCAAAATATCATGAACAAAAACCTTATTCAGTGGAAATTGAAGGACATAGGTATTCCATTCAATACGATCCCGGCGATTCTACAAGTGATATGTTTGGTGGAAACAGCAACTGGCGTGGACCTGTGTGGATGCCGTTGAACTTTTTAACTATTCAATCCATCAAAAACTTTGGAGATTTTTATGGAGATAGTTTAAAAGTGGAATATCCTAAAGGCTCAGGAACAGAACTTAATCTTAGCCAGGTAGCAGAAAAATTATCCGAACGGATTATTCATCTTTTTAGCCGGAATGAAAATGGTGAACGCAAAAGTTACGAGCAATATAATTGGTTTTATAAACAACCGGGTAATGAACACTTACTGTTGTTCTATGAATACTTTCATGGAGATAGCGGAAAAGGTTTAGGTGCCAACCATCAAACAGGCTGGACAGCATTGGTTGCTGAGCTCATCACTGAATTTGGAAAGAAACAATAATCAATGCAATTCGCCAGCAGGTTCATGATCATCATACAATTCTCTTAGCTTTAATAATTCAGCTTTCAATTCTTTGATCAGGTTTTGATGTGTGGCTGAACGG
The DNA here is from genome assembly GCA_046593655.1 of Lacibacter sp. GTDB lineage: Bacteria > Bacteroidota > Bacteroidia > Chitinophagales > Chitinophagaceae > Lacibacter. The sequence continues at coordinate 11,288 of JBKJNM010000245.1, read as the reverse complement.
ATGATATTTTGTTGCTCCTGCGGATCTTTTGTAAGATCATACAATTCCCATTCATTGACAGTATAAAAATAGATCAGCTTATATTGTTCACCCCTGATACCAAGATGAGGCAACACATAATGATCAATGGGGTATTCGTAATAATGATAATAAAGATAGTTCCGGTTCAACTTTTTTTGCTTGCCGGGCATATGTGTTAGCAAGCTTATTCCCTGCATCCATACAGGAACCTTAACAACTCCGGCATCCATAATGGTTGGTGCAAAATCAATGTTCTGCACCAGTTCGTTGGAAACAGTTCCCGCTTTGATTTTACCGGGCCAGCGCATTAAGAGCGGAGCCTGCATGGATACATCATACATCCAGCGTTTATCAAACCATCCGTTTTCTCCCAAATAAAACCCTTGGTCACCGGTATAAATCACCAACGTGTTTTCTGCAAGTCCATTTTTATCTAAATATTCAAGCAGCCTTCCTATATTTTCATCAATGGATGCAACACAAGCCATATAGTCCTGCATATACCATTGATATTTTAAAGCAAGTAACCTTCGTTTGTCTTTATAATTTTGCTGTACCAACTTGCCACGTTGTTCAAAAATTTCTTTCAAGCCTTTTTTTTCTTCCTCCGGAATGTTATTAAAAATGGATTTGTAATTATTTTTTTCCGATGGGGTAGGGTTTAATTCAGGGATATGTTCAAAGTAAACCGGATCAATTTTAAGATCGATGGATAATACCATATCATAAAGAATACTCATCTTCTGCTCCCGCCATGCTTTGCCATGCAGGTTCATATCTGCATATAAAGTAGAAGGTTCCGGATACAGTTGTTTAGATGTTATCAGCAGATGTTTTAAACGGGGTAGCCAGTTGCGGTGAGGAGCCTTGTGGTGAAGCAATAATAAAAAAGGTTTATTCTTATCTCTTTGCTCGAGCCAATGCAAGGCATCAGTTGTAATAACATCTGTAACATATCCTTTTTCAGCAACTGTATCGCCTTTCATGTTAATCATTAAAGGGTCATAATATCGTCCCTGACCGGGTAATATTTTCCAATAGTCAAACCCTGTTGGGTAAGAATGTAAGTGCCATTTCCCCGTAACTGCAGTTTGATAACCTGCACCCTGCATTAATTGAGGCATTGTAATTTTTGAAGAGTCGAACCTTGTGCGGTTATCCTTTACCGCATTTTTATGCGAATGCTGGCCTGTGAGTAAAGTAGCTCTTGCAGGGCTGCAAATAGAATTACCAACAAATGCTTTATTGAATAAGATACCTTCTTTCGCCAACCTGTCGATATGGGGTGTTTGAATGAATTGTTTATTATAGGCACTGATGGCATCATTATCATGATCATCACTCATGATATAAATGATATTAGGTTGCTGGGCAATCGCCGAAGTACTGCAGAACAACAGCAGGAATAAAAATCGCATGATTGAAAGTTACAATAATTATAGATGTGTAGATTTGAGGAAATTATTTGATCATGGAGTTTGGAAGAGTAGGTGAACGGGAATTGGATAGCATTGATTTTTCTCTCCCTGCAGAACCTAAATTCAATAAAACTATCTTAAGCGGTAAAAAAGCGAAAGATGCAAAAGTGTATTTGGGTTGTGCTAAATGGGGACGGACAGAATGGGTAGGAAAGATCTATCCACCTAAAACCAAAGAGAAAGATTTTTTGCAACACTATGTTGAGCATTACAATAGTATTGAACTCAACGCCACGCATTACAAAATATATGGCGAAGTGGGTACACGCAAATGGGCTGAGAAAGCAAAAGGGAAAGACTTTAAGTTTTGCCCAAAGATGTACCAGGGTGTAACACATCGTGGTAGTTTAAAAGGAAAAGATTTTATTACCAATGAATTCTTTCGTGGTATTGTTGGGTTTGAAGAACATCTCGGTCCCATCTTTGTACAGGTGAGTGATACATTTTCGCCGAAACGAAAAGAAGAACTATTTGAATACCTGGCTTCCTTACCAAAAGATCTGCAATTCTTTTTAGAAGTTCGTCACCCCGATTGGTTGGGGAAAGATGAAATCCGAAACGAGCTCTTTACTACATTAAAACAATTGAACATTGGGGCAGTCATTACCGATACGGCTGGCAGAAGAGATTGTGCACATATGCATCTCACAGTTCCCAAAGTATTCATCCGTTATGTAGGGAACAGTTTACACAAATCAGATTATACCCGCTGTGACGAGTGGGTGAAACGCATGAAACATTGGATGAAAAAAGGCATCGAGGAAATTTATTTTTTTATGCACATGCATGATGAAGCAACATCACCGGAACTAACGGTTTATTTAGTTGATCAAATGAATAAAGAAATGGGTTTGAATTTGATTAAACCAAAGTTTATTGAAGGAGGTGTTTCAGAAAAAAAGAAACCAAAACAACGGGGTTTGTTTGAATAATGTACCCCCAACGGCGGTTTATAATGAAACAATTGTTACGGCATATTTTTTACTTAACCACTGTCAGGGCTTGTAACCGCTGGCGGGGTTGATTAAAATCGACAGTCAATTTATTTTTCATTCTTAAAAACTACCCCATCTTTCATTACCCATTTCACCTGTCCCAATACTTTTATATTGGTAAGCGGGTTCTCTTTCACAGCAATGATATCAGCAAAAGCACCGGGAATAAGTTCACCAATCAATCCTGTTTGATCTAATAACTCAGCGCCATTAATGGTTGCTGTTTGAATAGCTGCCAACGGCGACATGCCGTATTGAATAAAATATTCAAAGTCTTTTGTTTGCGGCTCCATCCAATCGTACCCGCCAATATCTGTACCGTAAGCTATCTTCACACCATAGCTCATTGCCTTTTTAAAAATTCCCGGTTCAGATTGTGCAAAATATTTATTAATGGGGCTACCTGCTTTTGCTCTTCCTTCAGCAACATAATCATTTACATAAATGGTAGGGCACCAGAACACATTTTTCTTAACCATCAGTTGCATACATTCTTCATTCATTCCAAAACCATGCTCAATGCTGCTTGCTCCTGCGTTGATGGAATAAATAATACCATCGGGTGTAACTGCATGTGCCGCTAACTTCTTTCTGCTCTTGAGTGTTTCATCAGCAATGGCTTCAATTTCTTCTTTGGTAAAGTTGGGAATACTTTTGTAACCACCGTTGGGCAAACGCACATAACCACGATCGGCATAAATTTTTATCCAATCGGCACCATACGAAATTTGCGTACGAACAGCTTTGCGTCCTTCATCGGCACCGGTAATTTCCTGTACGCCTTTGGGCAATTTCAATTCCCATGCGTAATCTTTTTCTGCAATCAAATAATGCCCGGTTGTATTGATCGCCAGTGTAGACACAAACATTCGTGGGCCGGGGATTATATTCTTATTAATCGCTTTCTTAATATCAACATCAGCATAACCTGCGCCTTCGGTTCCCAGATCACGAATAGTAGTGAAACCATTGAGTAAGGATTGGTATGCACTTTTCGATGCACGCAGTGTACGATATGGAATGGATTCTTTTAATACCTGTACATCATAATCTTCGGTGGTAATATCGCCTTGCAGCAATACATGTGTATGACAGTCGATCAGGCCTGGAAGAATAAAATAGTCTTTCAGATCAATCACTGAATCTGTTTTCTGTTTGAAGTTAGCAGCATCAGTAATCGATTCGATTTTATTTCCCTTTACAAGGATTACCTGGTTGATTAAAATTTTGCCAGTACGTACATCCAGTATTTTACCACATTGAATGGCGATCGTTTTTTGTTGTGCAAACGAAAAGAGGGCTACTGTCTGCAGCAAAAGCAGGAAAAGACTTTTTCTCATGTGTTTGGTTTAGAAAAATGAATGTACTGAATTACTGTTATCTATAACAGTAAAAAGTATCAATGGTTCAGCTCACCTCATACAACTCTTCCCATCGGGTAGTGTAGCGGGGGCTGCGTAACTCCTGCCGCATTTTCCAATCCCTTGTTGTTCCTGATGCTGCAAACTTCAACACATCATCCCGCTGGCTGAAGTTGATATTATCGATCATATCCATCAGCAGCCGACCATTGTTTTTTGTTTCGGGTAAAAATAAATTTCCTTGTATAGATGTATCAGGGACAAGTCCGCTCAACATTACACCTGCTTTTTTATACAGCGTTCCTGCTTTGTATAAACTATCAACCATTGCAACAGCCGGCTTAATTAATTCGTTGGTGAAGGATGTGGCAGTTGGTAAGATGCTGTACCTGCTGTGTGTAATACCCCGGTTGAATGTGACGTTATGATTTTCGTCTTTTGCTACCACGAATACACTGATGATGCTGGCCGCACTATGTTGTCGTCTTAATTTTTCGGCAGCCCTCGACGTATAGGTAGCAACGGCTTCTTTAATATCGTTGATATCGCCTACCGGGCTGCCGAACATTCTTGTGGTAGCGATCATTTTTTTAGTTACCAGTTCATTTTGCATGTCTTTTGATGCAATGCCGTTCAGTTCACGTATCAAACGCACACCTACCACACCGCCTAAATGTAAGCGGCCAAACTCTTCACTCATCTTACTCAATTGCAACGCATCATCAATAAACCATTGTTCTTTTAATTTTTGCGCATAGCGGCCGCCCACTCCCCAGATATCACCCACTGGTGTTATGGCTAACGCCTTTTTTATTTTCTCCAGTGTATCCAGTACAATCACGCCACCTGTTTTTTCTTTGTTTTTTTTCGATAAGCGATTCGCCAGCTTGGACAACACTTTGGTAGGCGCCACACCAATAGATACTTTAATGCCCGTCCATTGCTCTACAGTTTTTCTTATTTGCATGGCAATTGTATGCAACTCTTCTACAGGAAAAATGCTGAGGTCAACAAACGCTTCATCTACGGAATACACTTCTACATTGTGTTTGCCAATGATCATCCGTAGTGTTTCCATTACCCGCCAACTTAAATCGCCGTATAAATTATAGTTGCTGGAAAAAACAGAGACCTGATGTTTTTCAATCATTGGCTTTGCCATAAAATAAGGGCCGGCCATTTCAACCCCTAACAACTTTGCTTCATCGCTTCTTGAAATAATACAACCATCGTTATTGCTAAGTACAACAACAGGTTGGTTATCCAAATGCGGTTTGAATAAACGTTCGCAGGAGCAATAGAAATTGTTACAATCTACAATGGCGTACATGCTTCGGTCGTTTCCATTCATGGTTTGTTGTGTAAACGGATTGGATTCTCTGGATTGTAATGTTGTCATGTTCCATCTTTTATTCGTTGTTCATCGAACCGCCGTCAGGGTTTGTAACCGCTGACGGGGTTCAGTACAAAACCCCGACGGCGGCTCTTAGCCCCGCTGGCGGTTTGTTGAAATGAATGCTTACTCAATTAAAAACTTTGCTGCATCTTTTCTTTCATAAGTGCTTACATGTGCTTGCTCAAATAAAGCTTTTTCCCCAAACCAGCCTGATACTTTTGACGATGCCAGAAAAGTTGTATCGTTATTCAGAATTGAATGATAAGAAGAAAACTCCCATTGTTTGAAATCTGCAACAAACCCATGCAACTGCGGATTGTAATGACAGTAATAAATAACAGAAGTAAGATAGCTGTCATCATCAATTAATTTTCGTTCAAAAGGCGATTCGAACAAAGGGCCTGTTCTGTTAAACGCTTTATTGATCGACTGTGCATAGGAGTTGAAGAAATGAGATAATTGTTTTGAAGCATCCGGTTGATACATGCCACGGCCATCTCTGCGGGGTACAGCTTCTGTTTCTTTCACGTACACAAGTAGATGAAAATGATTTTTTAATAATACGTAAGCATACGTTTCAAATATATCTGAGCAATAAAATTGATACTGCTGCAGAAAATAATAGTAATTCCTTTTTTCTTTGAACAGATCTTCTCTATTCACGCCTCGATTAAAGAGATGATAATAATTTCCTGTAACAAGTGGTTCGGTATGCATTTGCGGTTCGTTGTTTTTATTAACCCCATCAGTGGAATACTGAGCGATGTCGAAGTAAGCCCTGACGGCGGTTAGGTGGAAAATAAAAATAAATAAGCTCTCAAACAACCGCTGACGGGGTTTGCAACCGCCGTCAGGGTTATACTACTTTCTCAAACGAATGGATACTGTGCACCACCACACCCCACACCTTAAAATCACTAAACTCTGCCAGGTTCACCGGTTTGTATCTTGAATTTTCAGGAATCAAAAATGCCGATGAAAAATTTTTATGAAACCTCCGCACCAACAGCTCGCCATTAAGAATGGCAACAATGATTTTGCTGTTGGCAAGTTTTTCAGAACGGTCTACAATTAAAATGTCTCCATCAAAAATGCCGGCATCCTGCATTGCATCGCCTTTCATTTTAAAGAAGAATGTGGCTGGTTTGTTTTTGATCAGGTGTTCATTCAAATCAATACCCCGCTCTGAGTAATCATCAGCTGCAGCACCAAAGCCCGTAGCATTGGCTGTTTGTACATCCTGTTGTTTAAAATTTTTGCTGCCTTTATAAGCAGCGCCGAAAAATTGTTCCCCATCCATAAGAAATCATTTTATCTCTTGCCGTAAAGCAAAGAGGAGTGATAAAAAAAATATGTCTGGGTTTGTAAGAAAGTTTGGTAAAACTAAAACTTTTAGTAACTTCACCATGCAGATTTGAAAAATATTTTTTCTTGCTGCATACTTCAGCAAACCCCATCCTGCTGTCAATTATCTCTATGCAAAAAAGATTTTGCAAACAGTAGAAGTGTACAACAGTATTTCAATTAATAACTACTTGCCCGGCCTCCCTCTCTGTTGGAGAGGGAACGAGGGTGAGGCTTAAACGATGGGTTATGCAATTACAATCAATTACAACAACAACCATTCCCGGCTACAGGGTACACGAGTATTTGCTCGTATTAAATCCGCATGAAGAATTGCGGAACAAAATCATGAAAGTGAAACAGGAGTTTTATGAGGTGTACAAAGCATCAACTGCTATTGGCGGTAAGCCGCATATTACACTCGCTAACTTTCTGCAGTATGAACTGATGGAAGAACGTTTGGTGAACCGGTTAAAGATGATTGCCATGGGCTTTCACCCCATTAAAGTGGAGCTGAGAGATTACGGAAGCTTTCCAAGTCATACCATTTATATTAATGTAGTAAGTAAACTACCTATCCAATCATTGGTAAAAGAAATTCGCAGTGAGGCACAACGGCTCATGAAACTGAACGACGAGAACAAGCCACATTTTATTTTGGAACCGCATCTAACCGTTGCAAGAAAATTACAACCCTGGCAATATGAAAAGGGCTGGCTGGAATATTCGCAGAAGCATTTCACCGGTCGTTTTATTGCAGATGGAATGTTGTTACTCAAGCGACCTGTTGGAGAGTTGCGTTACCAGATTGTTCAACGGTTTGAATTTCAAAACCTGGCGGTTACTACAAAGCAGGGAGAGTTATTTGGCCCCCTTCCGACTTCCCCCGATAGGGGAAGCCAGCAGCACACAGCCCCGCCTATTTAACATATAACACTATTCATAAGAACTTAATAGGGGTAGATAATTTTGTATGCTGCTCTTGTACGTTTTAATACGATTCAACTTTTTCGAACCATAAAGTGCACAAAGCATAACACAAAGAACACAGCGGGCTCTTTGTGCACTCCGTGCAAATCTTTGCGTCCTCTGTGATAAAAAATGATGTCAGAAAAATTACAACAGGATCATTATAAAATCAAACCAGTTAATCATGAGACTGACAGCTCCTCCCCTGAAGGGGAAGGTCGGGAGGGGGTTTATCATTCAGGCCGTGGTGCACAGTTCAATACCAGGAATCGCTTTTTAAAAAACGAAGTAACCAAAGAACATATTGAAGGCATTGATGAATGGGAAGAAACCAATCTCAAAACACAATACATCGAAGTGCACCCGAAAACAATTGTCAACAAAGTGGAAAGCCCCGATGTAGGCATGAGTTACAGCATGAATCCTTATGCAGGTTGTGAGCATGGATGCATTTACTGTTATGCACGCAATGTGCATGAGTACTGGGGTTACAGTGCAGGAATGGATTTTGAACAGAAAATACTCGTCAAAAAAAATGCACCTGAATTACTGCGTAAATTTTTAATGCATCCCAAGTGGGATGCTACACCCATCATGCTTAGCGGTAATACCGATTGCTATCAACCTGCTGAACAGAAATATCGTTTAACAAGAGGATTGCTGGAAGTATGTAATGAATTTAATCAGCCCGTAGGCATTCTCACAAAAAACTCCTCGATACTCAAAGACAAAGATGTGTTGCAGGAAATGGGAAAGAAGAATATTGTTTCGGCCATGGTTTCTATTACTTCATTTAATGAAGATCTGCGACGTGTCATGGAACCACGAACTACAACAGCCAAACAAAAACTAAAAGTAATTAATGAACTCAGCAGTGCAGGTGTACGCATGGGTATTATGATAGGGCCCATGATTCCCGGGCTCAACGAACATGAAATGCAACGCATCATGAAAGCAGCAAGAGATAACGGTGCAACATTTACTGCTTACACATTCATCCGTTTGAATGGTGCTATTAAATTTTTATTTCATGATTGGCTTTATAAAAATTTCCCTGACCGTGCTGATAAAGTATGGCATCATATTGAACACAGTCATGATGGTAAAGTAAATGACACACGTTGGGGTGTACGCATGCGTGGCGAAGGAGCCATTGCACAACTGGTGGCACAGCAGTATAAAAAATATGGTAAGTTGTATGGAATGAATGCAGAAGAGTGGAGTTTGGATAGAACTCAGTTTAGAAGACCGGGACAGCAGGGGAAATTATTTTGAGGCTTAACTTAACGGTACGTGATAAACGAAAAAGAACAGTTAAAAAATAGTTTAAAAATTATTCTTTAAAAAATTGGCAACATCAAAAAAATAAATTCATCTTTGCACCCGCAAAACAAATTTAAAAGCCACAATGCTACGCATACAATTACATAGTGAAACAGTGAATGGGTTTAGTCTAAAAGGGAATTATACTGTTTGCGGGAGAGATGCTGCTGTTGAATAAAGTTGATAAACAAATTTGTTATAACACATCCCCCGACAGAATCGTCGGGGGCTTTTTGTTGTACAGGTTATGTAAACCTAATCAAAGGCTGGTGCTTTGAAATGAAAAAAACTTTGAACAGCAAATGAAAGAATGAACAGAACAAAAAGCAGTAACTTAAATGAAGAACAATGGCAAAAATTAAATTAACCGGAAAAGAATTAAGATCAATTGGCTACCCGGAAGGTCCGGTGATCAGCATCGCTATGAATGTGATGCAAAAAAAATACAAGCATCATACAAAGGAGGATGTAATGGAGTTATTAAAAAAAGTATTGGCAAGTCCAATCGAATATAAAAATGATGCTGTATTAGCGTTGATTGCAAAAGAGCTCATGAATCAATCGGAGTCTGAAATCCCTCCTTCGGATGGACTTAGGGAGGTCGGAATTCAGTTCAATGTATTCGGAAGTGAGCATATTGAGGAAAGTGCCATGCACCAAATGTACACAGCAGCCAAACTGCCGGTGACAGTAGCCGGTGCATTAATGCCCGATGCACATTTTGGATATGGATTGCCCATTGGCGGTGTGTTAGCAACAGAGAATGCAGTAATACCTTATGGCGTTGGTGTAGATATTGGTTGCAGAATGTGTTTAAGCATTTTCGATATTGATCCGAAAGAGCTGGTTCATAAAGAATCATTCTTTGCAAGAGAAATGAATGAAGCTACTTTGTTTGGAAGTGGTGCACAGTTCAAACAAAGCGAAGATCATGAAGTGATGGATAACAAATTATTTTTTGAATTACCGTTGCTGAAAAATCTGCATGGTCGTGCATGGAAGCAATTAGGTAGCAGCGGAAGTGGTAATCACTTTGTTGAATTTGGTGTAGTGGAGATTGCAGAGAAAGATGAAGTGCTGGGGGTACAAGCAGGTAAATATTTGGGCTTGTTGAGTCACTCCGGTTCAAGAGCATTGGGTGCAAATATTGCCAACCATTATACCAAACTTGCAATCAGCAAAAGACGATTACCACAGGATGCAAAAAACCTGGCCTGGCTAAACATCGATGAAGAAGAAGGAATGGAATATTGGTTGGCGATGAACTTAGCTGGTGATTACGCAAGTGCCTGTCATCATATAATTCATGAAAAGATTGCCAAACAATTAGGACGAAAGCCAATAAAGATGGTGGAGAATCATCACAACTTTGCGTGGAAAGAAAAATGGGAAGGAAAAGATGTAATCGTTCACCGGAAGGGAGCAACACCAGCAGGAAAAAATGTACTCGGTATTATTCCCGGAAGCATGACAGCCGCAGGCTTTATTGTAAAAGGTAAAGGTGAAATGGCATCGGTAAATTCTGCTTCACATGGAGCCGGACGTTTAATGAGCCGTTCCAAAGCCATACAAAATATTACGCATCATGCTATGAAAGATGAATTAAAAAAGCATGGAGTGATATTAATGGGCGGCGGGTTAGATGAAGCACCGTTTGCGTACAAGGATATTGAAGAGGTGATGAAGAGTCAGCAATCATTGGTTGATATTGTTGGAAAGTTTACACCAAAGATCGTTAAGATGGATGGAGCAAGTGTAAAGCCCTGGCATAAGACGAAGGAAGTGTGAGCTGATTAAGGTTTAAAAGTTGAAAGGATTGTCAGTAGCTCCTGTTGCTATTCAACAACAGGAGTTTTTATTTAATCATTCCGCTTTCAACTGCTCTTCAATCTGTTTCAACTCATCCATAATTCCTTTCAATCGTTTTTCTTCTTTTGCCAAAATGCGTTTGCCTAAAATAAAATACGCATACAGCATCCATGCAGTATATATTAGTATCAGTAAAATAATATAAACAACCGGGCGACCATAAAATACTTCCAGGAAATACAAACCCATACCCAGATTCAAGAAAAGAAAGTAGAGAGGTTTGTTCCATTGAACTTGTTTTTTACGAAAACTGTAATAGTCTTCCCATTGCTGCAGGTGTTGTGCAGGTGGTAGCGTGTCATTAATTAAACTGATTTTATAAGCTGTAAAAAGTGTAAGAATGGATTGCAATAAAACGGTTGTAACAATGATCGATACCGCAATATGTGTAACGATCCAGGTGAGCTTCACATCGCTGAAGTAGATGACCCAGATAATGAATACCACCGTAATAAATAAGATAATACCACCAATTAACAATTGCCTGAACAATTTCGTCCTGGTATCTTTCGATTGACGGGTAATGGCTTGC
>JBKJNM010000044.1:0-2952 GCA_046593655.1 Lacibacter sp. | reverse complement strand
GTAAAAGAAAAACCGATTATCCTCATTACCAACGATGATGGCGTAACTGCACCCGGCATCCGTAATTTGGTAGAAGCAGTAAAAGATTTGGGAAAAGTAGTAGTGGTAGCTCCTGATAAACCACAAAGCGGCATGGGCCATGCCATTACCATCGGCTTTCCATTGCGGATGCAGCAACTTTATTTTATGGAAGGTGTTGAAACATGGCAAACAACAGGTACACCGGTTGATTGTGTTAAGCTGGCAGTTGATAAAATACTGCACCGCAAACCCGACATTTGTTTGAGTGGTATTAATCATGGCGCCAACCACAGTATCAATGTTATTTACAGCGGCACCATGAGTGCGGCTATTGAGGCAAGTATTGAAAGTATTCCGTCTATTGGATTCTCCCTGCTTAATTATAGTATGGAAGCCGACTTTGCCGGTGCCCGCAAATATGCACGTTTGATTGTAGAACAGATCCTCAGCAAAAAACAGGATAAACATCTTTGTTTGAATGTAAACATCCCTTCGGTTGATGTGAGTTTGATTAATGGTGTAAAAATCTGCCGCCAGGCTTATGCTAAGTATGTGGAAGATTTTGACGAACGCCAGGACCCCACAGGCAAGAAGTATTATTGGCTTACAGGTGAATTTAAAAATTTTGATAAAGGAAAAGATACCGATGTTTGGGCGCTGGAACACAATTTTGTGAGTGTTGTTCCCGTTCAATTCGACTTAACCAACTATGCGTTAAAAAAACAACTTGAAACTAAACTGAAATTCTGATGTTGAAACTTGATAAACTGCCTTTTGGAATTGTACTGGGTGCATTGGCTCCCATTCTTGGACTGGTAATATATTACCTCATAAAAGCACCTTCCATCAGCTTTGGTGAATTTGTTGAATATTTTTTTAAAACCAAGGCTATGCTAACGGCGGTGGGTAGCCTCAGCTTAATTGCCAATATCATTTTGTTTACCCTCTTTATCAATGGACGAAGGGATAAAACAGCCACCGGCATTTTTATTATGACACTGATGTACGGCCTGATTATTCTGTATGCAAAGTTTTTCATGTAACCTGCAGGCAGTTTAAAAAAAGTTGCTTCCTTTTTTTTTGTTAAAATGGTTGCTGAAGACACGGAGCAAAACGAAAAAAGGGTTGCTAAAAGGCAACCCTTAAACCCTGTGTTAACTGATTATAACTACTTCAATTAATTTTTAACGATAGCTGTTTCATTTACTACACGGGTGCTGTTAACGATGTTGAACACGGCAGTAGTGGAGGTTTTAACATCAAGAATCTCAATACGAACATCAACGTCAATTAATTCTTCGGTATTTAATTGATATTTGCGTGAAATGTTTACTCCAGATACTACTTCCTGGTGAAGTGTTACACCAAACTCATCTTTAATTACAATCAGGAATTTGCTGGCGTCTTTATTATTAAGATCGAGTTGAAATACAGGTTGATTGTTTTGTTTTCCTGCGGCTTTCAATTCAATACCGATTGTTGTTGTTGAGTCACCAGCTGATGCGTTAAATCCTGTTGTTACAGCTAAAAGGGTAAATAATCCGATTGCTGCGTTTTTCATTGTCTTTTTCATTTGTTTCATTTTTTATTGTTACTAATTGCTACATAGTTTGCCATGAATGTTCATTGTTAATTTTATATGAATTTTAGTTCATGAGCCGTTGACCTATGTTTCAAAAAAAGTTTAAAATTTTTGTTTCTTAAAACGGTCTTTTTTCTATGGGCAAGTATCGCTGGAGCAAGCAAGGCGGGTCAATTGACTTCCGGAGTGTGTGAACTGCAGATGGCAGTTATTTGTAATGACAGAACAAAAGTAAAAGCGATTTTTGCAACATACAAATCAAGATTCGTTTGTTTTTATGGCCTTAACTTTGGTATAAAAATAACAAAACCCTCTACAGTAAAGGGTTTTAGAAAATATTCTGCATGATGCCCAACAGCCAATATTAACAAAGAACGAATGGTTTTTACAGAGGAAATGACTGTTTTTAAATGCCATCCGCAGTTGATTATCTTTACAAATCATCAATACATCATTTCTTAGTTCAATGAAATATTATATCATAGCCGGTGAAGCAAGCGGCGATTTACATGGCAGTAACCTCATTAAAGAATTACATCATCTCGATGCGACGGCAACGATCCGTTGCTGGGGTGGTGAAAAAATGCAGGCTGCCGGTTCTACCCTTGTAAAACATTACCGTGAACTTGCGTTCATGGGTTTTGTAGAAGTGATCAGTAACCTCGGCACTATATTTAAAAATTTATCTTTTTGTAAAGAGGATATTCTTAAGCATAGCCCCGATGTATTGATTCTGGTTGACTACCCCGGTTTTAATTTACGTATTGCCAAATGGGCCAAAGAAAATAACATCAGGGTCGTTTATTATATTTCGCCACAGGTATGGGCATGGAAAGAAAACAGGGTGAAGATGATGAAACAATGCATTGATAAAATGCTGGTCATTCTCCCGTTTGAAAAAAACTATTATAAAACCAAATGGAACTGGGATGTTGAATATGCAGGGCATCCCCTGGTTGAAGAAGTTGAAAAAACAAATTTGAACATTGAACATCAACAGCTTTCTGAAAAGAATATCATCGCACTATTACCCGGCAGCCGCAAACAGGAGATCTTAAAAAAATTGCCGGTTATGCTGGAAGTTAGTAAAGAGTTTCCCGATTACCAGTTTATCATTGCAAAGGCACCGGGATTAGATGATCCTTTTTATGCAGAGCTCATCAAAGATTATAACAATGTATCATCAGTGAGCAACCAAACTTATGCATTATTGCAGCAGTCAACTGCGGCGTTGGTTACATCGGGAACTGCAACACTGGAAACAGCTTTGTTCCAGGTTCCGCAGGTGGTTTGTTATAAAGGAAACGAAATCAGTTACCAGATTGCTAAACGGTTGGTGAACATTAAAT
>JBKJNM010000201.1:0-23268 GCA_046593655.1 Lacibacter sp. | reverse complement strand
CGAGTGAAGGCATACATAAAGATGATGTTCAATTTACCCTTAATGGACAATTATTCAAAACTATTGCAAGCCAAGGACAAAGAAAAAGTCTTTTATTTGCACTTAAGCTTGCACAGTATCAGTTATTAAAAAATTATAAATTTTTTAGCCCAATTTTATTACTTGATGATGTATTTGAAAAATTGGATGAAACGAGATTGCTTCGTTTACTTAAATGGGTATGCAAAGAAAACGATGGCCAGGTTTTTATAACGGACACGCACAAACAACGATTGGAAAACATTTTTGAGCAATTGAATGTAGATGTGCAATTAATTGAACTTTAAAATAACAACTATGTCAGAAATATCGATAGGAGAAGCACTTCAACAATTTTTAAATAAAAGCAAACTAAAAACAGGTGTGCAGGCACTTAAAATAGAAGATGTATGGGAGAAAATAATGGGCAAAACTGTTGCTAAATACACAGATAAATTACAAATAATTGGGTCAACATTATTCATAACAACCACAGTTGCTCCCTTAAAAAACGAATTGCTTTATCAAAAAGAAAAAATTATTGATATGGTAAATAAAGAACTAGAAGAAAAATTAATTAAAGAGGTTGTCATAAGATAACTATTGGTTTCTTTGCTTGGAAACCTCGTAAAGAATAATTCCTGTTGCCACACTTACATTTAACGAATCAAAATCTCCCGTCATAGGTATCGCAAATTTTTCATCGCATATCTTCATTAACGCAGGATAAATTCCTTTTTCTTCAGCACCCATTACAATTGCAGTTGGCTCAGTAAAATTGCACTCATAAGAGTTTGTTGTTGCACCCATTACACTTGCAAAAACTTTTACACCGTTTAAATGAAGATCATCAACAGCTTTCATTAAACTGTTTACCCTGCAAACAGCAATATTTTCTAAAGCACCTGCAGAAGTTAAAATAGCATCTTCATTTAAAGAACCGACGCCTTTGTCAGGTATAATAATTGCATTTACACCAAAGCAATATGCGCTGCGTGCAATAGCACCAATATTTCTAATATCAGTTATTCCATCTAAAATTATAAACAAAGGCACTTCTCCATTTTCTACAACAAAAGAAATTACATCTTGTAAATCCTGATACTGAATTTTTGAAATTTGGGCAATACAACCTTCGTGGTTGCTAACATTAAAATTATTGAGTTTCTCTACAGGTACTTTATTAATAGGAACCATGTAGCGTTCTGCCAAAGTTCTTATTTCATCAATTGTTTCACCATGCACGGCAGTTTGCATATAAATTCTGTCTAACTGTTTGCCTTCTTTCATAGCATTAATGATAGCCGTTCTGCCTACGATTAAGGTATTCTTTTTTGGGCGCTTATGCTGGTGTCTAAAATCTTTCACTTTATAAAATTATGTTTAATTTTTTATACGAAAAGACCACAAGTTCACTAAGAACTTATGGTCTTTAAAATTCTCTTTCCTGCAAGGGAAAATTTATTTAAGTCCGAAAACTTTTTTAACTTCTTTTACAGCATCTAATTTTTCCCATGTAAACAACTCAACTTTTTTCTTTACAACAACACCTGAAGGAGAAGTGAATATTTTTTCAACTTTTTCCGGTGTTCTACCCATATGACCGTATGCCGCAGTTTCGCTGTAAATAGGGTTACGCAGTTTCAATCTTTGCTCAATAAAATAAGGTTTCATATCAAAACAATCCATTTTCATTATTGCTTTTGCTATTTCACCATCAGTTAATTTTACTTTTGCGGTTCCATAAGTGACAACATTAATACTTGTAGGTTGAGCAACACCAATTGCATAACTTACTTGTACCAAAACTTCATCGCAAAGCCCTGCAGCAACTAAATTTTTTGCAATATGCCTAGTTGCATATGCAGCACTTCTATCAACTTTACTTGGATCTTTTCCACTAAAGGCGCCGCCACCATGTGCGCCTTTACCACCATAGGTATCAACAATTATCTTACGACCCGTAAGGCCAGTATCTCCATGAGGACCACCGATTACAAACTTACCTGTTGGGTTAATATGGTATTTTATTTTGTTGGTAAATAAATGATCGTATTTAGGATACAAAGCTTTTACTCTTGGTATTACTATAGTAATGATATCTTTTTTAATTTTTGCAAGCATTACTTCATCTTTTCCAAAATCGTCATGCTGGGTAGAAACCACAATCGCATCAATTCTAACGGGCTTGTTATTATCGTCATACTCTAAAGTAACCTGGCTTTTAGCATCGGGACGAAGGTATTTTATTTCTTTATTTTCTCTACGAACTGCGGCTAATTCTTTTAAAATATCGTGAGATAATGCTAATGCTAATGGCATGTAATTGTCTGTTTCATTTGTAGCATAACCAAACATCATCCCTTGGTCGCCTGCACCTTGCTCTTCTTTTTTCTTTTTATCAACACCTTGATTAATATCAGGTGATTGCTCATGTATAGCTGAAATAATACCACATGAATTTGCTTCAAACATGTACTCGCTTTTGTTATATCCAATTTTACGGATTACGCCTCTAGCAATTTCCTGCACATCTAAATATGCTTTGCTTTTAACCTCACCAGCAAGCACTACTTGCCCTGTAGTTACCAACGTTTCGCAAGCGACTTTACTTGTAGGATCGAAAGCTAAAAAATTATCTATAAGCGCATCGCTTATCTGGTCAGCAATTTTATCCGGGTGACCTTCACTTACGGATTCAGAAGTAAATAAATACGGCATTTTTAAAATTTTAAGATTGCAAAGATAAGGGCTGTAATTTTTAAAAGAACAACGCCTTTTACATTTAATAAAAGGCGTTGTAAAAGTTAATTTATACTTTGGAATAAATTACAACCAATTTCATTTTATGTGGAATATTTTGTGTGGAACCTGCGCCAACTCTTACTCTACCTAAAGCGATAGGGTTATAATAAGGTATTATATTTTGTGTTCCTAAATATTGCGGATAATAATAATTAAAAGGCGCATATAAACGAAGATCATAATTTTTAAAACCATTTGTAACGATATGCTGAACATATCTAGTAAGATTTATTTCATATCTATAAAAAGGAGTGCCGTTTGGCTCAAATCTTCTCAAGGCTCCCCCACCAAATGTGGATATATCAACATTTGCTAAAGGAAAAGGATGATATAAACCATTTAATATTTTTGTGTCAGGGTCGTAAGGAACTTGCGATGTAAGATCAAAATAAACAGGCTTGTAACGTTGAGGTGAACTAATGACAGTGTCCTTTAAATCAAGATATAAAAAAGGTGGAGCTGTATAAATATTATCTGTTGCAGGATTGTCAGGAGTTTGCTCAACAATTAATACTGCTCTGTGTACAATTCTGTTGCTGTAACCTGTAAGACCGGATATACTTAAACTAGCAAATGTGCCTGGAGCGGTTTGTAAAAAGATATTGTTGGTCGGCGTATTTGGTCCAGGCAATGAAACTGAAGAATAATCTCTTTTGATATAGTTCATGCTAGATGATGCAGCAATGCTTCCTAACTGTGAAGTGTACATTTGAAAACTTTGTACAACAGTATCTCTTATTCCGTTTTTAGTTTTATGAAAATGAAATTCAAACCTTGATTTTGCTTCTGCAAGGTTTACAAAGTATAAGGTATTTCCTGCTGCTCCATTTGTAACTCTTATTTCAAAACCATTGTATTTCTGCCTAAAACTTGAATCATTTCTAAGACCACTATTTGGACTTAATAAAACGGTATCTTGCTCATTAAACAACGCTGCTGCAAAATCTGCTCCTAAATCCTTTAACTTTATTCTAACCTGGTTAGTAACTGAATCTCGCTTTGCACCTCTACCAATGATAACTTTTCTTGCGATTGTTTGCGGTGTAATAATTGCTGAACCTAAAAGCGTGCTATTAACCGTTGGCGTAGCAGAACCCAACTGTCTAATGGTGTCTGTCTTTGCCCTAAAATTTTCATCTATAATTGCTCTTACCTCAAAAGTTTGCTCAATATTTGCTGAAGAAGTTGTATCTCCCCATGCACCTTTGTATGATAGACAAACAAAAGCTGAATCGAAACCTGCATTAACACTTCCGCCACTAAATGATGCATTCTTTACCGTATCACCTGCCTCTCCAAAATAGTAAGGATAAAAAGTAGGTTTAAACTGAACGTAAATTCTTGCATCAGTTTTACCAAATAAAGGATCATTGCTAATTACACCAATTGCGTGGTTGTCTCCTTTTTGTAAGATTGTGCTATCATTAAAAATGCCCTGCGTTGAATTGATATCTAAGGTATCAGCAAATGTATTAACATTATCAACTGTAACTAAATCACTTCCTAATGTTGTTGTATCTAATTTTGTACAACCAATACCAATTAAAATAATAAGTAAAACTGCAGCAGATGCAGTGAGTAAAAGTCTTCTTTGCAAAGCAATAAAATTTTTAGTAAAACAGTGCTAATTAATTATTTGGCAAGGTCGGCATATAATTGTAAATAGTCTGTTAAATCACTTTCAGCATTGTATTTCAATATTTTTTTACCACGCACTTTTGCAAATTCTTCTGCCAATTTTTTATCAGGTTTAGCTGTACCAAAAGTTACCGCATCAGCATAAGTAGCGCCACCCCTAAACATCGATACATTATTTAAATCTTTAAAAGGCTCAAGCTCTTTTTTGGTAACATTATCATTTATAGCTGCTAGCTTTAAAAAGTCTGCACTTAGCTTTTCTTTAAATGTTGTGTCCCCTATTGTATAAACAACTTTGCAATGGCTAAATACTGGTTCCTTTTTATACGCAGAACGGATAAACATTGGTACTAAACCTGTCATCCATCCGCTACAATGAATAATATCAGGAGGCCATCCGAATTTTTTAACTGTTTCTAAAGCTCCCTTACAAAAGAAAATAGAACGGAGATCATTATCATCGTACCACTTTTCATTTTCATCATGATAAATGAACTTACGTTTAAAAAAATCTTCATTTTCTAAAAAGTAAACCTGCAAACGGGCATTGGGAAGAGAGGCAACTTTGATCTGTAATGGATAATCATCATTATCAACCGATACATTGATACCGCTCAGGCGAACCACTTCGTGTAACCTGTGACGGCGTTCATTAATAACACCAAAACGGGGCATGATACATCGGATCTCAAACCCACCATCATTTGCTTTGATCGCCAGATGATTAACAATTGAGGAGAAGTCTGTTTCCTCCAGATACGGAGACATTTCACTGGCTATGAATAAAATTCTTTTCTTTGCTGCTACCATTGCTAATTGTTAAGGAATCATTACCTCTTTTATGAGGTGGGCAAAGGTAGTGGATTTTACCGAAAAGGCTTGCATTGACAGGCCTTTAGTTTACAAAAACAACGATTCATGTTCATTTTTCAGCAAGTTACTGACATCAGGTACTATCTTGATACAAAGCGTTTAGCCAATATTGAAATTGGATTGGTGCCAACCATGGGAGCATTGCATAATGGCCATTTATCGTTGATAGAACAAAGTAAAAAGCAAACCGGACTAACGGTCTGCAGCATCTTTATTAATCCAACACAATTCAACGATCAAAAGGATTACGAAAAATATCCTGTTACTATTCATCAGGATATACAAATGTTGCTTAAAGCTGGTTGCGATGTATTGTTTCTTCCATCAGCCAAAGAATTCTATCCCCAGGAAACATCTATCCTCCCACACTTTAACCTCGGTTATCTTGAAACAGTATTGGAAGGAAAATTCCGCCCCGGCCATTTCCAGGGTGTTTGCCAGGCAGTAGATCGTTTATTGAAAATTACTAAACCCGATTTTCTTTTCATGGGACAGAAAGATTTTCAGCAATGCATGGTTATAAAAAAACTGATTGAGTTGACTGGTGTATCCACACAATTAATGGTTGGCCCTACCCTGCGTGAAGATGATGGATTGGCCATGAGCAGCCGTAATACACGTTTGAATGAAGCTCAACGTAAAAAAGCAACGGCCATCTTTCAAACACTTTCCTGGATGAAAAACCAATTGCAACCCGGCAATGTTGAACACTTGAAACAAACTGCAACAAGTCTATTAGAAGAGCAGGGCTTTCGTGTTGATTATACAGAACTGGCAAAGGCCGAAACTCTTGAACTCATGAATGAATGGAATGGAACCGATGAAGTAGTTGCATTAATTGCTGCTTATTTAGATGAGGTACGCCTCATTGATAATAGCATATTAACATCTTAGAAAAATCATATAAAAGAATCCTTTTAAATTTGCCGTTATGGAAATTGAAATATTAAAGTCGAAAATCCATCGTATTACCATTACTGAAGCCAATCTTCATTATGTAGGAAGTCTTACATTGGATGAAGACCTGATGGATGCTGCCAATATTATTGAACATGAAAAAATACAAGTAGTTAATGTAAATAATGGCACCCGCCTCGAAACCTATGTCATTAAAGGAAAGCGTGGTAGTGGAGTATGCTGTTTAAACGGCCCTGCTGCAAGACAAGGCTCCGTTGGAGATGTAGTGATCATCATTTCCTATGCCACTATGAAGTTTGAAGAAGCAAAGAACTTCAAACCATGGCTGGTATTTCCCAGGGAGCTGAATAAACTTTAGTATTTTACATTCAAGTGGCGGATTAATAAATTGTTGGAGCTACTCTGTTTCATTATGATAAAAAAAAGAATTTTTGTTGCTCTCCAGTTCCTTTTTTTTCTTGGGCTTGGAATTTTTCTTGTTTGGTGGATGGCCAGAGGAATTGATGATAAAGGATGGGTACAGATAAAATTATCGTTGAAGCAAGCCAACTATTGGCTCTTTATTCCTGTGCTTTTTATGATGTTGTTGAGTCATTATATCCGTGCATTACGCTGGAAAATTTTAATGGAACCATTAGGTTATAATCCTTCAACCTTTAATGTATTTAATGCAGTAATGATTGGATACCTGGCCAATCTTGCTTTTCCACGTTTAGGCGAAGTACTCAAATGCACCATTCTTGCACGTTATGAAAAAATGGGTCCGGATAAACTCATTGGAACCATTGTTGCCGAACGTGCCATTGATCTTGTTTGTTTAATTGGTGCATTTGTCATTACCATTTTATTACAGATAGATATTGTTGGCGGATATGCATTATCACTCATGCGGGATACGTTTATGGGCGATGATCAGAAATTTTCATGGCTCAAGTTGTTCATCATATTGGGAGCAGTTGCCATTGCTTTCTGGTTGTTTTATATGATGTTGAAAAAATTCAGTCATATTCCTTTGATTGAAAAAATTAAAAATGTTGTAAAGGGAATCTGGAGCGGGCTCAATAGTGTACGGCATATCAAAAACCGCTGGATGTTTATTTTTCATTCGGCACTCATCTGGAGTTTATACCTGCTCAGCAGCCGTATTGGATTTTATGCCATGCAGGAAGTTTCACATCTTGGTATAAAGGAAGCATTTTCCATTTTATCTTTCGGAAGTGTGGGCATGATAGCAACACAAGGTGGCTTGGGTGCTTATCAATATATTGTTCAGGAAATACTGATGTTGTACGGACAAAGCCAGGTGGTTGGTTTTACTTTTGGATGGATTTTATGGATTGCACAAACGGCTGTTGTTTTATTCGGCGGGTTGATCTGTTTCATTCTTTTACCGATCGTAAACAGAAAAAAATTGCCGTCTAAACCATCCGATCTATCAATTTAAAAGTATCAGGGATGAAAGCCACACAACATATTCAACAGAAAATACTGGATGCGGGGCCATTGCAACAAGCTATTATGCGTTGGCGGAAGTTTAGCAAAACCATTGCTTTCACCAACGGGTGCTTTGACATATTGCATGCAGGGCATATTCATTCGTTATCACAAGCCGCTGCTTTTGCTGACATTTTAATTGTAGGACTTAACAGTGATGCATCTACCAAAAAATTAAAGGGTGAAAACCGGCCCATTAATCAAGAACAAAACAGGGCTTTGTTGCTTGCTTCATTAGTGATGGTTGATGCGGTTGTTTTGTTTGATGAAGACACGCCTTATCAACTGATCAATTCAATATTGCCCGATGTGCTGATTAAAGGCGGAGATTATACCATTGAAACCATCGTGGGCGCAAAAGAAGTGATTGCCAATGGTGGCCGTGTTGAAATCATTGAGCTTGTTGAAGGATTGTCCACAACATCCATCCTCAAAAAAATAGAAACGTTATAATCCAGTTCTTAAAAACTTAACTTGTTAGCAGTAAATGGCTGCTTACATTTATGTTGAAGTATTTGTACTATTTATGGCTATAGAAAAACGCAAAACAATCATCAGGGATATCAGTTGGCTCTCTTTCAATGCAAGGGTGTTGCAGGAAGCAAATGACCCCGCCGTTCCTCTCCGTGAGCGGATTCGTTTTTTGGGCATCTTTTCCAATAATCTCGATGAGTTTTTCCGGGTACGAGTAGCTACACTCAAACGTATGGTGGAAATTGATTACAAGGCGAAAAGTAAAATGCATCTCGAAAAAAATCCACAGGCCATCCTCGAACAGATACAGAATATTGTATTGCAGCAGCAGAATGAATTCAACCGCATCTGGAACAACGTGCAGCAGGAACTGAAAAAAGAAAGAATATTCCTTGTTACTGAAAAGCAACTCAATAAAGAGCAAAAGAAATTTGTAGAAGCTTATTTTGATGAAGAAGTAAGACAGGAAGTAATTCCTTTAATGATAGAAAGTAATCCGCTGCCCCCCTATTTACGGGAGCGGTCTTTGTATCTCGCTGTTGCCATGAGTAACAAAACAAATGCATATTTAAAAAAATATGCGTTGATTGAAATACCGGCCAAGTTCAAACGAAGATTTGTAAAACTGCCCTCATCAGGCGGAGAACATTACATCATTTTAATGGAAGATATTATCCGTTACTGTTTGCCGAGGATATTTTCCTTTATGGGTTTTGATGAATACAGTGCACATATCATTAAAGTAACAAAGGATGCAGAGATTGATCTTGAAAGTGATGTAAGTACTACGCTTATTCAAAAAATTGAAAAGGGAGTTAAGAATCGCCGCAAAGGAAAACCTGTTCGGTTTATTTATGATAAAGAAATTGATGCAGGCATACTTGAATACCTGATCAGGAGATTGAATCTTTCACGCCGTGATAATATCATTCCAGGCGGACGTATTCATAATTTCCGGAATTTCATGGATTTTCCAGGCGATGTATTTACTGTAAAGCATGAACGGAAAAAACCATTCCCCCACCCCGCACTTAAAAGAACCATTCGTGTTACTGATGAAATATTGAAACAGGATCTGTTGCTGCATTTTCCTTATCATTCGTTTGATTCAGTCATTGATCTGCTGCGGGAAGCAGCTATGGATCCTGATGTAAATGAAATCAAGATTACGGCTTACCGGTTGGCAGAAAATTCAAAAGTGATCAATGCATTGGCCAATGCTGCAAGAAATGGTAAAAAAGTTACCGTTATGCTTGAACTGCGGGCAAGGTTTGATGAAGAAGCGAATCTTGAATGGAAAGAAAGATTGGAAGAAGAAGGCGTAAGAGTTTTAATTGGTGTGCCCGATATGAAAGTGCATGCCAAAGTATGTATCATTAAAAAGAGAGTGAACAATAAAACCATTCAATATGGTTTTGTTAGTACAGGTAATTTAAATGAAGACACTTCCCGTGTGTACAGCGATCAGTGTTTACTCACTGCCAACAGGAAAGTAATGGCCGATATCAATCGCATTTTTTTGTACCTGGAAAAACCTATGTTCAGTCATCTCAAATTTTTGAGGCAATGCAAAACATTACTTGTTTGTCCTACAGGTATGCGTCGTGAATTAATTCGATTGATTGAGAATGAAATTAAAAATGCAAAGAAAGGCTTGCCTGCTGCCATCACCATAAAAATGAACAGCCTCAGTGATGAAGTGTTGATTGAAAAATTATACAATGCAGCAAAGGCAGGTGTTGAAATAAAGCTCATTATACGTGGAATTTTTTGCATGTACACAGAAAGTAATAAGTTTAAAGTGCAGCCCTATGCGGTCAGTATTGTAGATCAGTACCTTGAGCATGGCCGTGTGTTGATATTTCACAATAATGGCAAAGAGAAAGTTTATATATCTTCGGCAGACTGGATGGTTCGTAATCTTGATCACCGTGTTGAAGCTGCCTTGGAAATAACCAATGCAACCATTAAACAGGAATTAAAAGAATACATAGAAATTCAGTTAAAAGATAACGTAAAAGCAAGGGTATTGGATAACGATCTGAAGAATACATACGTACGAAAGAAAGGTAAAACGATCCGTTCGCAGATTGAGATCTATAATTTTCTGCATCAAAAAATTCTGAAACAAATTGAAACTGGCCGCCATTGATATAGGAAGTAATGCTGCGAGGCTTCTGATTGCAGAAGTTGTTGAAAACGGCAAAGCACCTCCTGAATTTAATAAACTCAATCTTGTGCGTGTACCCCTTCGCCTGGGCTTTGATGTATTTGAAGCTGGTTTTATATCCAAGATCAAAATCAACAAGGTTGTTGAAACTATTAAAGCGTATAAGCACCTGTTGAGCATTTATGAAGTACAATTTCTCAAAGCATGTGCAACATCGGCCATGAGAGATGCAAAAAATGCCCAGGATATCATTCGCAAGGTAAAAATGGAAACGGGTATTGAAATAAAAGTAATCAGTGGCGATGAGGAAGCTTCATTTATTTATGAGAATCATGTTGCAGAGAACCTCGATAAAGATCACTCCTATTTATATATTGATGTAGGTGGTGGCAGCACCGAACTTACATTTTTCAATGCCGGTAAAATGGTGTTTAAAGAATCATTCAATATCGGTACAATTCGTTTACTGAAGGGGTTGGTAGAAGATAAGCAATGGTACGAAATGAAGGATTTTATTAAACTGGGTACAAAAGATCATGCCGATATTGTTGCGATCGGTTCAGGTGGAAATATCAACAAAGTATTCTCCTTATCAAAACGGAAAGAAGGTAAACCCCTTACACTTGAATCCTTAAGAGATTACCACAAAGAACTCAGCAGTTTTTCACTGGAAGACCGAATGAAAATTTATAAACTCCGTGAAGACAGAGCCGATGTAATCATTCCTGCCTTACAGATTTATATCAACATAATGCGCTGGACAAACATCGTAGAAATTTATGTGCCAAAGATTGGTTTGGTTGATGGTCTTGTTCATTTATTATATGATGAAGTAAAAGCAAAAAAGCTTGAATCATCATCGCTGGCACTATAATTCCAGGAAATTTCAAAAACTCTCTCCATGTCAGTAAACAAAGAAGTAAAACGCATCACCACCCATACCCTGCAGAAAATGAAATTGAATGGCGAAAAGATCTCCATGATCACAGCCTATGATTTTTCATTTGCAAAAATTTTTGATGAAGCAGGCATCGATGTGATATTAGTGGGCGATAGTGCAAGCAATGTAATGGCAGGACATGAAACGACACTACCAATTACTTTAGAGCAGATGATCTATCACGCACAATCAGTGTTACGTGGAATTCATCGTTGTTTTGTAGTAGTTGATCTGCCATTTGGAACTTATCAATCAAACTCAGATATTGCCCTTGCTTCAGCTATCCGCATTATGAAAGAAACAGGAGCACATGCCATTAAACTGGAAGGTGGTGAAGAAGTCATTGATTCCATCAAACGAATTGTTGCTGCCGGTATTCCGGTAATGGGACATTTGGGGTTAACACCACAGTCCATTTATAAATTTGGCACCTATAATGTTCGTGCAAAAGAAGAGGACGAAGCAAAACAATTAAAAAAAGATGCCAAACTTTTACAGGAAGCAGGTTGTTTTGCAACAGTACTTGAAAAAATTCCTGCTAACCTGGCCAAAGAAGTATCAGAAAGTTTAACAATTCCAACAATTGGAATTGGGGCAGGTAGTTTTTGTGATGGCCAGGTATTGGTGATGCATGATATGCTTGGCATCAACAATGAATTCAATCCAAGGTTCCTTCGTAAATATTTAAACATGCACGAACAAATTACCGGAGCTGTTCAACAATATATTACTGATGTTAAGAGTAAAGATTTTCCGAATGAAAAGGAATCGTATTAAATAGGAAATACAGCAAAGTGTGTTTATCTTGTGAACATTCTTCACTAAAATAATATCTATGCAAAAAATTACCTTAAAAATATTACTTCTCATTACTGTTGTTTCCACTTTATTCTTTGCCTGTAAAAAGAAAAATGATCAGAAATCAAAGACAGAGTTGCTTACTCAAAAAGAGTGGTTCGTCAGTAAATATGAGGAAAAAACAAATACCGGTTCTTGGGTTGATGATTTTCCTACATGGGATGCTTGTAGTAAAGACGATAAATATATTTTTAAAACCAATAACACTTTAGAAATAAATGAAGGCGCTACCAAATGTTCGCCGACAGACCCGCAGATCATTGAAACGATTGCCTGGGCATTTACTGACAATGAAACCAAGATCACTATCAATGGGTCAGCATTAATCGAACTACTGGATGAAAACACTTTCATCATTTCAACTACAGAAACCTTTAATGGGATTACTTATTACGAACGAATTACATTCAGACATTAAAAAAAATCCCCCGAATTTTCGGGGGATTTTTTTATGCTATCTTAAAAATATTTCTGTATTTAAAATAGCCCAAACCCTGAGACCATCATATTTTTCTGTGAGCAACCTGAAATAAGTTTTTGTATCAGTTTGAATCTTGCGTTCCTCTACTACATCAACTTTTGCAAAAAAAATATGGGCTAAATAAGCCCGTTCACGCCTGAGCATATAATCATTCTTCATCTTTGCCCTTTGTTTGGAATCTTTAATGGGTGTTTCACAAAAAACAACCATGAAGCTCCTTTCTTTATTCTGATTGGTTAAACACAACACCTGGTAAACCAATATTTTTTCATTTGCCGTTCTTTTAATTGCAGGATAAACAAAACTGATTTCTTGATTTAAGGAACCGGTATCTGTTTGCGACGATGCAGTTAATGCAAAGCAACTGATGAGGAGTAGGATTAATATTCTTGACATACATTTTGTTTTTCGTTGCAAAATGATTACTGCCAGCGCTGTACATAATAGACACAAATACGACCTTTTTCGCTGCCCATACGCCTATCTTTGCGGCCAGAAATTTTTATATGAATTTGACTAAGTATTTTTTCATCGTAGTTATATCAGGTATTTCTATGCAGTTAAATGCACAACAAAAAGAAATTGAATTAGACCCCATTACAATTACTGCTTCTCTTATACCGGTTAGTGCTTCCAAAACAGGACGAAATATTTTGATTATTAAAGGTGATCTGTTACAGAAACTACCTGTACAGTCTATTGATGAACTGTTACGCTATGTTCCAGGCATTGAAGTACAAAGCCGTGGCCCAATGGGTGCACAGAGCGATATTACGATTCGTGGTGGAACGTTTCAACAGGTTTTGGTGATATTAGATGGCATCCGATTAAACGATCCGCTTACGGGTCACTTTAATTCTTATATCCCCATCTCTCCTGCTGAGATCGATCGTATTGAAATATTGAAAGGTGCTTCATCTGCTATATATGGAACGGAGGCTGTAGGCGGTGTGGTGCACATCATCAGCAAAACATTTGCAGCAAAAAAACAAACAGACGGATATAAATTCAATGCACAATTAACAGCCGGTGATTTTGGGTTATTCAACACACAGGCAGGCGCATTTTTTCATCAGAAAAATACCACAGCGTCCTTTGGTGTACTTACCAATAATGCAAAAGGTCAGCAATTAAGAGGGACGAAAGGTTTTTTTAATCTTACAACTATTTCTGCATCGGTAAAACAAAAATTATCTGAGAGTACAAGCATTGCCTACCGCTTTGGATATGATGACCGTGATTTTTCTGCACAGAATTTTTATACAACGTTTCTGTCTGATACTGCAACAGAAGCTGTTGTAAGCCGCTGGCATCATTTAAAACTGATGCATGAAAAGAAGAAACACCGTTTCTCATTTGATGCAGGTTACAAACAGGCAGATGATGTATATCGCTTTCGTAAAGCAGTTGGTGCTAATGTTAACAACTCTTCATTATTCCAATCGCTTGCTGTGCACGATTATACCATCAATGAGAATTCAAGCATCACTTCCGGCGTACAATTCATCAGTCGTAAAATTGTTTCGAACGACAGGGGTAATCATGAAGTATCAAACGCAGGTGCCTTCGTTGTATTAAATCAAAAGCTTGGTAAAGCCTTACAGTTAAACCCTGCTTTACGTGTTGATTGGAATGAACGTTCAGGTTGGGAGCTCGTGCCACAACTGAATGCTTCTTATAAGTACGAATACTTCTTATTCAGGGGAAGTGTTGGACGTACAACAAGAGACGCTGACTTTACTGAACGATTCAATAATTATCAACGCAGTCCGGTTCCTTCGGGTCAGCGTATTGGCAATCCTGACCTTGTATCTGAAACATCATTCAGTTATGAGTTAGGTGCAGATTATTTTATCGGCACATCCATCAAATTTTCTACTACATGGTTCGAACGTTTTCAGGAAAACCTGATCGACTATGTGGCAACGCCCTATGCCAATATGCCCCGCCAAAGCAATCTTGTAGCAGGTGGTATTTACAGTTTGGCAAAAAATATCAATAAAGTAAACACAACAGGTATTGAAACCGATATACAATACCAGAAACAGTTCAATACAAATCATAGCATTGTTGCAGGCATTGGTTTTGTATGGATGCGCAGCCGCAGCAGCGATACCATTCCTTCCCTTTACATATCAAATCATGCAAAGCAACTCATCAACTTTAATGTGATCTACCGCTACAAAAAAATCGGTATCGGCATAAATGGTTTGTATAAAAAAAGGCGCCCGCAAAGCGGTAATGCAGCATTCGTTCCTGTTTCGGAAGATTATTTTTTATTGAATACCCGTGTTGACCTTTACCTGCTGAAAGATAAACTGGGCTTGTTTGTGCAGGCGGATAATGTATTCAATCGCCGTTACAGTGATATATTGGGAAGCAGTATGCCCAACCGCTGGGTAATGGGTGGAATAAAAGTGATTTTATAATTACCGCTTTTTCAGGATATTTGCAAACTCATAAAACGATTGTATGCAGGATATTTTAAAGCAATTAGGCATCAAAGAAAACAACAAGGGCGTTTCAACAGGGATAAACTGGTTACAATCCAAGGGAGAAACCATTACATCCTACTCACCTGTTGATGGTAAAGTAATTGCCTCTGTTACTGCTGCTGATAAAGAAGCGTATGAAGCAGTGATTCAAAAAGCGCAGGAAGCATATAAAGAATGGCGAAACTGGCCGGCACCAAAACGTGGAGAAGTTGTACGACAAATTGGTGAAGCCCTGCGTGCAAAAAAAGAACCACTCGGCAAATTGGTTTCTTACGAAATGGGCAAAAGTTTACAGGAAGGTTATGGTGAGGTACAGGAGATGATTGACATCTGCGATTTTGCTGTTGGTTTATCACGACAACTACACGGTTTAACCATGCACAGTGAACGTCCCTTGCATCGCATGTATGAGCAATGGCATCCAATGGGTCTTGTTGGAATCATTTCTGCATTTAATTTTCCTGTTGCGGTTTGGAGCTGGAATAGTATGCTGGCATGGGTTTGTGGAGATGTATGCATTTGGAAGCCATCAGAGAAAGTTCCTTTATGTGGCATTGCCTGTCAGTTGATTGCTGCAGAGGTATTTGCAAAAAATAATGTACCTGAAGGTGTAAGTTGTTTAATACAGGGTGGCAGAGAGATTGGTGAATGGATGAGCCATGATACAAGAATACCTTTGGTTTCTGCAACCGGAAGTACAAGAATGGGTAAAGCTGTTGGTGCAGTTGTGGGTGAACGATTGGGAAGAAGTTTATTAGAGTTGGGTGGAAACAATGCCATTATCATTAGCGAACATGCTGATATGAATATTGCTATTCTTGGCGCAGTGTTTGGAGCAGTTGGTACAGCAGGGCAACGTTGCACCAGTACAAGAAGATTGATCATTCATGAAAGTATTTATGAACCAGTGAAAGAAAAATTAGTTGCAGCCTATAAACAATTAAACATTGGTGATCCGTTGAATGAACGCATTCATGTGGGGCCGTTGATTGATAAAGATGCAGTTGCTTCATACATGAAGTCTATTGAACAATGTAAAGTTGAAGGCGGAAAATTTGTAGTGGAAGGAGCTGTATTATCAGGTGCAGGCTTTGAAAGTGGTTGTTATGTAAAACCATGCATTGCAGAAGTAGAACCAGCGTATAAAATTGTGCAACACGAAACCTTTGCGCCTATTTTGTATTTGCTGAAGTATAAAACCATGGAAGAAGCAATCGCTATTCAAAATGAAGTGCCCCAGGGATTATCTTCTTCCATTATGACATTGAATCTTCGTGAAGCGGAGCAATTTTTATCTGTTGCTGGAAGCGATTGCGGTATTGCAAATGTAAATATTGGAACAAGTGGCGCTGAAATTGGGGGTGCGTTTGGTGGTGAAAAAGAAACAGGTGGTGGAAGGGAAAGCGGAAGCGATGCCTGGAAAAATTATATGCGCCGGCAAACCAATACCATTAATTACTCGTCTACCTTACCATTAGCACAGGGAATCAAGTTTGATATTTAGGCGAATCGTTAATAAAAAGTGTAAACTTCTGCAAATTGTGGCTCGACGGTATGTTTGTTTGCAGTATAAATATGAATTTTACCGATTGTTAAAAAAATAAAGAAAGCATGCACCTTCAAAAATTATTCACAGGCTTAGGAATTTTTATCCTGGCCATCAGCACTACCCTTGCACAAACATCAACGAAAGATGAATTGAAAGGATGGCACCTGAAAGATAAAACGACCGATGGTTTTTATGGAATCAGCCTGCAACAGGCATTTGAATTTGTGAAAAACAAAAAAAGTACTACAGTCATTGTTGCCGTAATTGATAATGGTGCTGACACCCTGCACGAAGATCTGAAACCGATTCTCTGGCGTAATCCAAAAGAAATACCCGGCAATGGTATTGATGATGATAAGAATGGTTATAAGGATGATATCTATGGCTGGAACTTTATTGGAGGTAAAGATGGACGCAATGTAAAAGAAGGTTCACTTGAAGCAGCACGTATGTACCATGCTTTGAGGCTTAAATATGCTGGCACAGTTAATGAAAGTAAATTATCACCTAAAGAAAAAGAAGAGTACCGCATTTTTAAAAAATTACAGGATGAAATAGAAACCGGCGCAACCAATGCACAGGAGCAAATATTATTCCTCCGTGGTTTATACCGTAAGGCAGGTGAAGCGGATAGCTTGTTACAAATACGATTCAAAAAAGAATATACCGGTAATGAACTGGTATCGTTTAAACCCGCTAACTCAAAAGAAGCCGATGCAAAATCAACCATGTTTGCATTGTACAAGGGTTTTGATGTAATGGATGTGACCAATGCTTCGCTTATGGCCGATTTTACAGCGTACTATAAAATGCAGGAGAAAAAAGCAGACGCTCCAAATGTAGTTCCTAAAGATTATCGTGGTGAAATTGTAAAAGATAATTACAACGATTTTAATGATCGTTATTATGGTAACCCGGATGTAATGGCGGGCACTCCTTTACATGGCTCGCATGTAAGCGGCATTATTGCAGCAGCAAGAAATAATGGGATTGGTGTAGATGGTATTGCCAATGATGTTCGTATAATGGTATTACGTGCCGTACCTGATGGAGATGAGTATGACAAGGATATTGCTTTAGCTATTCGATATGCTGTTGATAATGGTGCAAAGATCATCAACATGAGTTTCGGGAAAAGTTATTCCCCTGAAAAAAGATGGGTGGATGATGCTGTTCGTTATGCACAGAGTAAAGGCGTTCTGTTAGTGCATGCAGCAGGTAATGACCATAATAATGTTGACAGCTCAGAAAATTATCCCAGCCCGCATTTTGCAGATACCAAAACAAGAGCAACCAATTATATAACTGTTGGTGCAAGTGGCGATCCGAAAACGGGGGGATTGATTGCTGACTTCAGTAATTACGGAAAAAACGAAGTAGATGTATTTGCGCCGGGTGTTGAAATATATTCAACCATACCTGCGGGCAATGTATATAAATTTGAAGATGGAACCAGTATGGCTAGCCCTGTGGTAGCAGGTTTGGCAGCATTAATACTCTCCTACTTTCCAGACCTGAGTGCTGAGCAGATTAAATATTGTATTGAAAAAGGCGCTCAGAACCCAAACATAAAAGTGAAAAAGCCGGGCACGGAAGAACAGGAAGACTTTAGCGACTTCAGCCGCACAGGTGGAATTATTAATGCATATGAATCAGTTAAAATTGCTGCTACTTTAAAAGGTGAGCGTACTAAAACACAGCCTGCACCCAAATCAATACCGAAGCCAAAATCTAAAGTAAAGAAAATAAAAAAAAGATAAATCTTATATTTGAAGTCCTGCTGAAAGCGGGACTTCTTTTTTGTCTTAAGCCCTCGTTGATGAAAAAGAATTCTTCCACCATCAATTTTTTGAATGCGTCAGACGAGGGCGTCAGACGGAATAAAAATGATCATTATGTCAAGACCAACTCCCAATGAATTTGCAGTGTATCATGAAAACTATATCATGAAAGTTAAAGAGGATGATCTGCATACAGCATTTAACAATCAATCAGCAATTGTTAACGCATTCTTGCAATCAATACCAGATAAAAAATTTGATTATGCATATGCCGATGGGAAATGGACAGTAAAGCAATTGCTGCAGCATATGATTGATGCCGAACGCATCTTTGCTCACCGTGCTTTATGGTTTGCAAGAAAAGACCCATCACCACAACCGGGCTTTGAGGAAAATGATTATGCAAGAGCAGCAGATGTAAGCAACAGAAGTTTAGAGTCTTTAAAGGAAGAATTTCTTGCAGTAAGAAAGAGTACAGAATGTTTATTTAAAAGTTTTTCTGAAACAGAATTCAATACCATTGGCTATGCTAATAATCACCCGGTATCAGTAAAAGCAATTGGTTATATATTATTGGGTCATTTCCTGCATCACAAAAACATATTGGAAGAAAGGTATGGCCTACTTTAAAAGGTCGGGCCCCAACATATGTCGGGGCCCGATGTAAAAAATTACTGCAAACCGATAAGCCGGATTTTGTCGTGAGCTATCATTTATCTGTCCCGCAATTTGCACTGCAGGATCAATCTGCCTACCCACCGTCATCGAACGAGCCGTTCTCAAGCAACGGTTTACATGGCATTTCAGCACGCAAGGTTTACCCCTTCCGCCAGTTGCCTGGCGGAACCGTAGGCTCTTACTCTACGTTTTCACCTTTTCCACACAAGTGCGGTAGTTATTTTCTGTGGCACTTTCTGTTTCCCGACGTTTATAGTCAGGGACCCGGCTCTTCACCGGTGCGTTGCTCTGCGCTGTCCGGACTTTCCTCCCCGACAGAATCGTCGTGGCGATAGCTTAGTTTGCAGCAATGGCAAAAGTATGCTAAAAGCCTCACCTCCCCGAACTACGTTCCTAACTTTCGCTTTGCTCAGTTACCTCTCCAAAAGAAAGGAGGCGGTACAGTAATGCAAAACCTAACTTCAATCCTTTCAATTCAACAATAAATATTTACAATCAAAAAAAGATGATTAAGCATATGCAAAAGTTTTGAAAAGCCTGGGCTGTGCTTTGCAAGTCTCCTCCTTTGGGGGAGATTTAGAGGGGGCCGTATTGAAAAAAAATCTCCGTTGCGCCATAACCATACGATGGATGATACTGGTTTACAAAAGATGATACTTCTTTTTTTAATCGTAACAAATCATGAATTTCATCTCTGAGTCTTCCTTCGCCTACACCATGAATGATGGTTAATGAAGGCTGATAATGCAATACAGCCAATTCATAATATTTTTCAAACTCTTTTAACTGGGCTGTGAGTATTTCAAAATTGCTGAGATGCCTCCAGTCGTTACTTATTTTTTCAATGTGCAGATCTACCACTGTTCTTGCAGGAGGAATATGTTGTCTTGCTTTACCTGCATCGTATATTTTATAACCGGCCGATGAAAGTTTACTCATATCCACTTTTTCAATAACTGCTTTATCAGGATAGCTTTCCATCAACAGGTAAGCAAAACTTGCTTCCTGTTTTTTCAACATTTCTTCAATCCGTTGAAACAATTGTTTCGCCTTCAGCTTCAAGGATGATTCGAAATGATCCGTTTTCTTTTTATCGGGTTGAACGAGACTGAAATCAAAATCGAACCTTGGTGCATCATTCAACTTTTCAAATGCCACATCATGAATATAAAAATCATTGTAAGGCAATAGTTCATTTTTCAGGTTAAACTCACTGTCGCCAGTATATCGCAGGTGATAATCAAATTTAAATCCCGTATTTGTATTGTTCAGCAGGTAAATACGGAAATATTCTACCACATCATCATCAAAAACATCTTTATCAAATACAGGCAAAAAAGAAATCCATATTCCTTCTCCTACTTTATAGTTTTTAAGGGAAGAACCTTTTTCCTTCTTTACATCATCAATATATTTTTTTTGTGGTGGCGGTGGCGGTTTCTTTTCGGTAAACCGTTTGAAATAAGGGTACTCAATCTGGTCGGTATAAACGGGGAACTGAACACCGCCAACATCCACCGTAACCATTTTCTTGTTAATGATATCAATCACTTCGCCTTCTTCATTGGAATGGATCAACAATACTTTATCACCTACCTGGAACTTCATAATCTTTATTTATAGTGCAAAAGTAACCCCGGCAAACAAAATCTGATCAATCAATTAATAGCATCATTCAGAATTTGTCGTCGGGGTTTTTAATCACCGCACGGAATCACTGTCCCCAATTACGGTTATGCGGCCGCTCATCAGAGTTTTTCCGCATCCATTCATCAATACTGATGGGGCCACTGCCTTCAACTGCAAAGAATATTAAAAGGATAAGAATAATAACGGAGAACCATAATTCTGATTGTACCTGTAAAAGCCCACCGGCTGAATTAACAAAAATGACGGCCCCTAACAAAATGGGTATTTGCACCAGGCAGGCAAGTCTGGTAAGCAACCCACACAGAACCAGTGCGCCACCAATTAAATGTGCAAAGATGACATAATGTGAAATCATTCCTACAGAAAACATATTAATGAACCTTGCTTTGTTCATCATATCAGCCAAAGCTGTCATGTTATTGATATACTGTACACCTTTCAAAACAAGAATAACACCTAAAGCAATCCTGATAAAATCAATCCATTTGGGGTGATGTGTATCTCCCCACTTTTCAATTCGTTGTACGAAATTCATAATGGCAAGTTTTATGGTGAAAGAAGCTTGTAAAAGTTACAATTGATTTTTGAGTTTTGCAAATGAAGTTTTATACAAAAGCCTGCTGGAATGATACACAGAAGGCTTTAAAAAAAATTAACTATTCAGCTAAGCAGCAGCATTCAGCTTACTTTTCCTGAAACCATACATAAAATAAAAGATGAGGCCTAGTAGTAACCATCCCAGAAACCAGGCCCAGTTATTTTTTGTCATACCAGTCAACAGGTATAAACAGGTGATCAAACCCATCAAAGGAATCAACGAATAATTTTTAATAAAACTAACAACACTAAGAATTACAGCGGTGAGCCAGAAAATGATCAATGTAATTTTTGGCGTGGCTACATCCATGAACGTTGCTTTCCCTGCAGCATAATCCTCATTGGATGAAAAATCAAAATTGAATAATTCTTTCCAATAACCCTTCCCATAAACAGTAAGAATTGCAATGGCAACAAATACAAGAGCAGGAAACCAAAATTTTCCATTGACATAAGGCATATGGAACCGGCCTCCCGTTTTTTCTCTTCTCGGGATCAGCAACACTCCACCGCAAACCAATACAAATGCAAACAACGTTGCAATACTTGTAAAATCAAGTACAAAGGTTTTATCAGTAAACAAAATAGGTACGCCTACAACCAAGCCTGTAATAATTGTAGCGAAGGATGGTGTTTTAAATTTTTTATGAATTTTCTGAAACACAGGTGGCATTAAGCCATCACGGCTCATACTCATCCAGATACGGGGCTGCCCCATTTGGAAAACGAGCAACACGCTGGTCATGGCCACTACTGCAACAATAGCAACCAATATCTGCATCCATGCAATATTGAGGTTCTGTGCTTCAAAAATAAATGCAAGCGGATCACCTACCCCATCAAAGTTTTTATAATGAACAGCACCTGTTAAAACCAGCGTTAATAAAATATAGATCACGGTACAAATCACCAATGAATAGATCATTCCCCTCGGCAGATCCCGTTGTGGATTTTTGCTTTCTTCGGCCAATACACTCACCGCATCAAAACCAATATAGGCAAAGAACACACCGCTTACAGCTGCCATTACACCACTGAATCCGTTTGGCATGAAACTTTTTACTCCCTCATCATTTGTTGGCACCCAGTTATCAGTTAATCCATTGGAGAAGATCAACACCCCTCCTACCAGGATAACAAGTATTACAACAGCCAATTTTAAAACAACCATCACATTACTGAAGTTGCGGCTTTCTTTAATACCACGATAAACAAGATAAGTGATGAGTAAATTAATAACAAGAGCAGGCAGATCAATGATAAAACGCATACTGCCAAGTAATGGCGCTGTATTCCAGGCAGCAATCACTTCTTTATTAATGGATCCGCTTGCAATACCATTTTTTGCTTCTATATAACTTGTGCTGAGCCAGGCCGGAATATGCAAACCCAGTTTATTCATGAAGGAAGTAAAATAATCGCTCCAGCTAAAAGCCACATAAATATTTCCAATTGAATATTCCATAATGAGTGCCCAGCCTATTACCCAGGCAAACAATTCACCAAAGCTTGCATACGCATATGTATAGGCACTTCCGGCAACAGGAATACGACTTGCAAATTCTGAATAACATAAGGCAGTAAAGGCACAGGCAATTGCTGTGATGATGAAAAGCAATACCACACCCGGTCCGCCATTAAAAACAGCTCCACCCAAACTGCTGAAGCTTCCTGCACCAAGGATAGCAGCAATACCAAAGAAGGTAAGGTCACGAACATTTAAAACCCTGTGCAAGCTATGTTCATGCGGAACATCGCTTCCTTCTTTTAAAATAGATTCAATCTTTTTTGTACGGAACAACTGCTTGATCATGATGCTGGTTTTTGGAATGTTCAAAATAGGGAAAAA
>JBKJNM010000171.1:0-2693 GCA_046593655.1 Lacibacter sp. | reverse complement strand
TGTCTCGTCCTGAAATAGGTTGACTAAAAATCAACTTAAAATGGACTTAAAAGATCAAATTATTTTAGAGTACCTGGAGCAGGGCTGCGGGTACAGAAAGCTTCAGCAGAAGTATGGTATAAGCCGTACAACCATCTGCAAATGGGTGCAAATATACCAGGGCGTGCATGGCCTTGATCGAACCCAAAAACAACAAAACCATTATCTTAGAGATATGGATGATCCTCAAAAAAAACGTCTTCCAAAAGCATCCCCTACGGCACAGGATTTAGAGAAAAAGATTGCAGCCCTGGAGAAACAACTGCAATGGGAAAAGCTTCGTGCAGATGCCTTAGATACGATGATAAATATTGCTGAAGACAAGCTTAAAATTTCTATCAGAAAAAAGTCTGGCAACCCACAGTCCGGGAAATAAAAAAGGCAAATAGCGCCACGAGCCTGAAAGCTATTTGCTGGCTGCTGGGTTATTCGGCACAGGCATATCATAAACGCCAGAACAAAACCATGCGCCTGCACTTGCAGCAAGGAATGATGCTGGAACAAATTGCCCGCATACGCAAGCTGCAACCAAGGTGTGGCGGCAGGAAACTGTACGTAGAGCTGCAGGGTTTTTTTAAACAAAACAACATCACAATTGGCCGTGATAAATTCTTTGATATGCTGCGCAAAAACAAGTTGCTTGTGCGCAAACAAAAACGCAATGTATATACCACGATGAGCAAGCATCATTTTCGCCGCTATCCTAACCTGGTAAAGGATTTTGTGCCACAGAAGGCGCATGAGTTATGGGTGGCAGATATTACCTACATACCTACTGTTCACCGCCATGCATACCTGTTTTTAATAACGGATGCATACAGCAGGAAAATTGTAGGATTTCACCTCAGTGATGACATGAAAGTAAGTAGTGGAATAATGGCTTTAAAAAAAGCGCTTGCGCAAAAACCAGCCGATGCAATTGTAGTTCATCATAGCGACCGGGGCATACAATATTGCAGCACTGCATATACTAATTTGTTGCAGCAAAATAATTGTATGATAAGCATGACAGAAAACGGCGACCCTTATGAAAATGCAATTGCAGAAAGAGTAAATGGCATCCTGAAAACAGAACTTATCAGTAATCAATACAGCGATGCAGATACGGCATCAAAACATATATCGAGGTGCATAACAATTTACAATTATAAACGCCGCCATTCGAGCCTTAACTGGCAGATACCTGCAGATGTACACCTGCAAAAAGGCCCGCAAATAAAGCAATGGAAAAATTATTATTACAAACGTTCTAAATCAACAGAAAATGCAGCAAAGATTTAAACAGGCCAACGCAAAAAAAACATTTGCTATAGCTGTGAGGCTCCACAAATGTTTTTTCGCCAGCACACATGAAATCACTTTTATAATCAACCTATACCAGGATGAATTATCTTAGTAAACCAATGGCAGGATTATTATTGTTAACCAATCAACTTTTTTTCAGGACGGGTCAAAATTCAATTGGGCATTTGTACCGGGCTTGACATTAGATATCCTAGAATACGCAAATACTCAACGTTGTGTGTCATGCTCTGGAGATGCAATTAAGGAATTTATAACAGTTAAATATTAAACATTGCCAATGAAACAATCCATCATCTTTATTGCTATTCTTCTCAGTTCATGTGTACAACATGGCAATACGAAAAATAATAATCCTGAACAATTTGATGATGGAATTCAAACTTCAACACTAGCCGATGTTGGAATGGATGAAAAGCTGATCAATGAAATGCAGGACTCGATCACTGCCGGCGGCTACTCAAATATTCACAGTGTATTAATCCTCCGCAATAACAAACTGGTATATGAGAAATACTGGCCCGGGTATGATGAGAACAGGATAACAGATTTTACCGGCCGGATAGATCACCATCGTGATAGTCTTCACGACATCAGGAGCATTACAAAAAGTATTACAAGTGCAGCGGTAATGATGGCAGTGGATCAAGGTAAGATCAAAAACTTGGATCAACGCCTTTTTGATTTTTTTCCTGAGTATTCTAAATATGCACAAAGCAGGAAGAAGGATATAACGATCAGGCATTTGTTGACCATGACCTCTGGTTTGAATTGGCAGGAAGAGCAAAATGATTCATTAAAAAAACATGATGTATCCTATGCCCTGGATTTTATTTTGCGTCAACCGCTGGTTGATGAACCAGGATCAAAGTTTCGTTACAACAGCGCAAGCACACAATTGTTGGGACAGATCGTAGAAAAAGCTACTGGCATGGACATCGAAAAGTTTACTGTAAAGCATTTGTTTCAACCGCTGGGAATAAAACATTTCGGGTGGACCAAAGAAAAAAATCGTCTTATCAGCGCCTGGGGAGGTTTACGAATGCGATCGAGAGATATATTGAAGTTTGGAATGCTTTATTTTAACGGTGGAAAATGGAATGACAAACAGATCATATCAGGCAATTTAGTGGATGAGTCAATGCGTACGCATATTTACACAGAAGAACCTTATGGCTATGGTTACC
Source organism: Lacibacter sp. (assembly GCA_046593655.1). GTDB lineage: Bacteria > Bacteroidota > Bacteroidia > Chitinophagales > Chitinophagaceae > Lacibacter. The sequence continues at coordinate 165 of JBKJNM010000171.1, read as the reverse complement.
AGTTTTGGACCCTGGTTGATACCGTCCAGGGCCAACCCATAAAAACGATTGAAGCCACAGGCAATGGAGGACAAAAAATTGAAATGAACAGATCTAAAAGTTTAATCCTGGTCATCACGGCAGGTAACTATGATTTACATAATTTGAGGAAGGGTCCCTATGATC
>JBKJNM010000242.1:0-4201 GCA_046593655.1 Lacibacter sp. | reverse complement strand
ATTGGTTGAAGCATCATAATCAGTAAAAAATTCAACCTCCTTGTTCCAGCAATAATTGTGAATAGCTTGTTTTCTTTTTTTAGCTAACAACCTATGCTTCTGCGCCTTCACTTCATTTCCTGCAACAGTGCATGCATCAGCAATTGTTTGTTCTAAATGATAAAGCAAACAATTTAAATCAACCGGGATAATTTCTGTTGTATGAATCGTTGCAAAAGAATTTTCTTCTTTGAACCATCGGCTGCTGTAGTCCCAGCCCGATTCTGCTCCGGCTCTTAAATGACGGTAAACAATTTCTTTTGCTTGTGATGAATTGTGTGCTAATTCCACATCTTCCCTGTATGATTCAGGTCTTGCTGTATCAAATGCATCCCAGTAACGATTCAGTACTTCTCCATCCTTCATTCTCACTACATGATGAAGAGCATGATTGTTTTCATTTAACAGATCAGCGCCTTTCATCCAGAATTGATATTCCTTTTCTAATGACGACAGGTAAAAAGGCAATATCACTTTTCCCTTTATTTCAGCCATCAACTCTACCATTAAAGAAAAGAAGGGCGGTTGTGAACGGCCCAGATAATAAGTACGGTTTCCGTTTGGAATAAAACCAACTGTTTGAATAAGATGAGAAAAATTGTTCACCATGTTCTCAATCATATCAACCATCCCTGATGCTTTAAGTCCCAGCATGGTAAAATAACTGTCCCAGTAATACACTTCACCAAAACGCCCACCCGGAACAATGTATGGATTAGGCAATGGTATCAAGGAACCATTTTTTTCATCCGGCTTGCGTGTTAGTACCGGCCACAACGCCTGTATATGTTCAGTTACCGATTGAGTTGAGATGGTATGATAATCGCCGGCAAATACATGTGGCAGATGAAAATGAGTCAATACAAAATCCTTCAGCACAAACAACGGATCGCCTTTTTGCTGAAGGTATTGTTGCAGAATGAATTCAGTAGATGACTTTGGCAGGCAATCAACAAATGTTTTTCCATCGCTAAAGATGCAGTTCATCTGCACTTCTTCAAACAGCGGATGCATGTCGTATATTTCTTTCTGCATCACGATCAATGTTCTCCTGCAGTTTTAAGATCAACCACTGTTCCTGCTTTTGGTTGCAGGCGTTTAAATAACAGCAATAAAATAATTAATAAAGAAATGGGTACAAGCGAAAGATAAAATGCTGTTTCGCCACCATAAGCCTGGGACAAGTTTCCTGTAATGATAGAACCCGTTGTGCCGCCCAATGCAGAAAAAACGACGATCAACCCCGACATTGATCCATGCCTGTGTGCCGGAAGGTTACTGAGTATAACTGAATTAATAGCGGGGTAAATGGGCGCAAGAAACAACCCGATTAATGGAAACGCAAACGCTACAAGTGGAACGTCAGCAAGCCTTTCTATAGCCCCGGCAGTAACATCTTGTGCCATGGGCATTGTTATAAGAACAGTACCTGCTGCACAGATCAGGCAAACAATCAACACATAAATCCAATCTATTTTACGCAAAAAGATACCTGCCAAAAATCTTCCCAGTCCAATAGACGCAGATAAGATACTGGCCAGTTGGATACTCAAACTGGTAGAGAGATTCAACACGTCCTTATTAAATGTAGGCAGCCAGCTCATAATGCTTTGTTCAATCAACACATAAAAGAAGGCGCTGCATATAAATACAAGTACTAACGGTAACAGAATCAGTTTAAGCATTTCTACAAAATCATCTGCTGCAGATTTAGTTTGTTCTGCTTGCTGAATGCTGGATTCATCCAATTTTGTGGAAAGCAGTAAAAAGAACGCCAGTATAGCAAGTCCTCCTAAAATATAATAAGCATTAAACCAGGTGGTGGATTTAGGATCATTATTATCAACCATTGATGCAAATAAAAAGTATCCGGCTAAAATACCCACCATAAAAAACGATTCAAGAAAATTCATGAAACTCAGGTGTTCGTTCTTTGATTTTGTAACAAGACCAATGGTTGCAAATACACTTACTTTGATGAGTGCAAAACCAATTCCTGCAGCAGCAAACAATAGTTTAGTCATGAAAAAACTGTTTGCCGACGGAATGATCAAACACATTATAGCAATTAATCCCAAAGCAATCAACATTGATTTTTTATAACCGATCTTATTGATATATGAAGCAATTAAAAAAGAAGTGATAGCAATGCTGAGATCTTTGAACGCTTCCAGCACACTGGCAGATCCTTTAGAGATATCAAAATTCCTTTGTACCTGCAGGATAACAGTGCCCACACTGTTGAGCAAAATAGCAAATACAAAATAATTGAGGAAGAGCGAAAGTTTGATTCTGAAGTTGGTCATGGCAAGTGAATGATGTGAGCTTAAATATAGCAGTTAGCATTGACACACCAAAGCATCCTGTCTATAAAGAATCACCTTTTACAAGCATTGATTCAACGCAAACGATTTCGGTAACCGTTTCGTTTCTTAAACGGCCCAGCATTTGTTCAAATGCCAGTTTACCTAACTTATATCCGCTTGTTTCAACATAGGTAATGGCGGGGTTGTACATGGTTGGAATAAACCCATTGCTGATGCCAATGACTGCAACATCTTCAGGTACTTTCAGGTTTAATGCATGAATGGCTTTCATTACACCAATTAATATTAAATCGCCCATGCAGAAAATTACATCCGGCGGGTTCACAGACATGAGTGCTGCAATTGCTGTTTCCTTAGAGGTAATTGGATTTTCAGGATACTCAATCATCAATTCCGTTTCAGGCGATTTGGTTTTAAATGTATGTACAAAAGAATCATGCCTTATTCTTGATATGCTGAGATGCGGATGACCAAATAAAGCCAACACTCTTTTTTTCTTTTTTTCAATGATGGCATCAGCAGCAATTCTTGCAGCTTCTTCATCAGCAAGACAAACCGTATGAAATCCTTTTACTTCAGGAACACGATCAAAAAAAATGATGGGTATTTTTAAATCTTCCATTTTTTGAAAGGGAGCCATTTCTTCTGTTGCAATAGAAACCGTTGCAAATAATCCCATGACCATGTTCTTACGAAAGATATTAACGTTTGCTGTTTCAATAACCACATCATCTCTTGATTGCATGATCAAAACAGAGTAGCCATACTTCCGTGCTTCATCTTCAACGGCAGCAATAAATGAATCATAAAAAAAATTATCGATAGAGGGAACCAAAATGCCTAACACGTTGCTTCGCTTGGTTCGCAGTTGAACGGCATAGCTGTTTGGTTCATATTCCATGGCGGCGGCCAGTTCTTTTACTTTAGTCTTGGTATTAAGAGAAATATCCGGGTGATCTTTTAATGCACGTGAAACAGTTGAAATGCTTATTCCAAGGGCCTCAGAAAGTTTTTTTAATGTGCTTTGCTGCATTCACTACTTTTTAATTGGCAAAAAAGGTATCCTTAATGAGCTAAAGATAAATTTTTTCCTCAACCAACAAACAGAAAGAAATACAGTTAGAATAGATATAAATACACTTATTGCATTGTATGTGGCTGAAAAGTTCTCCAACTATGCCAGAACTCCTGGTAAGCAAGTACTGGTTTCAATTGAAAGTTTGTATCAATACCTGCACCATTGATACGATAGTGCTTGTTATTCATTATTAATGTATCACTGGTTAAAACAAAGTTGGCAGCAACAGAAGGGCGTTCAAATACAAAAAAACTTTTGTCATCTTTTGCAATGAGTAGAAGAATGGGTGTTTGATTAAAGGTGTCGTGAATGATGCGTTCTTTTTTTAACCTGTTCCAATCATATGCCTTTGCTTTATCCCCTATTTTTATTCCTATCACCCATGATTTATCTTTCCAGGAAAGGCTATCAGTTCCGGTAAGTTTACTCTTACTTGTTCCCCTTTCGTATTTGAAAGCACTATCGTAACGATTAGCAAATGCAGGATCGGCCTGCAGAATAAGTGTTTGCGGATACAATTGCAACCACTGGCCTAAAGAGGTTTGTGTACTCAACAATTCTGTGAGTTTGTTTCCTTTCAACTTTCCTGCAATGGCTTCACCTGTTGCCTGCCGCCACCAGCTCCTGGTAGTTATATCTTCAACCATTGCATTAAAATGATCCATCCCCACTAAACGAAACTGTTCATGTTTGCCATTAACGATTGGTTCAAATACACGTCCTGTTCTGCAAACCGTACAATAGGTTACCAATATGG
>JBKJNM010000019.1:0-22989 GCA_046593655.1 Lacibacter sp. | reverse complement strand
CAGTGTTGTTAAACCAGATGCCTTATTAATAATTAAGTTTTTAAAAGCCCCTGTACTGCTGATACTTTGATTATTTGTGCCATTCAATGCTATAGTGATATTGGTATTGGTAAATGTACCGCCACTCATTAACCAATTGCCACCAATATTGTGCGTAACTGTCATAGCTGATGTAAAAGTACCGGCGGTTAAAGTAAAATTTCCAAGTGTGCTGAATGGTACAATAGCATTTTTAGTACCTGCTGCTGTGATGAACAGGTTTCCGTAAATAGCAGCATTCCCAATTGATTGGGTTGTACCTGCATATTCCACATTGCTGTTTGCATCCAGGCTATAACCACTAAAGCCGGGTAAAGAGTTGGTACCGCCTAATTTTAGTGTAGCCCCGTTATCAATGATCAAAAATCCGCCTCCTGCATCCTGCGTAATTCCATATGTTGATGTAAATAAAGTTCCGCTTTGAATATAAAGAACCAATACATCAATCATATTAACTGCCATGGTTACAGTTGCTCCCCCTGTTTTTGCAATAAAAAGTTGCGCCAATGAAGTGGAGACAGGCGTTCCTCCAATTGTTGCAGCCGAGCTGCCCGTCATAATTAAATTACCCAGTGTACCATCGTAAGTACCATTATTGGTATAATCACCTGCAACATTAAAATCAGAACTTGCAGTAATTATTGCAGCTGTTCCAATTGTAAAATGATTAAAGGTCGTATTAAGGCTTCCGGATAATTGCCCGGTAATTGAAGTCATGGTAAAAGTAGATGAACCACCATTTAAAGTGCCATTACTTTCAATATCAGTGCCAACTGTATATGAATAAGTTGACGCATTAAATATAGCATCGTTGTTTATAGAAAACTTGCCGCTTAAATTCCAACCCGAAGATGGCGTAATACCTGCGGCATTGGTATTTGCAATAATTACATTTTTAAGAGCTCCTGGTGTTCCTGCAATTGTTATTAAACCGGCTCCACCAAAAATAACTGTTCCTGCTGTTCCGCTACTGGAAAATCCGGTGCTTCCAAAGTTTATTGTTTTTGCAGAACCTGGTATAAAGTTCAGGGTACCTATGCTTGTAGTGGTACCGGCATTGGTAAAATTTCCATAGATATTGTGCGTAAAAATGCCCCCATTAAATATGCCACCACTATTTACATTCATGGCAACAAAAACGGTCCATCCAACACTTGCATTAATGCCGGCAGTATTATTGATATTTAAAGTGGCAAATTGCGGGGAACTTGTAGAATTTAATACCGGTGATACATTTCCATTAAAATTTATGATACCCGTAAATGAAGAACTTATGGCATTAAGGAGGCGCAATGTTTGCACAATTGTTCCCGGAAATGTAGTGGTACCGGTGCTGGTTAATGAACCACTATTAGTTAAATCTCCATTAACTGTGGCAGTGCCACTTCCGGCAACATAGCTTCCCGTACTGGTAACATTAAAAAATCCATTACAAACTATATCATTATTGGCAACGGTGTAACTGCCTTTAATAGTCATCCGGTTAAAAGTTGTGTTGCCTGTAATGGTTTTAGCAGCACCGTTAAAAATAACGGTACCGCTTGTAGGGGTAAAAGTTCCGCTATTGATCCAGTTACCATTAAGTGTTATTGTAAAACCACCCGAGTTTAAAGTTGATCCGCTATTAATGGAAATATCGCCATTTACCGTTGCTGATGCAAGTAAAGTTTTTGAATTAACTCCACCATTACTGAAAGAAAGATTACCATAGCTGATTCCGGCAACATTTTGAGTGCTGCTTCCATTGTATAAAACAGTGCTGCCTGTATTTAAAGTAAATACTGCAAAATTTACAGGAAAATTAGTTGCTCCCGCCAGGTATAAACTGCTGGTATTTAAAAGAGATAAACTACCGCCAACAGATGACCGGTTTGCTGTAAACGTAGAAAGATCAAAAGTTCCGGCCAGTAGCGATACATCTCCATTGATGATTACATTACCGGAAAGCATAGCAGTACCGGAAGATTTATTTATGGTTAGGTTATTAAATGTTGTAGTTGAAATTGTTTGGATGCCGGCTCCGTTAAAATTAACGGTACCAGTTCCTGCATTGAAAGTTCCATTGTTTGTCCAGTTTCCCCCTGCATTTATGTTTACGCCATTTCCGCCAATTATTGCACCTGAGCTTATGGATGTATTTCCTGTAATGGTTAAAGCGGCGGTTACATTAAATTCTCCAGATGATACCAGGAGATTTCCTGCAATTGTGGAAGTTGAATTTAACTGTGCAATGCCGGTTGTTTTATTTACCGTAAGATTATTATAAGTAAGTGCAGCAACAGTTTGAGAACCGGTTCCTGTATATTGTACGGTACCTGTAGCTGCAGTAAATATGCCGCTGCTGTAACTATAATTTGTTTTTATGTCTAAAGTTCCTGCGGCACTGAAAGTAACATTGGTACCACCTGATTGTGTTAACGAACCGGCAATAGTTACTGTACCTGTTCCTATTAATAAATCAATTCCCTGGCTTGCCGTTCCATTACTTAAAGTAAGATCACCATTCACAGTTAGGTTTTGATTACCTGCATCAATGGCATGTACTGCATTTGCTGTCCAGTTGCCATTAATATTTCCTGCCGTTGTTAAACTCCCCCCTGTACCTATTGTTAAGGTTGCAGCCTGCACACTGCCAAAAACTATACTTTTAACGGATACACCGGTACTAATAATTGGGTGATTAGTGAAAGCTACAGTTCCAATCTGTACTACGTCAATTGCAGCAGGCGGTAATGTAGGTGTGCCTGAAACCGAGGTCCAGTTTGAAGCGTTGTTCCAGGCAGTACTTACCGAACCATTCCAGCTAACTACACCAGGATTATCAGAACAGCTCCAACGGTTTGTAATATTAACCAACCCGGTTTGTTCAACATAATTGGTTGTGATATTATTTCCTGTTTTTCCTGAAGCTGCCCAACTTGTTCCGTTATATTTCCACAATTGCGTTGTTGTTTCGTTATTACCATTTAATTCTGCATCTTCATAATGCAGCCTTAATGTAGCAGTATAAGTGCCTGCCGGAATAGTAATATCGTAAACCCTGTTTATTGAACCTCCGTTCGGAAAATCACTTATTGATCCAATGCTCACATTGACAGTAATAGAGGTAACTCCAGATACAGCTGAAAAAATTATGCTATTATCGGGCCCTTCAAATGCATAAGTAGTGGCTGTTGCAAAACTATGTGTACGGGTAATGGTACCTAAAATAATTCCGTTACCTGTTCTTGTTGTTGTGATGGTAATGGTATTGGCACCTGTAAGCAGTGTGCCCAAAGTTATATTTAATGTAGGTACCGAAACATTGCTGTTAAGCGTGATGGTATTTACCGATGCTGTTTTATTTATCGTTAAAATATTATAAGTAGTGGCACCGGTAATGGTATTATTTGATGCACCCCTGAATTGAACCGTACTTGTACCTGCAGTAAATGTGCCGCTGTTAACCCAGTCGCCATATACCTGGTGCGTATAAGAAACTGCGGCAAATGCAGTGCTTGTATTAATGGTAAGGTTTCCGTTAGCAGTTATTGCCCCGGCAGCCGTTTTTGTATTACCGTTTGATAAAGTGAGGTGATGATAAGTAATGGCATTAATGCTTTGAGCCCCGATACCATTAAAGTTTACGGTGTTTGGAATATTAGATGTTACATTTAAAGTACCTGCTGTAATAGTAAAAACATTGGCAATACCTAAAAAAGCATTTGTTGATAAGCTAAGCGTTGTTCCATTAATAGTAACATTATATAAATTGGCTGTACCGTTTAAACTGGAAGTACCTGTAAAAGTTGCTGTACCTGCGGTTGCTGTTAAACTCCCGCTTACATCTAATGAATTTGAAATGGAGAATATGGCTGTGGCAGATAAAGTACCTGTGGCAGCTAAAGCATAAAAACCTATGGTACCTGTACCGGTAATTGTTTTAGAACTGCCACTCATTGTTACAGTTCCGGCACTGGCAGTTATTGAGCCTGCAACAGAGAGATTTCCTGCTACTGCAAAGGATGTTGTGGTGGTGATTGTTCCACTCACAACTAGGTCCGATAATATAATACCTGTTCCACTGATTGTTTTAGCAGCACCCGACATAGTTGTGATACCACCTGCTAAATGAGTAAACTGGCCTGGTCCTGATGTTAACAGATTCCCCGCAATAGTAAGGTTACTGTTTGCAGCAGCAGTAATGGTCGACGCTGTGATGGTAAGGTTATTAAAATTATGTGTCCCCGTTCCGCTAATCGAACTACTGGCTCCAGTCATCGTTATTGTACCGGTTGCACCTGTAAATGTTCCGTTATTTATCCAGTTACCTGCAATATTATGAGTAAAAGATAAAGCATTAAAAGTTGTACCGGTACCAATATTAATATTGCCATTGATGGTCATTGCTGATGCAGCAGTGTATGAAACCGAAGTACCCGTTCCTATTGTACTGGTAAAATCACCCTCTACGGTGAAAGCAGTACCGGGCATGGTTTTGGTTACTGCACCACTGCTGCTGCTTAAAATAATATTACCATAAGTTTCGGCACTAACCGTTTGATTGGTTCCGTAATATTGCACAGTACCGGTTAACTGTAAAACCTTAGTTGCAAAATTGGCAGGAAAACTATTGGTTCCCCCAATCTTTAATGTAGCTGTATTTGCAACAGTAAACTGCCCTCCTACTGTAGTTGTGCCCCTGTTTGCTGTAAAAGCTAACAGATCAAAAGTTCCTCCATTTACAAAAATATTTCCTCCTGTGGAAGCCGATGAAAGCAGTGCCGGAAGATTTGCTGCCAACGATTTTACCGTAGTACCACTGATGATAAGCCGGGCATAAGTTAAACTGCTACTAACAGTTTGCGCAATTAATGAAGAAGCATATTCAATTGTACTGCCCGCATTTATAGTTGGGTTAGTGGCATAATTTCCTGCAAAAGTGGAAGCATAAACTAATAACTTTCCACCCGAATTTAACGTTGTAGAACCAGAAGTAACTATATATGATGGCGAAGTATTTGGATTGATGGTGCCATTTACAGTTAATATATTAATAACTGAAAAATTCACATTCATGGTTAAAGTGCTACTTATGTTGATGGTAAGTTTCCTGAATGTAGTTACAGCTGACCCGTTAACAGACTGAGTAACACCCGAAAAAATTACCAGTGCAAAATTATGTGTATAGGCATAGGTTCCATTATTTGTCCAGGAACCTGTTAATGATATAGTTGACTTTCCCTGGTTAACAGTTCCATTTGTATTAATAAGAATATTGCCTGATACATTAAGGTTCTTATTTGCGGTTAGTGTTGTACTTATCGTACCTCCAATGGTTAAGGATTTACAATTACCAACATTATCCATTGCCGGCTGATTAGGACCGGTAAAATTTGCATCTCCTAAAATTGCATCCACAGTTGAGGTTGGTACTCCTGCTGTCCAGTTGGTAGCATTTGTCCATTGCGTACTGCTGGTTCCTTTCCAACTGGTTTGGGAAAATGAGGAACTACATGCTAAAATTAATGGAATAGTTATGCAAAGGGTTTTTGTAAAATTTTTCATAGGCTTTTATGCAGATATAGGATTGGAGAGATATGGTTCTAATTAAACGAAGGTATAATTTTAATATTGCAGCAGTTTTTTGTAATAATTTATTTCTTCATATTGTGAGATCCTACTACAGTTTACTTGTAGGATCTACTACAATAGTATCTTTTTTTAATAGTTTCTAAAGTGATATGGTGCAGCGGTTTCAACTAAGCAAGAGAAAACGGGACCATGAAACGAGCGTGGCAAAAACGCTGCCATGAAAACTATCAACCAGTCAACAAAAAATATTTTACGGCTTAATGTATTTACCAAACCATTCCAAATTACTCTGCATTACCTGCATATTTATTCTTGGCTCTACAGGTCCGTGGCCCTGCCTTGGTAATGCCAGCATACGTACAGGAACACTTCTGCGGCGCAATGCATTGTAAAACATGATACCGTTGCTGATGGGCACACGCAAATCACCTTCACAATGCTGCAGCAACACAGGTGTTGTTACATTTTGTACGAAACGCAACGGTGAATGTGCATCATACAAAGCCCAGTTTTCCCATGGCTGTGTTTTAAAATATGAAGGGAGAAAGCCTTCAATATCATCCGTTAAATTCTGATGACTTAAATCAACAACAGGCGCACCAATACTTGCTGCTTTAAAACGATTGGTATGGCCCACCGTCCAACTGCTCATAAAACCTCCATAGCTCCAACCCATAATGCCTGTTTTATTTTCATCTGCAATTCCTATTTTAATTACATGGTCCACACCATTCATTAAATCAATATAATCTTTACCTCCCCAATCTGCACGGTTGGCCATACGGAATGCAGCACCGTAACCACTACTGCCACGTGGATTGGGGCGCAGTACTGCATAGCCCATTTCTGCAAATGCTGCAATAGGATAAGTGCCGGCATTGACAGCAACACAATTTTGTGTGAACACACCTGCAGGACCGCCATGTACATTTAAGATGAGCGGTACTTTTGTTCCTGCTTTGTAATTGAGCGGGTAGGTGAGCAGCCCTTCTATCTCTCTTCCATCAGCTCCCTTCCATCTGATCAGTTCTGTTTTGGGCAATGGCTTATTCATTGCTTCTGCATTAACATTGGTAAGTTTTACAGATGCATAATTGCTGATGCTGCTGCTGTATGCCTGCGGAAACTGTGAAGGTGATTGCAGTTGAAATGAAAGATGCGTGTTGCTGCTGTTAATAGTGGGTGTTGTTAAAAATGCTGTTTCATCTTTATTCCATTCTGTTATGCTGCTCCCGTCTGCACTGAGCACATAAATGCTGTTGAGTGTTTTGTTAGCATCAAACACAATTACATTTTTACTGTCGGCTGTCCAACCTACAATACCTGCTGCTTCATTGGTTGTTGATTTAAGTTGTTGGGTTTTGCCATCTGCTATTTTATAAACAACAATATAATCAGGGCCGGGCCAGTCAACAGGTGCTGGAGAAAATTGAAACGCAAAGCTGCTGCCATCCGGGCTGAACACGGGGTTGGATTCGTTGCCTGCAGTGTTGAGAATGGGTTTAACTGTTGCACTGTTTACATCAATCATTGCAATATCCTGGTAGTTACCTTCATTTGCTTCCGGCGATTTGCCGTGGCTGAATACAATTTGCTTGTCATCTGTACTCCAGCTAAATGCGGTTACATTATAGTTGTCTTTGGTGAGTAATTTTTGTATTCGTTTGCCACTTGTATCTTTTTGGTGCAGCCACAATACATACAAACGGTTTTGTTTGATGTCTTCATCCATATAATACCAGTCGTTCTTAGCTTTTTTGTTTTTTTCTTCTTTATCAGTTGCGGCATCACTCATGGTAAAAGCAATCATGTGGCCATTGTTGCTCCACTTGTAATTGCCTACGCCTGTTTTTACATCGGTTATTTTTTCTGCTTCGCCACTGCCAACGGGTAATAAGTAGAGATTGGTTTTACCCTCACGTGAGGAAGTGAAGCTCACCCACTTACCATCGGGGCTCCATGCAGGGTTTGATGAATTTTTATCGCCACGTGTAAGTTGAATGTGGTTGCTGCCATCTGCATGGCACATCCACACATTATTAATATACTCGCTTCGGTCGTCTGTCATAATCGCTTCACGAATGGTGTAGAGTACTTTCGTTCCATCGGGTGAAACAACGGTTGATGAAATGTTTTTTAACCTCAATAATTGCTCCGGGCTCCAGTTAGTTTGTGCACTGCTGTGTGCGGTAATGAAAAGAATTACAACAAGCAAAAGTTTTGATTTCATGTGTATATTTTTTTAGTTTAAAGACTTAAACGGTTGATTGTTTTTCCAAATTGTATAGCCATTGCTCATCCTGGTTTATATGCTACGGTTATGGCTAATTCCTGACTTATTATTTAAACTGAAACATGAAGGTTTCCTCCAAAGGCTACTGTAAAAGGTACATAGGTTTTGATAAAAAAAACAACTGGTTATTGAACAGAAGCTACTTCAGTTTTTTCTTATTTCATTTTTTACATGAAGCAATCAGAAAAAGTAATATAAATAACTGGCTGCAATTCATGTTAATATCCCATCAACTTCTCCACATATTCACCCAACCTCACCTTTGCCATAAAATTCTGCTCCAGTTCTATATTAAATGGAATGGGTGTTTCTAAAGAAGCGCAACGCATTACCGGCGCATCGAGTAATGCAAAACAATATTCGGCAATCCATGCGGCCACCTCTCCGCTAATACCTCCAATTAATGTGTCTTCATGCAAAATCAAAACACGGCCCGTTCTTTTTACTGCTTCACGAATGGCATTGTAATCAAGCGGGGCCAATGTTCGCAGATCTAAAATATCAATTGAGATTTCCGGATGCTCGGCTGCATAATCTTCGGCCCAATGCACAGCTGCTCCATAAGTGATGATCGAAATTTCATCGCCACTTCTTACATGCCTAGCTTTACCAATTTCAATTTCATAATATTCCTCAGGTACCTGTCCGCTTACAGAACGATACAAAGCTTTGTGTTCAAAATACAATACAGGATTCGGATCGTTGATAGCTGCTATCAATAATCCTTTTGCGTCCATGGGCGTGGAAGGATATACAATTTTTAATCCCGGTACTTTGGTAAACCATGCTTCATTACTTTGACTATGAAACGGGCCTGCACCAACACCGCCACCTGTTGGCATGCGTATTACTACATCGGCATTTTGTCCCCAGCGGTAATGGATCTTTGCCAAATTATTTACAACCTGGTTAAAGCCTACGGTTACAAAATCAGCAAACTGCATTTCCATCAATCCCTTATATCCTTCTAAACTTAAACCCAATGCTGCACCAACAATAGCGCTTTCGCAAATGGGTGTATTGCGTACACGTTCTTTTCCAAATTCTTCAACAAACCCTTCCGTGATTTTAAATGCGCCTCCATACTCTGCAATATCCTGCCCCATGATGATGAGGTTATCATGCGCTTTCATACTTTGATTAAGCGCTTCTTTAATGGCATCAACAAATCTTTTGTCGTGAGTGGTGAGTGGTGAGTGGTGAGAAACCCTCGAATTGTCAACAACTCTTACTAACGATTCACGACTGACGATTGACGATCTTGCAAACACATCTTCCAGTTCTTCTTCTGTATCCACAACCATTGGCTGAGCGATATTGGCAATCTGTAATTCACGTTCAATTAATTCTTTGAACTCTAAACGGATTGCATCAACAGCTTCAACATTCAACACATCTTCCGACACTAAATAATTTTCATAATTTTTAATAGGATCTTTTTCTTCCCATATCTCAAATAAATGTTTGGGAACATACCTGGTGCCGCTGGCTTCTTCGTGTCCCCGCATACGAAAGGTCATGCATTCAATTAAATAAGGTTTCTGGTATTGAATACAATAATCCCTTACACCTTTTATTGTATCTAACACAGAAAGAATATTATTACCATCAATCTTGATTCCTTCCATGCCATAGCCTCTTGCACGTTCAACCAGACTTTCACATTTATATTGTTCATTGATGGGGGTGCTTAATCCATATCCATTATTTTCAATTAAGAAAATCACCGGAAGATTCCAAACAGCAGCTACATTCAATGCTTCATGAAAGTCACCTTCGCTGGTGCCACCCTCACCAGTAAACGCTAACGATACCTTCTGTTCATTTTTTAATTTATAGGCTAATGCCACACCATCCGCAATGGCCAGTTGCGGACCCAAATGACTGATCATGCCACACACATAATGTTCTTTGCTGCCAAAATGAAAACTGCGTTCTCTTCCTTTGCTGTATCCTTCTTTATTACCCTGCCATTGCATATACAATTTATGCAGCGGCATATTACGTGTGGTAAATACGCCAAGATTCCTGTGCAGGGGCATGATCCATTCGTCTTGTTGTAATGCCAATGTTGCCCCAACTGCAATTGCTTCCTGCCCGATTCCGCTAAACCATTTGCTGATTTTTCCCTGCCTGAGCAATAAAAGCATCTTTTCTTCGATTAATCTGGGGTACAGCAAGGATCTGTAAATGTTGATCAGCTCAGGATTGGTCAAATTTTTGCGATCAAAATGCATTTTTAAAAACAATATCTGGTGAAAAACAAAGTTCCGGTTTCAAGAGTATTATTAACGTTTTTTCTTTTGTTAAATGTGCTTACATCCGCAATATGTTCAGCGCCGGTATCTGCACAAACAAAAAAGAAAGACAGTGTTGCACAGGTGGCAAGTAAACAGGCCGATGAATTAAAAATCAGGCAACGTGGAACCGAATTGCAGCTGCAGTTTCCCAAGATGCATTTCCGTTCTGCTTTAAAGATCATCAATAATAATGGTGCGGTAATGAAAGCGTTGATGATTGATGAAGGAATGGAGGCAGCTTCCGTTTCAGTCAGCGGTTTACACAAAGGAATTTATCAATGTATCATTGAAAACCGTACACAACGATTTGGAAAGAAGATACTGCTGCAATAACAATCAGCTTGCTTTATTCTTTTCTTCTTCCTTCAGCACCATTTTGTGTACAAAAGAATTAATGATGGATAAACAAATGCTGAACAGTAATGCATACCAGAATCCATCTACTACAAAGCCCTGTACAAAATAAGCATCGAGTAAAATAATACAGGCGTTGATCACGAAGAGGAACAATCCCAGCGTAAACACAGTAACCGGCAGCGTTAGCAAAACAAGTAAAGGTTTTACAATAGCATCGAGCAGCGCCAATACAAATGCTACAACAATGGCTGTAAAAAAATGATTGATGCTGATACCCGGTAATAAGTAAGCTAACACAAATGCGTTAACAGCGGTAATGAGAACTTTTAAAACAAATTTCATACGTCAACACTTTCTGATGAAGGAAACTAAAGATACATTTACTGCTAATGATATTCCAAATTAGTTGAAAGTAAAAAACCGGCTTGCTTTTAAATTAACAAGCCGGTTGGCATACTTACGTTGGTTGAATTACTTTATATTGAATGAAACCCTCGCAAACAAAAATCTTCCGTTAAAACCCATTTGCTGTACACGGCGGCTATACATAAATCTTCCTGACGACATATTGGTTGAATGCTTATGCAGATCCTGGTATTCATCAAACAGATTATTGGCACCAATGGTTATAGTAAAGAACTTTCCTATTTCATAACTCACGGAGACATCTGTTACTGTTTTTGGTGCAAACACCTGATCTAGTGTTTCACGTTGGTTATTATTGAATGCATTAATTGGAAATGCACCGGGGTTAGCAGGATTTATAATGGGATCAAGATAAGTCACTTTTCCAAAATAAGCCGTACGTAACATTACGCCCAGTTTTTTAAATTTATAACTCAACATAAAACTCGCTTTTGATTGCGGGTTGGCCACTTCAATACGGCTTTGGTCTTCACGGTTAAAATAGTTACCAATCTGACCACTGTTGATCAGTATCTGGCTTGCTTTAATAATTGGCTTACCATCGGATGCTTTACGAACTTCATTTTGGATAAATGTTGCAGCAGCTGTAAAACGAAATTTATGTTCCCGAGCTATATTGAACGAATAATTAGCTACAACCTCTAATCCTTTATTGCGTGTATCAATTGCATTGGTAAAGAAGTTCGCTGTTTGTGCACCTGCTGCACTTAACAAAGCTTGTAATGCAGGATCGTTGCCACCGTTAAAGTTATTGGTTAACACAATTCTGTCGTTAATATTAATGATATAACCATCTACTGTAATTTCAAGACCTTTAAAAGGTTTTGCGGTGATTCCGGCGCTATAATTTCTGCTGGTTTCCTGCTTCAATTCAGGAATACCTAAAATTTTTGCAGGTGCACTTCCATTTGGAAATGTTCCACTTTCTGTTGGTACCAATCCGTTTGGCCCCGAGACAAACAAGGTATTTGTTTTTGAATAAAAACGTTGCTGCATACTTGGTGCCCTGAAGCCTGAACTGGCAGCTGCACGAATCGTAAACTTATCTGCTATCTTGTAACGTGAAGCAAGTTTATAATTTAATGTGCTTCCAAAATCACTGTAGTTTTCAAAACGTAAAGCGCCTTCCACCATCCATGCACGTGTGAAATCCTGTTCCACATCAACATACAAGGCAACGTTGTTTCTGCTGAATGTCCCTGCAAACGGAGGTGTAAACCCTGCAAACACCTGTGTGGCTGGGGCTGCGCCAGAAGGTATATCATAATTTTTATATGATGATTCTTCACCTGCTTTCAGTCCGTATTGATCAACTCTCAGTTCCGAACCAAATGCCAGGTTCATTCCAGAGAGTACTTTAAAATTCCTGCTGAAATCGATGTTAGAAGTAATTTGCTGAAACTTCAATTCACCTGCATTAAATGTTATTTGTGCATTGGTTGGTGTTTGCACGGCAAACTGAGAATAGTTTAGTGAATTATCAATGGTAAATCCAAATGTATTTACACCAAATGTTTCACTGAAGCTTGCATTCCATTCGCCCACTTTTCCTTCAAATGCTGCAGAGATGGAATAGTCCTGGATGTTGGTTTGAATGAGCGGTAAGAATCCATTAGGGTAACGTTCTAATGCTTCCCCTCTGTATGTTGAACCAGCTCCGCTGAAGATTGAATTTGGATAACGATAAAACCCTGCAGCTTCACCATTCTTTTTATTATATCCGCCAAATACATTTAAATTCCATCCACCACCTAATGGAAACTGGCTGTTAACCATTAAAGCACCGCCTGTAATTTTTGAATTACCAATACGCATATCAAATGTATTTCGGTTGGTGCCTCTTGCTGCCATGATGCTATCGTCTTTTACTTGTCCGCCCACTGAAGGATAGATTTGCCCGGTGTATGTACCGGTGCGGTTACTAAAATCACGCCGGGTATACTCACCACTGAAATTCATGTAACCCTTATTTTTAAATCCAAAACCATAATTTAAACCGGCCTGGAATGTGCCACCATCATTTACCTTTTGCTCCGGAGCTTCTCCTCTGTTTGTAATTTTATACAATGCATAATCTTTTGGATAAGCAGTGATGTTCTTCCCATAAGAAACACTACCGCCCAAAACGCCGGTATTTTTTTTGAGTACAATATTGATTACACCGGCAATGGCATCACTTCCGTATTGTGCAGCGGCACCATCACGCAAAACTTCTACACGTTCAATGGCAGTAACAGGAATAGCACTAAGATCGGTTCCAACCTGTCCGCGGTTTACAGTACCATTCACATTTACCAATGCGCTTTGATGACGTCGTTTACCATTGATCAAAACAAGTATCTGATCTGTACCCAATCCTCTTAGCTGTGCAGGATCAACGTGGTCTGTTCCATCGGCAACCGTTTGCCTGCTGCTTTGAAACGATGGCGCTATATAAGTAAGGATCTGGTTCAAATCAACCTGTCCTACCTGGTTAACAATTTGTGTGATGGGGATAATATCAACGGCAACAGGTGTTTCAGTTCTTGTTCTGCTAAGATTACGGCTACCAACCACAACAATGTCTGTTAACTGTTCTGTTGGTACCAGCGAAATTTCAAGACCTGATGTTACAGATGCAATAGCAATGTCTTTGCTTTCATAACCTACATAACTAATGATGATCGTTTTTGCCTGGGCCGGAACAGACAACGAAAATTCCCCGGTTGCATTTGTGGTTGTACCACCCGAACCTCCTTTTACTACAACGGATGCTCCTTGCAATGGCTGTTTTGTTTTCTCGTCTTTTACAGTACCTGTAATAATTTTTTGTGCCGCTGAAAAGAGGGGCAGAAATAATAATAACATGTAGAAGATTTTCTTACGCATATGCATTTGTTTTAGTTAGTAAAATAAAAAGGGAACGGAACAACAATGTAAATATAGGGCAGGCCGGGTAAGGAGTTTCACAGAGCTGGGAAACAGCTAATTCCTATATGAAATTTAAGCATTAATCATTGAAAAAAGAGGAGTAGTTACTATTTATTTTCCGGCGGCAAAAGTAATTCCGATGTACCATATGCGCAAAAAAAGAAAAGCATCTCAATAAAACGAAGATGCTTTTGTTGATGCTGCTTACTATTTAGCTATACTACTACCAGCTCGTAAAACTCTTGCGGTTGTAAATATTTATTGGCTAACTCCTGCAATTCCTTTGCTGATATTTTTTTAATGGTGTTGACAGAACTGTAAAAATAATTTTCATCCAGCCCATTCAGAATTAAATTTTTCCAGCGGCCAATAATATGGAAGGGGCCATCGAGGTCGCCTAGTATCGTTCCGATGAGGTAATTCTTTACCAACTGCAATTCTTCTTCATCCACCAGTTCTTCACGCATATCTTTCATTTCGTTATACACTTCATTGATGGTTGCTTCACATACATCCTTTCCTGCTTCTGTGCTCACCATCCATGCCGTTGTTGAAATATGATTGAGGATATAACTGTGAATGCCGTAGGTATATCCTTTGTCTTCACGGATATTACTCATGAGTCTTGAACCAAAAAATCCACCAAACAAAGTATTCAACACTTGTACGCCTTGAAAATCGGGATGATGGCGATTGGGAAAAGCTCTAGCCAGCCTGACAGCTCCCTGCACACCATTTGCATCATTGCTGATGCGGTATTTTCTTTCAACTGCAGGAAGAACCGGATGAAGAATTGTTGGAAGTGTAGCTTGATTCAATGGTAACTGACCAATGGTTTCATTCAATAACTGTTCGAAATTATCCGGCAATAACCCTCCGGCAAAAATGCTGCAATGGCCATGGGTATAATATTGTTTGTAATACCCCAGCAATTGTTGTTGCTCTAAAGCATCATAATCTTCTTTGTTGCTGTACACACCATACGGGTGTTGTTTACCAAACAAATATTCTTCAATCAACCGGCCGGCAACAAAATCACATTTCTTCAGGTTCACCATTAAACGTTGCTGCATGTTCTGTTTAAAAATATCCAGTTCATGCTGCGGATAAATGGAATCAGTGATCATTTCTGATATAACCGGCAGGTGTGTTCCTAAATGACGGTTGATACAATGCAGGATAATTGTTGAGGTTTCATTATAACATCCACGGCTCAGGTGCGACCCATAATAATCAAAATGTTCATTGAGCTGAAAGGCTGTTTTATTGGTTGTTCCGTTCTTGATCAAATAGTTGGTAGCAGCTGCAACATTATTCTGCTGTTCGTACCAGTTCCCTGCTTTGAACACCAATTCAACAGTCATCACTTCCTGTGTACCTGCATTTACAGCATACACTTCCACGCCATTATCCAGCATATACTTTTCATAGGGTTTGAGTTTTAAATCGAACTCAGTTGCATCTTTTATAATTGGAGCTTGTATTCTATTTAACATTCATTATAATTGTGGAGAGCGAAGGTAATTACTTTACAAGAAGACGTTTAAATTAGTTGAAATGCCCCGAATCAAAAGCATGTTTTTCCTGGGCCTTGCAGTGGCTGCTTTGCTGAGCCTTTCGCTAACAGCACTGTATCTTCTTTATTCAAAAAGTTATACGGAGTTTATCAACTGGTTTTTAACTGGTATGCACAAACCGCATTTACAACAAACGGCTTCTTCCTTTTTCACTCAACAGCAATTTAAGCTGCTGCGGATTATTGCAGTGCTTTTTTCATCGGGGCTGTTGTTTATGCTTTTTTGGGCCTACAAAAAAAGAGAATGGCTGATGATCCGCTCACAAAACATGCTTGAACAGCTTCAATTGATCATGATTGGTTTTGCAAAAAATATTCTTCCATCCGGTAAGTTGCACAGGATACTATTCTTTTTACTGGTTGGTTTTTATGTTGTGCGAAGTATTATTTCGATCATCTATTATCCAATAGATTTTGATGAAGCTGATACCTATATGCTTTTTAGTTCGCAAGGACCTTTAGTGTCCGCAACCTTTTATCCTTTACCGAATAACCATATTCTTTTTTCCATCATTACGTCTATTACAACTCTATTGCCCGGTGATCCTGTTTACCTGTTAAGACTTCCTTTGATACCAATCGGCTTTTTGTGTTTGTTCCTTTTGTATGCGTTCTTGAAAAAGCACTTTACTGAAGAGGCTGCTTTGATTGGGTTGGGTTTTTTCATTGCTTCTTACCCGGTTATTTTGTATTCTTTTTTAGCAAGAGGTTATTTGCTGTTGCTGTTTTGTTATATCGGGGCACTATATGCTATTTTTCAAATTGCAATTTCAAACGACAACAGAAAAAGGTTCTATTATTTATTGACGGTTTGTTCAATAGCAGGATTTTATACGATCCCTTCATTTTTATATGCTTTTGCCGGGTTGCTGTTATTTGCTTTGTTATATCTATTGTTTCAAAAAAGAATCCGTGACTTCTTTAAGTTACTTAAAGCAGCATCAATAACTGCACTCGGCACAATGCTGCTGTACATACCTGTTTTGATTTCTGTAAAATGGGAATTACTAAAACCCTACCTGAATCCTGCTTACGAAAGAAGCACTATGGCCCAATCATTTCAAGCTACATATTCGGTATTAGGGCAAACTTTTTTATCAGCATCCGTTCCGCTTGCTTTACTAACAGGTTTTTTCCTCTTCATTGGTTCTGTTATTCTTTTGTTCAACAAACGTTCTTCCTGCAGGGCAATTGTTCTGTTTGTAGGGTTGCAGCTTGTTTTATCGCTGGTTGTATTTTTTGTATTCAGTCAACTGTTTCCCGCCAAACCATGGATTCATTTTTCTGTTGTGGCTGCTTTGCTGTTTACTGCGGTAGTGAGTGAGGTGATTAAAAGAAAAGGTATTCATCCTTTTTTGCTTGTTGCCATTCCTCTCTTAATGGTTACCGGTGGCACATTCATAGGTTTCCATTATAAAAACAGCAGCAGTGTTGCTGTGGGTTATAACAAGGTGGCTAAAAAATGTGAACGCTTGATGATTGAAAACAACGTACGTGAAGTATATACCGATATCCCTTATTTTAAAACGATGATCGACTATTATTCTATTAAGAATAAACTGGAGGTATCCATTTATAACAGCCGGAAAAGCAGTCGGCGATTTGCTTTATTTGATCAGCATAAAAAATATGATCTCATTATCACCTATCTCAACAACTCAAAACTACCTCCCTTATTATACAGTTATGATACGGTGGTTCAGCAAAACAATACAAAGGTTTTGCTCATCAGGCAGTCGCCATCTGAGCAACCGTAACTTCTTGTTTGGCCAGGTAATACAAGGTACTGCTGTTGTTTTCATCAAAGATCTTTTTACTTTCTTCCATCAATTCCTCTGCAGTAATACTTTGATAGATCCCCAACTCCGTATTCATCAGTTGAGCATCGCCCAACAATTCATAAAAAGCTAAACTGTTGGCACGGCTCATAACCGCCATGTCTTCAAACAACATGGTGCTTTCTGTTTTATTGATCACTTTCTGTAATTCTTTTTCATCAACCAGTTGTGTTTTCATCTTTTCCACTTCTTCATTCACGGCTTGTTCTGCAACTTCAATACGTACGCCCTTTACAAGTCGTCCTTCAATAGCAAGTATTCCATTATCTATACTGCCGAAATGAGAACAATCCAGGCTGCTGAAGAGTTTCTTTTCTTTCACCAATGATTGAAATAAACGGCTGCTGGAACCACCACCTAAAATATCGGTGATGAGATCTGTAACATAATATCCACGCTCCAACCTTGAAGCCATATGCCAGGTTTTAAAAAACGCATCTAATGGAACATCAGCAGTTACTTCCATTCTTCTCGGTTCTGTTTGCTTTGGTTCCTGTGGTAACTGACGATTGTATTTTTCACCTGCCGGGATGGGACCAAACCACTTCTCAGCCAGTTGCATCACTTTATCTGTTTCCACGTTCCCTGCAACAACCAATATAGCATTGGCAGGTGTATAATGTTTAAAGAAAAAGTTTTTTACATCCTGTAGTTGTGCTTCTTCAATATGTTTTAATTCTTTACCAATCGTCATCCATTTGTAGGGATGCCTTTTATACGCCATCTCCCTTATTTTATGCCACACATCACCATAAGGTTTATTGAGATAGTGTTCTTTAAATTCTTCCGTTACCACTTTGCGTTGCACATCCAAACTCTTTTCATCAAAGGCAAGGCTTAGCATGCGGTCGCTTTCTAACCAGAAGGCCGTTTCTAAATTTTCAGCAGGAAGTTGACAATAATAATTGGTGAGGTCGTTGGTGGTATAGGCGTTATTTTCTCCTCCGGCCAATTGAAGCGGTTCATCAAAATCAGGAACATGGATGGAGCCACCAAACATGAGGTGCTCAAACAAATGAGCAAAGCCGGTTCGGTTTTCATCTTCATCCCTTGCTCCCACATCATACAACACATTTACAACAGCCATCGGTGTTGCTGCATCTTTATGTATCAGAATTTTTAACCCATTAGAAAGAACAAACCGTTCAAAATTGATCATAATTAGTTGTTTATCTCATCGCACAAAAAAAGGGTAACCCACCCCAAACCTCCCGCAAAGCGGGACAAGCACTCCCAAGAAGGGATCTGTAAAATTCGGTAAAAAAGAGTTGACGGCCTGTATTACTTTAAAATACTTCCAATTCTTAACTCAATCAGTTGGGGCTGGTTGTTACGGAAGATGAGTACCCTTATTTTTTCCCCGGCATTTTGCATCATGGCCTTGTATTGCTGAATACTGTTGCTGAAATTATTTTCCACACCAAAGATGATATCTCCCGGAATAAAACCGGCTTTCTCTGCGGGTGACCCCTGTTGTATTTCAGTGATCACAATCTTACCATCTATAAAATAATAATTCATTCCTATATAAGAATAATCAAACGGGTCTTTCATATGTGTATTGGGAATAAGATGAATCATTCGCTCAGGATAATTGATCACCAGGTTAAACCTGCGCAACAAATCGCTTCCCATCAAACCTCCAATCTCAGGATAGCCCAGCACATTCATCGAATCATCATAAATATGAACAGGCACTTTTGTAAATTTATATGGACCAATTTTCATCTTTTTGATGGTGGTAAGCCGCATGGTGATCTTACCAATCAACCCTTCTACCTGTGTGCTCACTGTTTTTCTTTTTTTGCTGATAAAGTTACTGTCACTAACAAACCGCTCTGTAAACAACATACACATGCCGGCACCCGTATCAAAATAAACGTTGAGCAAGTATGTTTTTTCATCCGTTACTTCATGCCTGGTAATAGGAATAGAACCAAACGCAGGCTTGAGGAAAGTACCACCCTTGGGATACTTGTATTTGCCGGGTGTATAAATTGAAATGATCTGCTTGTCGTAATCAAGACCAATGATGTAACGCCTGAAAAAGGAATAGCCGATAATACCATCAACACGTAAACCATACACTTCGCTCAATATTTCATAATCGTTGATATGAAAGTCGAGTTTGTTTACATCCAATCCTTTAAAATGTAAACTGCCACCTTTGTAATAATGCAACTTTTTTACCCCGCCAATTCCACGAACGGTTCTGTCGGTGGCTTCCAGTTTTAATTTATAATAGGTGGCTGTGAGTGTATCAAGAGAAATACCTCCGCTTCCCGTATCCAAAATAAAATTGAGTGTATCGCCGAAGTTATCCAATGTAGCATGCAGGATCACAATGCCACCCGTTAATTGTTCAAACTTAAAGCTGGTAAGGAGTTTGGCAGGCGGATAATCTGTTTCCTGAGACATTAACCGGGTACAGAGCAACAGCAGGCATATCGTTTTGGTCAACTTCACCATTCAATTTAGCAGAAAGTTATTGTTTAGACAAAGGAAATAGGATAAACGCTCCGTGGTTCGTAAAATATCCGGCTGTACCTTTGTGGCCACAAAGACACAAAAGCACGAAGTAACGCAAAGAATACATTCACGTCTTTCTGCCTTAGCGTCTGCGTAGCAATCATTCTACAACTATCAAGTTTATGCAGTTAAATGATCTATATCAAAAAGCTTCCAGGTTTGAATTCTTATCCATTGAAGAAGGCATGTATCTCTATGAACATGCACCACTCACCGAGTTGATGTTTGTAGCCGATGAATTACGCAAGCAACAGGTACCACACGGAAAAGTTACCTGGCAAATTGATCGCAATGTAAACACCACCAATGTATGTATTGCCAATTGCAAGTTTTGCAACTTCTTTCGCATACCGGGGCATGCCGAAGCATATATCACAGATATTGAAACTTATAAAAAGAAAATTGAAGAGACCATTAAATGGGGAGGCGATCAATTGCTGTTACAAGGCGGCCATCATCCGGAACTGGGTTTGGAATTTTATACAACGCTTTTCAAACAATTAAAATCGCTTTATCCCAATATTAAATTACATACACTCGGTCCACCCGAAGTGGCACATATTACCAAACTTGCAAAAAGCACACATAAAGAAGTGCTCACTGCATTGAAAGAAGCTGGCATGGATTCTTTGCCCGGTGCAGGTGCTGAAATTTTAATTGATCGTGTTCGTCGTTTGATAAGCAAAGGCAAATGTGGTGCGCAGGAATGGTTGGATATTATGCATGAAGCACATAAGTTAAACATCACTACTTCAGCCACCATGATGTTTGGTCATGTGGAAACATTGCAGGAACGTTTTGAACATTTGGTAAAGCTGCGTGAAGTACAAAGCCGCAAGCCGGCAGATGCAAAGGGATTTCTTGCATTTATTCCCTGGACTTTTCAGGACGTAGATACATTGCTTGCTAAAATACGTGGAGTACATAATTTAACTACTGCCGATGAATATGTACGGATGATTGCTATGAGCCGTATCATGTTGCCCAATATTAAAAACATACAGGCAAGTTGGCTCACTGTAGGTAAAGAAACTGCACAGCTTTGTTTGCATGGAGGTGCCAATGATTTTGGAAGCATTATGTTGGAAGAAAATGTAGTGAGTGCAGCGGGTGCCCCACATCGCTTTACCTACAAGTCAATACAGGAAGCTATTAAAGAAGCCGGCTTTGAACCACAACTCCGCACACAGCAATATGAGTGGAGAGAGTTGCCACAGGTAATTGAAGAACAGGTGGTGGATTATTGAGTACAAACCTCCGGGTTTTTAGGAACAGGAGGTATGAAAAATTAATACAACCGAACGATATCTGCATCTGA
Source organism: Lacibacter sp. (assembly GCA_046593655.1). Classification (GTDB taxonomy): domain Bacteria; phylum Bacteroidota; class Bacteroidia; order Chitinophagales; family Chitinophagaceae; genus Lacibacter. Next base: position 1,829 of record JBKJNM010000019.1, on the reverse strand, counting down.
GCAGATAGAAATTGGTAAATTTCATTTGCATTTTGGATGATTTAATGAAGGAAGGGGTATATTATTGATTTTCAATTTTACAACATCCAATATCAATATATTTGTTTTGTGCGTAAGCTTAGTTGGATATTTCCTCAAAATTGAAAATCAAAAGAAAAATATTATGCAAGGACCTATTATTATTATTGAAGATGACCGTGACGACAAAGACCTTTTAGAAGAAGTTTTAAAAGAATTAAACATATCTAATAAACTTGTCTGGTTCAAAAACAACGGGGACGCTTTTCAGTATTTAAAAACTTTAACAGAACCGCCGTTTCTTATCATAAGTGACGTTAATTTACCTGGACAAAGTGGAATAGAATTCAAAAAACAATTGGATGAACACGAAGAACTAAAAAAGAAAAGCATTCCCTTTATTTTTTACAGTACTTCGGCAGACCCAAGATATGTAAACGATGCATATTTAAACATGACCGTCCAGGGATATTTTAAAAAAGAGAATAGTTATCAGGAAATTAAAAATACATTGAAATTGATATTGGAATATTGGCGAGTTTGTAAACATCCAAATTCTTTATAAGGCATGTACAATACTTCAAATATCTTTTGATTATTCGCTCGATGAATTTTAAAAATTTCTAAAAGCAGGAAAGCTTACGAACAACAAAAGTTTCCTGCAAGTGGAGCTGAAGGTTAATAAATCCCACCTGCATTAACCCTTCACCTCAGGCGCAAACAAATAACTATAATTACTTCATCACACATTTGACTCTCCCTTAATGAAAATGATAAAAAAAATTCTAAGTACAAGTATTCTTATCATATTGGCTTTATCACTCTATGCTAATTTTACGCATAACGAAATTTTTTCTTCCAAAACAAAATTATCTGGCCTGGATACCACATCTTATGGAAAAGGAATACCCGTTTCTTTTAAAAGTGGCCAATACACATTAAAAGGAAACCTGTTAGTACCTAAAACCCCCGGTAGAAAATTTCCTGTTATTATTTTTATTGTTGGCTCAGCATTATCGTCGTATGCAACAAACTATACTAAATTTCTCGACTCCCTGTTTGACCAGAATTTACCGCTGGACAGTGTTGCTCTTTTATACTTCGACAAAAGAGGTATCGGCCAATCGGAAGGCAAATGGTTTACTACAAGCTTTGAAGAACGTGCAGCCGATGTAAAGGCAGCAGCCGATTATTTAAAAACACTTTCCACTATTGACACAAATAAAATAGCCGTTGCTGGACACAGCCAGGGTGGGTGGATTGTACAAATATGCTTAGCTAAATATCCTGAAACATTTGTTGGTGGAATATCAATGGCCGGGCCCACCTTTAGCGTAAAAAAACAATTAATTAATGATTACCAGGCTAAAATTATTTGTGCTGAAAACCTGGATAGTATCAAAGCAAACCGCAAAGCTGAAAAAAGTGTAAACCGGGATATATTTTTTACATCATTATTCCCTTTTAAGGAAAACTGGAAGCAGCTTTCAGTAATCAAAAGATTTGAACCGGGTAGTTACTTGAAAAAAATTAATAAACCAATTTTACTAATGTTTGCTGAAAATGACGCGCTTGTTTATCCGGCTTGGTGTGTAAAGGAATTAACCAACGTTTTCCCAGATGGTCTTCCTTACAATTTTGATACTTTAGTTATTAAAGGAGCTAATCATGGTTTTAAGATCTCTTCTTTATGTTACAACGGTTCGTTTAAAATAATTCCTTATTCTGACGACTGTAAGAAAGCTATCTTACATTGGACACGACAATTTTTGTTAAAATAAAACAATCATTCATTATCAAAACAGTACGGC
>JBKJNM010000162.1:0-49506 GCA_046593655.1 Lacibacter sp. | reverse complement strand
GATACTTACATCCGATCTTTTTTCTAATTGATATTGTACAACCAGGCTTTCTATAAACGGGTTGGGAAAAATCTGCAAACTGGCTTTAAATACATCGGGTTCAGAGATGCCTGTTGCAACACTTAAATTCCAGGTGATGTTATACGTATGTAAACTGATATGATTATCAGCTCTTGTTAAAAATGTTGTATCTAATACGGTTGCCAATACCGTATGATTGCCGTTGGGCACACTTCCACTTAAAACAGTAAATGTATCTACATTATAGATCTGGGGGTTGCCATCCATGTTCCATGTTCGTTTCAACGTATTCGGGATAGGTTGAAGTAAATTAAGTTTAAAGCCACTAGTTCCATAAACATTGAGTGTGCCCGCATTGGAAGGGAAATAAGAATCAACGGGGGAGATGAGTGTGTGAATTCTTTCAGTCAATGCTTCTTTACATACACTGCAAAAAGCCGGACCTAACGCTTCCATTTTACAAGTACTGCCGGTTGTTGGTTTGTACCAACCGGGACCGCCTGTATGTTGAAAGACACCAATACCCGGTGTCCCGATCCAGTTTTTCCATTTCACCAAAGCTGGGTTACTCTGCGCTGTCATGTTTGGTTTTTCAGCAGCATATTGACTGCCTGCCCAATATTCATCAGCCAATCCTGCAAAGGAATGTCCAATTTCATGAATCATAATTTCAGCAGCATTGCTATGGGTGGTGCTGGTAGCAACGGCACCTCCGGAACCTCCATAGAAAGAAGTATTGCCCACCATCAGCACTTGGTCATATTCAGGAAAATTGGCAACAAGTACCGAATTGATCAAGGCAAAATTTCCCGGCACCACCAGCCGATGAATATTACCAAAGTCGAAGGTGGTTCCAAAATAATTTGCAGGATTGGAAACAGGGTGCGTTCCAATTCCCGGACAATCAGGTGCAGTATTCGGATGCTTTATACCACTTTCATTTGAAACCACTTTAACCGCAAATACATTGAAATAGTTTTTATATTCCTTAAAAGGAACGGTATTGAATAATTTATCATTCATGGCTACTACATCCGTAATAAATTTTGCTTGTTCTGAAGCAAGATATCCATCTGCCAGATAGACGAGGTTGAGGCGTTTATCCAATGGCCCGGTTTTAATTATTGTATCAACAGGAAAAACCTGTGCAATGCCGGAATGATAAAGGAACAATGACAGCAATAGTATGTAGATTTTTTTCATATTACTGATTGATTAAGGTAAGTGCTGATTGAAACAAGGTTTTTATTGATTGATTATTCCCGTTTTCATCTACTTTGATTTTTTTAATGCCTGCGTTATAATTGAAACGTAGCGGAATCTCTGCTCTCGTAAGTTGTATGGTTTTCCGTTTGAATTGCCCGGCTTCATCAGTGTATTCTAATTCCCGTATCAACGGATTGGCAATGATGATACTGCTCAACAATTGATCCTGTTCGTTTAGTAAACTGATTGTCCAGTTATTGGGCTCTGTGTTAGCAAGGATATTATTGCCGGCTTTCAATGTTCCTTTTACTACTATTTTTTGAATGAGCTTTATTTGTAAAAGATTACTTGAACTGTCTTTAACGGCTTCCAGTGTTATAAATAAAATTTGCGGAGTGTTGTTAGATGATGCCGGACCAGGTAAGGTGGATGGAACCTGTTTATTATTACAGGAAAAAAGACAAGAAAGAAACAGAATTTGTATTGATAAAAACCAAGTATATTTATAGAGAGATGATTTCATTGTTGTTTTGGATATATAAACTTAGAAAAAAAACAGTGATGTTATCTCAAAAAGATTTTGATCACTGAAAATTTGTGAGCCATGACTGATTTTATGCTGAATAAAGAACCCGACCTGATTGTTACTGCCCGCTTTATTGAAAAGGGCGCAGACAAAGCGCTATCAGGCGATGATTATACTGTTCGTCTGTATGACCGTGATATTGCAGATGATGATTTTTTAGGTGAAAGCAGGTTGGATGCGGAAGGTCATGTGCGTATTGCCTTTGCCCATGATTCATTTGTAAATGACAGTGCTTTTAAAGAGACCCGCCCTGATTTTTATTTTATCATCATGCAAAATGGCAAACCCGTTTATACAACAAAAGTACTGGAGGAACTAAGCCTCGAAGACCTGGAGCAATTTAAAATGGGTGAAGGAGAGATGGTTGACTTGGGAAGTTTTTTGGTGGATGTGAAATGAATAACCGCTAAGACGCAAAGGCGCAAAGTAAAACACAGGAGCTAAGAGGATGAAAGAGTAAGCTAATAAATTCAATTACATAAAAATAAAAAAGCTGTTGAACATCATTCAACAGCTTTTCAAATATCAACGATTAATTATTTATTGAAATTTCTTAGCATCTTCTAAAAACTTCGCCAAACCAATATCCGTTAAAGGATGCTTTAATAAACCAAGAATAGACTCCAGCGGACAGGTACAAACATCAGCACCTAATTCAGCTGCCTGGATAATATGTAAAGGTGTACGTATAGAAGCTGCGAGGATCTGTGTTTCATAACCCTGCATAGAATAAATATTACTCATCTGTCCAATGAGTTCCATTCCATCCCAACCGCCATCATCAATTCGGCCAATAAAAGGAGAAACATAAGTTGCACCTGCTTTTGCAGCAAGAATTGCTTGCCCTGCGCTGAACACCAATGTGCAGTTTGTTTTAATGCCATTATCGGTAAACCATTTCAAAGCTTTAATACCGTCTTTGATCATGGGCACTTTTACTACAATGTTTGGATGTAATGCAGCCAGCACTTTACCTTCTGCTACAATACCAGCAAAATCGGTGCTGATCACTTCGGCACTGATATCGCCATCCACCATTTCACAAATGGTTTTGTAGTGTTGAAACACTGCTTCCTGGCCTTTGATACCTTCCCTTGCCATTAACGATGGATTAGTGGTTACACCATCGAGGATTCCTAATTCGTTTGCTTCTTTGATTTGCGCCAGATTGGCTGTGTCAATAAAAAATTTCATTGCAGGAGTTTAATTTTTTTGAAGATGAAAGAATAATCAGTTTGTCAGGGTCATCTTCAAAAGAGAAAAAAAATGGCAGGTTACTTACATCGCACCGCTACAACCGCTTACCCTTGCTGCGTTCCCACCCTGGGGGAGTTCAGCAGGAGCTGGTCGTGCAAGACCTGCCGCCGCAAAGATAAGGGAATGAGGGAAAAAAGGAAAGTGGAAAATTGAAAGTTGAAAATTTGAGTGAATGTATTTTTGATTTTTCACTTCGCATTTTCCATTTGTATCAATTCCTGTTATTAAAGTTTGGTCTGTTGGCAAGTGAGTTTACCTGTGTAATACCAATCAGTTCATCGGTACGTCCGCCTAATGAACGATAGTAGATAAGAATGGTGTATGTGTTTTCCGTTTCCCACCAATTGCCTTCGGTCATATCTGTAGTGATCTTTTGTGTTTTTTTATCTCTTGTTACATAGATATAATCATACAAACCCTGTTTGAGCAATTGTTTGTTTTCATACATGTTTGTTTTTGCATTAAAGATCATACGGTTGGCTTCGTTGAATTCATAATTGGTTAATTCGCCATAGAGATAAATGTCTTTATCGGGTAATGCCTGTTGATTGGCTGTAAAATACCTGAACCAAACCGTTGCGTAGTCGCCTTGCCAGTAAGGATTATTCTGCTCAAGATTGGTTAACTCATACATGCCGTTGGCATCACGATAATACATATAGCGCAATGAATTTCGTTCGCCTTCTGGTTTTACATAAACCGTTTGTCCTGTAGCAGTATAATCTGCTTTTTCTATACGGTCGGTTTGCAAACGAAAACTGGTTAGGTTTACCCAGCGCCATTCTTTCTGCGCTGCAAACAATCCATCATTCTCCGTATTATATTCTAAAATATTTTGCCGGATAAAAGTTGGTTGCAGGTTACGGATGCAATTATCCCATCGGTTGTTCTGCAATATCACCACCTTGATCTGTTGAAATATATTTGTTGGTTTAATGTTCTGCACATTTACATTGAACTGCAGTTTCTGATGCGTTTTAAAATAAGTAGGGTTGAAGGGTTGTACCACCGTTGCAGCAGCATTTACTTTTACATCAATCACTAAAAAACGTTTAGTAAAAGCAACCTGTGAAGTATCACCATTTAAAAAAACTTTCAGCATGTAGTTGCCGCTTTTTGTTGGCGCCGTATTTTTATCGGGCAAGGTACTCATGTAATGCGTGTAGCGTGTTAACGCAATGGAAGAGTTGCGATAAGTATTGATACGCACATTTGAAAAGCCTTTCATATAATCGAATTGGCTCACCAGTGCTGCTGTCCAATCAGCATTGCATAGAACAAATGTGTAAGAATAATATTTTACATCGGCATCCATGTCATCAAAATGCAGTTCCAACTGATCGCCACTGTTAAGCCGTATAATGGGGTAGGCCAGTTGATCGCCCTGTACATGCAGTTTTACAGAATGGATATTGGTTCGGTAAATCTTATCAGGTTCCTGTGCATAACTGTTTGCAACAAGTATTACACAGCAGTAAACAATAAAGATTGTTTTCAACAATATTTTCTTCATTGAATTTTGCGGTTGAAGGTATTTGTGCATAAGAATTACCAAACAGATTGATTTTGTAAATAAACGGTTGCTTCAGGGCAGCTGTTTAACGAAATAGGTGGGAAACCATTAGTTTTACAGCAACTCAAAGTTAATTGGTTTGAACGTAGCTTCCTTTATAGCCCGTCGTTTGGTTTTTCAAAAGAACCAATCTTTTTCACGTTTCATCATCCGTTTGTCGGCTGCCGCAACAGCTATCAGTGTGGCGGTGATGATTCTTGCGTTTGCTTTTGTGGAAGGGTTTCAATTTACAGTGAGCAGCAAAGTGTTTAGCTTCTGGGGTCATTTGCGTGTGCAGCAGCAACAATCATCCACATCCGGACTGGCTGAAGAATTACCGGTGGAGAAAAACGATTCTGTGTTGAACATCCTGCATTCGAACAAAGCTGTAAAATATGTTGATGCATTTGCTACTAAATCGGCCATGTTAAAAACAAAAGAAACGATTGAAGGAGTGCTGTTGAAAGGAGTGGAGAAAAATTTTTCCATTCAGCGATTGGCCCAATTCCTTACAGAAGGTAAATGGATTGCCTTTGATGACAGTTTGCAAAACAACCAGGTACTCATTTCACAATACACCTCCCGGCAAATCAATGCCAAAGTGGGGGATAAGATCCTGATCTATTTTATTGACAATAACAGTACGGCTCCAAGAGTACGACCTGTTACGGTGAGTGGCATTTATAAAACAGGGATTGAAGAATATGATAAAACATTTGCCATTGTTGATATTCATCTTATCCGTAAACTAAATGGCTGGACTCCGACACAGATCGGCGGTTATGAATTAACCTTGTTTGATTACCGCAAAGATTATCAAACAAATATTGAATTGCTCGATCAGATTCCTGTTCAATGGTTCAGTACACCCTTGCGGGAGATTTATCCCAATATTTTTGATTGGCTGGAGTTACAGAACATCAACAAAAAAGTTATTTTAATTGTGATGTGTATTGTTGCTGTCATCAATTTAATTTCCTGCCTCATCATATTGGTATTAGAACGATCTAAAATGATTGGCTTACTCAAAGCAACCGGTGCTGCTGATTCGCAGATACAGATCATTTTCTGGAACCAGGCATTGATCATTGCCCTTGCGGGGATGGTGCTTGGTACTTTACTCGGATTGGGTATTTGCTGGCTGCAGCAAGCTACGAACTTTATTAAATTAGATGAAGCGGCCTATTATGTTGCTGCAGCACCCATCAGGGTCATCTGGTGGCAGGTGGTACTGATCAATGTGCTCACCTTTGTGATCAGCTTTTTAATTTTGTTGATTCCTTCTTTGCTGGTGAGAAAGATTAGTCCTGTGAAGGCGTTGAGGTTTGAGTAGAAATATTGTTAGTTATTTTTCGGAAACGTTAACAATTAAGGCGACAGATTACTTCGTCAAACAAAAGGCTCGCAATGACGGCCATCCTGAAAATCCCATCAATCCCGCAAATCCCAGTTCAGACAATTACAACACTCCCTTAGTAGAAGGCAAATAATTACTCAGCGGATCTCTCTTTACCGCCATGCGAATGGCTTTGGCAAAGGCTTTAAAGATGGCTTCAATTTTATGATGTTCATTATCGCCATGGCATTCAATATTGAGATTGCATTTTGCTGCATCGCTGAACGATTTAAAGAAATGAAAAAACATTTCAGTAGGCATTTCACCAATCTTCTCCCGTTTAAACGTAGCATTCCAAACAATCCAATTACGTCCGCCAAAATCAATAAGCACTTTCGCTTCGGCTTCATCCATCGGCAACGCAAAACCATAACGCTCCATACCACGCTTATCTGCTAAGGCCAGGGCAAATGCTTCGCCCAATGCAATGCCGGTATCTTCAATGCTGTGGTGTTCATCAATATGCAGATCGCCATTCGTAGTAATGTGGAGATCCATTTTACCATGACGTGCAATCTGATCGAGCATATGATCAAAAAAACCAAGGCCCGTATTGATGGATGCTTTTCCGCTTCCATCTAAATTCAGTTCTACTTTTATTTTTGTTTCATTGGTATTGCGTTCATGTACCACTTTACGCAAACCCAGTTTCAGGAATTCATAAATCTCTTTCCAATGAGGTGTTTCCAGTACAATGGTTGATTGGCGAAGTTCTTCCACTTGGTCTTTTATTTCAGCAGCACCAAGCGTTGGATCGTTGTTCATCCAGATGCCTTTGCAACCAAGATTTTTTGCCAATTGAATATCAGTAATACGATCCCCAATCACAAATGAATGGGCAAGATCATAATCGGGATTGTTGATGTATTTAGTAAACATGCCAACGCCAGGCTTCCTGGTAGGAGCCTGTTGATGCGGAAATGTTTTATCAATCAGCACTTCAGAAAAATGAACGCCTTCACCTTCAAAACTTTTGATTACAAAATTGTGTAAAGGCCAGAAAGTATCTTCAGGAAAAATGCTTGTACCTAAACCATCCTGGTTGGTAGGCATCACCAGTTCGTAATCCAGTTCAGCAGCAATTTTGCGGAGATAAAAAAATACATCGGGGTAAAAACTAAGTTTATCAAATGAATCCAATTGATAGGTGGGAGGAGCTTCGTTGATCAATGTGCCATCACGGTCTATAAATAAAACTCGCTTCATATTTATTTTTTAATTTTTGCTCTTACGGCTTTTACTTCTCCTGTTGTTACCATACTTGCTTTGTTGCCAAAGCTGTTGCGGATATAAGTTAATACATCAGCCACTTCCTGGTCTTTCAGATGTGGTTGGGAAGGCATAGGATTGTAATACACTTCGCCATTTATTTCCATCTCTTCATCCAGGCCCATGAGTATTGTGCGGATGAGTTTTGCTTTATCGCCCAACACATATTTTGTTTTGATCAAAGGAGGATTCATTCGTGGCACACCTGCACCATCCGGTTGGTGACAGGCTAAACAGGTACTCTCATACACTTTTTTTCCACGTTGAATGGATGCTTTGATATCCTGTTGTTGTGTGCTGAAGGAAAATGCAATTACAGCAATCAACAAAACAATTAAATTTTTCTTCATCAATTTATTTTTCTCCGGTGTATGTTATTTTCCAGATGGTGCCACCCTGGTCGTCAGAAATATACATGGAACCATCAGTGCCCATTGCTAATCCGCATGGACGATGTTGTGCTTTGGCTGGAGTGAGGAATTCGTCCCCACCTGCAAAATCATCGGCAAAAATTTCATGCTCACCACTTGGTTTGCCATCTTTCATTGGAACAAATACCACATTGTATCCTCCCTGTTTTAATGGTGCCCTGTTCCAACTTCCATGAAATGCAATGAAAGCCCCATTCTTATATTTCTCGCCAAACGTTGTTCCTGTATAAAACAACAATGCATTGGGTGCCCAATGTGCAGGAAAAGCATACAATGGTTTTTCTTTTGTGCCACATTGGCCTTCTGTTTTACCATCGCCTCCATATTCCGGACCCAATACTTTTTTCTTTTGGACGGGATCATAATAGCAATAAGGCCAGCCGAAGTCCATTCCTTTTTTTGCCAGGAAGAATTCTTCTGCAGGTAACTCTGCACTTTGCTCAACACTGTATTGTGTTGGGTGCAATTGATTCAGTTGATCCCTTCCATGCTGTGTAACATATAATTCATTCATGGAAGAATTCCAATCAAGACCAACCACATTGCGTAAACCGGTTACATAACGAATACCTTCTGCATAGGATTGATTGAGTTTATCTGCTCTGAACAACCAAACACCACCCGCTGTTTCTAAAATAGGACAAGGTGTTTGTCCGGGTGAACCTGCTGTACGATCCGTTTCCTGGCAAGCATTGGAAGGTGCTCCAATGGTTACATAAATATTTCCTTTATCATCCAGCACAAGCGACTTGGATGCATGCTGCCGTTTATCAACCAATCCTTTTATAATCACATCCGGATTGTCGGGATTTTCGATTTCATTTTTTGCGTTGAATTTGTAACGATACACTTCAGAGTTGGAAGATGAATACAGGTAGCCATTTTTGATGGCGATACCGGTGCCTGCATAATTAGCAAATGCAAAGGTTTCATCTGCTACGCCATCGCCATTGGTATCTCTTAAGCGAAGAATGCCTTTGCCATCTTTTAAACGTTCCAGCTTTACATAGATGTCGCCATTGCTGTTAACAACAAGATGTCTTGCCTTTCCTAATTTATCAGCAACAATGGTTGCTTTAAAACCGGGAGGGAGTTTTAATCCACCTGCTATGGCTGTTTGTTTATTTTTTGTTGAATCGTTGGCACAAGCGGTAAACGTTACTGCGATTAGTAAAACAACTGATGTAATAATCCTTCTCATATGAATTTGATTTGAGTCTTTAAAGTTAATAGTTAATGGTCATTTTAAGTGTAGATATATGGGCTGAAACCCGGTTACAAACTTTTACAATTATACCTGTCTTAAGACGGGGTAATGCAAAAAAAGCAAATGGGTTTTAACCCCTATGATTTAATATCTGGTAAAATACTAAACAATAAACTGTTGCAATACGTTCAGTAATTCATCATTTTCTTTTGCCGTTCCTACAGTAATACGCAAACAACCTTCGCAGAGAATCACTTTGCTGCGGTCCCTTACTACAATTTCATTAGACAATAACCATGTATAGATAGCTTTTGCATCCAACACTTTCACTAATAAAAAGTTTGCATCTGATGGATAGATTTTTTCTACTATAGCAATCCCTGCTAATGCTTCTTCCAATCGTTTACGTTCATTCACCAGTTCCTGTATCATGGCATTCACATCTTCTACATTTTCTAATGCTTTGATCACCAGTTCCTGCACTGCTTCACTGATATTATAAGGTGGTTTGATCTTATTGTAAATGGTCATAATTTCTTCGCTTGCAAAGGACATCCCCAAACGCAAACCAGCCAGGCCCCATGCTTTGCTGAGTGTTTGCATCACTACAAGATTCGGATACTCACTTAACAATGAGATGCAGGACTTTTGCCTTGCAAAGTTGATATAGGCTTCATCCACAATCACCAGCCCATCAAAATTATTTAATACCATTTCAATATCATCCCTGTTCATGCTGTTACCGGTGGGGTTGTTGGGTGAACAGATCCAAATGAGCTTGGTGTTTTCATCTACCAGTGTTTCCATATGCAACAGGTCAAGTTGAAAAGTTTCAAGCAACGGTGCTTTGCGTAATTCAACATCATTTATATTGGCACTCACTTCATAAATGCCATATGTTGGAGGACAAATGATCACATTGTCTTTTCCTGGATTGCAAAATGCACGGTAAAGGAGATCAATACACTCATCACTTCCATTACCAATGAATATTTGTTTTGCTGATACGCCTTTAATGGAAGATAATTTTTCTTTGATTTGATGCTGATAAGGATCGGGATAACGATTATACCATTTTAACAACGGAGAGCCGATGCTGTTTTCATTTGCATCCAAAAAGATCTTTGCTTCGCCATGAAATTCATCACGGGCAGAAGAGTAGGGGGTCAGCGTCTTAATGTTTGCTCTCAGTAAGTTGTTTAAATCGAACATATAAAGAAGATAGAATTTAGGAGTTAGTAGATAGAATTTTGCCCATGTAAGATTCTAACATTTTTGAAACCTCATCAAGTAGTGCTTGCTTTTCGGTAACATCACCAAAGCCGAGATCAGCGGCAAGAATTAGATAATATTGACATTCTTCTAATGATCCTTGAGCTATATTAAAAAACCGGGCCTTATCTGCTCGCCCTTTCTTTTTGTATCCTTCTGCAATATTTGCAGCAATTGAAACTGCAGCCCGTTTGAATTGAGAGCTTAAACCATAGGTCTCAGATTTTGGAAAAGATTCTGTGTATTTATAGATTGTTAAGACAAACTGGTGTGCCTTTTGCCAAACAATTAATTCCTGAAATTTCTTTGTGGCCATATAGAGTATAACTTGTTTTTATTCTCAATTCTATATTCTAACTTCTATATTCTATCGTCTGCATTCTTTTCCTCACCGCTTCTGCATGTGCTTCCAATCCTTCTGCTTCAGCCATAAGCTCAACTGCTTTGCTAATATTTTTTAAACCTTCTTCTGTTAATTTTTGATAAGTGATCTTCTTTACAAAACTGTCAACACTTACACCGCTGTATGCTTTTGCATAGCCATTAGTTGGTAACGTGTGATTGGTTCCGCTGGCATAGTCACCCACACTTTCAGGTGAATAATTGCCAAGGAAAACAGAACCTGCATTGATGATTTTTTCTCCAATATTGTCTTCACCCTTACAACTGATGATCAAATGCTCGGCTGCATATTGATTCACCAGTTCAATCATTTCGTTTACATCTTTCAGTAAAATAGCTTTGCTGTTTTCCAATGCTTTTGCTGCAAACTCTTTACGTGGAAGTTGTTCCAACTGTTTCGCTGTTTCTTTTAAAATTTCATTGATCATAGGTTCAGAAGTACTAACAAGTAATACCTGTGAATCCACTCCATGTTCTGCCTGCGATAATAGATCTGCTGCAACAAAAGATGCATGAGCAGTATCATCGGCCATGACACATACTTCGCTTGGGCCTGCAGGCATATCGATTGCAATACCGTCTTTTTGTACCAATTGTTTGGCACAGGTTACATATTGATTACCGGGTCCGAAAATTTTATACACCTGCGGAATAGTCTCAGTACCATAAGCCATCGCAGCAATCGCCTGTGCACCACCTGTTTTAAATATTTTTGAAATACCAACGAGTTGTGCAGTATATAGAATAGCGGCATTCAGTTTTCCATCTTTCCCCGGAGGAGTGCATAAAACAATTTCTTTACAACCTGCAATCTTTGCCGGAATACTTAACATTAAAATGGTGGAAAATAAAGGAGCTGTTCCACCCGGAATGTATAAGCCTACTTTTTCAATGGCAACAGTTTTGCGCCAGCAAACAACACCGGGCATGGTTTCAATCTTTTCAACGGGATAAATCTGTTGTTCATGAAATTTTTCAATGTTCTTTTTTGCAATAGCAATAGCATCTTTTAATTCATCACTCACTGTTTCAATAGCCGCCATGATTTCTTCTTTAGAAACCAGCAATTCATCAACTGATACTTTATCGTAAATGGTTGAGAAACGTTTTAATGCTTCATCGCCACTACTTTTCACCTGGTGCAGGATATTTGTAACACTCGCTTCCAACGAAGTTGAATCCAATGCTGGTCGTTTCAGCAACCTTGCCCAATCTTTTCTTTTTGGATGTTTAATGATTTGCATTTGTATCAGCCGTCCCTACGGGACGGAACGTTTTTATTTGCATTTATTTTTTACCGATCAATTGTTCTTAAGGAACAAATAGCCTGAATATTTTTATCTCGTCAATACCTTTAAACTTTTAAATAGGCTGGCCATGTGCGTTATTAATTCCTCCCTTCCTGGGAGGATTTAGGTGGGGCCGTTCTACATCACCATCTTCTCTATTGGTATCACAAGAATTCCCTGCGCACCTGCTGCTTTCAGTTGTTCAATTTTTTCCCAGAACTCATCTTCATTCAATACGCTGTGTACACTGCTCCAGCCTCCTTCTGCCAATGGTAAAACTGTTGGACTCTTCATGCCGGGTAATAATGCAATAATGTCTTTCAATTTATCATTGGGAGCATTCAGCAGTACATATTTATTACGTTTTGCTTTCTTAACTGCCTGGATACGGAAGATGAATTTATCTAACAACAAATCCTGCTCCTTACTGAGTTTATTGTTCTTAATGAGTACAGATTGTGATTGAAGAATAGTTTCAACTTCTTTCAATCCATTCATGAAAAGGGTAGAGCCGCTGCTCACCAGGTCAACCACCACATCTGCTAAACCAATACCGGGAGCAATCTCCACACTGCCACTGATCTCATGCACTTCAGCAGCGATGTTATTTTTTTTCAAAAACTCATTTACAAGAAATGGGTAGCTGGTTGCAATGCGTTTGCCATCTAAACTTTGTACACCTTCGTAAGATTGACTTCTTGGAATAGCAATGCTGAGTCTGCATTTACCAAAGCCCAGCTTTTCTACTACGGTTGCCTGTTTGTTTTTCTCGAACAATACATTTTCTCCAACAATCCCAATATCAGCAACGCCATCTTCAATATATTGAGGTATATCATCATCTCTTAAAAAGAATACTTCCATTGGGAAAGTGTCTGATTCTGTCCTTAGTCGGTCCTTTACATTGCGGAGCTCAATACCGCATTCATTCAACAGCTTTACAGAATCCTCGTACAAACGTCCGCTTTTTTGAATGGCTATGCGAAGCTTAGTAGGTGCTGCACTGCCACCGCTGATTTCGCTTAAGGGAGTATATTTTTTTTCCTGCATCATATTAAATTTAAGTTCGAACAAATAAAAAAGGCTCACTTTCGTAAGCCTTTCCGTTATTGTTAAACACAATACATCATCTGGCTTACCCGGTATGGCAAGTATGGTGATGATGGATATGTGTGTTATTAATCATGGAACAAAAATAGGGTCAGTAAGTGAAAAAACCATAAAAATATTCAGATAGTCATTTTCTTTCTAATATGAAGCTGTTTAGTTTACCCGAATTCCAGCTTTTAAATGATTTCATTCTATTGCCAATCAAACCTTCAACAGTATCTGTTGAACAATAAAGATTTTGTTGAACGGTCATTTGAAATGACCTGACTGTCTTTACATTCGTTGCAGAGCAGCTATCAACATCATAAATCAACAACATGAGAAAATTAGTATCTGTATTTGCATTCTTCATTTGTGTGAGTGCAATGGCACAGGATGCGGTGAACTACCAGCTTCCTCCAAAAACAATCATGGATCTTGCATTGGCCAAACCTACACCTGCTGTTAGCGTGGATAGCAAAGGTGAATGGATGCTGCTGATTGAACGCAACAGCTACCCGACTGTTGACGAATTAGGACAACCCGAAGTAAGAGTAGCTGGTTTGCGTATCAACCCAGGTAATTTTTCGTTAAGCCGGCAGAATTATATCAACAACTTTTTGTTGAAGAATATCAACACCGGAAAAGAATATAAGATCACAGGTTTACCGGCCAATATACTGGGCAATGCTGTTGAGTGGAGTAGTAATGAAAAGAAAATTGCTTTTACCAATAGCACAGGTTCCCAGGTAGATCTGTATGTAATAGATGTGGCTACGCAAAAAGCGATGAAAGTAAACAAAACTCCTTTGAACGTTATTCTGGGTGGTGCTTTCAGTTGGTTAGATAATAATACACTATTGTACAAAACAACAATAAAAGCGCCGGCAACAATGCCAAAGCGTCCCATTACTCCAAAAGGGCCAACTATTCAGGAGAGCTACGGTAGTGCTGCACCACGTCCTACTTTTCAGGACATGATCAAGTCGCCTTATGATGAACAACTGTTTGAATTCTTTGCTACATCGCAATTAGTGAAAAATGTAAATGGTGTAGAAACAAAAATGAATCAACCGGCCATTTATGGTTCCGTAAATGCATCGCCCGATAAAAAATATTTACTGGTTCGCACTATTGTAAAACCATTCTCTTATACTGTTCCTGCCAATGGGTTTAATTCTGTTGTAACGATTCATGAAGCCAATGGAAAGATGATCAAGGAACTGACCAGGCTTCCTTCATCAGAAATTGCACCTGCAGGAAATGATAATGTACTCGATGCGCCACGTAATATTGATTGGCGTGATGATGAAGCTGCAACCGTTGTTTGGTGCAAAGCATTAGATGGTGGATTGATTAAAAATACCATGGAATATCATGATGCTGTTTATGAATTAAAAGCACCCTTTACAGGTTCAGCCAAAGAATTGTTTAAAACAAAAATGCGTTATGCCGGAACAATTTGGGGTAACAATAGTTTTGCATTGATACAGGAAATATTGCGTAGTAAAGCAATGACAAAGCTGAGCCAGGTAAACCCTTCAACAGGTGAAACAACTGTGTTGATGGAAAGAAGTTTGAACGATGCCTATGGTAATCCAGGCACTCCTGTTACAGAAAAAAATAGTTTTGGGCGTGATGTGGCGCTTCCCCATGATGGAAAATTGCTGATGAATAATACAACCGGTGCATCACCCAAAGGTGATCTTCCATTTCTTGCATATTTTGATTTGGCAACAAAGAAAAATGAAATCATCTGGCGTAGCAGTGATGATAGTTATGAAGTGATCATGGAAGTTTTAGACCGTAACAGCCTTACCGTTCTTACAAGAAAAGAAACGCAAACAGTAGTGCCTAATTACTGGATGAAAACAGTAAAAGGTATTGTACCCGGAGGAGGTAAACAGGTTACAGATTTTAAAAACCCCTATCCGCAATTAGAGGGAATCAGCAAACAAAAAATTTCTTTCAAACGTGCAGATGCTGTTGATCTTACAGGAGAATTGTACTTGCCAAAAGGTTATGATCCAAAAAAAGAAGGGCCGCTTCCTGTTATTATGTGGGCTTATCCCCGTGAGTTCACCAATGCACGTGATGCAGCACAGGTGAGAGGTTCAAAAAATGCGTTTACACGTATCAGTTGGGGTTCACCCATTTTTTGGGTAACACAGGGTTACGCTGTACTGGACAATGCGGAGATGCCCATTGTAAGTACATCACCCGATAAAAAACCAAATGATGATTTTATTGAGCAGTTGAAATTAAATGCAAGAGCTGCTATTGATAAGTTAGCAGAGATGGGTGTGGGAGATAGTACAAGAGTAGGAGTGGGCGGACATAGTTATGGTGCATTTATGACGGCACATTTGCTTTCGCATACCAATTGGTTTAAAGCAGGTATTGCACGCAGTGGTGCTTATAACCGTACTCTTACACCATTTAGTTTTCAAAATGAAGACCGTACTTACTGGCAGTCACCGCAACTGTATTTTGATATGAGCCCGTTCAGCTATGCTCATAAAATTAAAACACCTATTTTATTGGTACATGGCGATACGGATGATAATACAGGAACTTATCCCATTCAAAGTGAGCGGATGTTTGCTGCATTAAAAGGGAATGGGGCTAATGTGCGTTATGTAAGTTTACCTTATGAGGCACACGGTTATCGTGGAAAAGAAAATATTCTGCACCTCTTGTGGGAAGAACATATGTGGCTGGAAAAATATGTGAAAGGGAAAAAATAAAGAAATCATTATTTTAATAAAAGAGGAAGTCTCAAAAGTAAAATGAGGGCTTTGAGAATTGCTTAAACGAAAACTATCTCCATCACCTTGCCGAATAAAAAGAGGCTGTCTCGTACTTTTGAGACAGCCTCTTTTATTGTGGTATAGATTGATTTTCATTGTGTAAGAAAAAAGATGAAACATTTTTAGTCATGTTTTTTCAATGCTGGCACAGTAATTGAAAAATGATGGTTATTGTTCATCTAAATTATTCCATTATGAAAATGTCAGTCAGATTATTAGCTATTACAACTTTACTGGGGGCTACCATATTAGTGGGCTGTAAAAAAGATTCTGGCGATTCAACACAGGATTACCGGGCCGATTGTAATGGTGCAAGTGAAGCGCCACCAAATTCATCCACTGCAACTGCTACGTTTACGGGTACGTACAACTCAGAAACAAAAAATTTTTCCGGCACACTTACTTACAGTGGCATTACACCAACAGGCTGGTATATTCAACGGGGAACAGCATCAACCAACGGTTCCATTGTTGTTTCTTTAGGTGCAATTGTAAGTTCACCACTTACTTTCAGTGTTACATTAGATGCATCAGCAGAAGCCGAATTAACATCGGGTGGATATTATATTAATGTACAATCGGTTGCTTATCCATCCGGAGAAATCAGGGGTAAGCTGGTTGCACAATAAATTACATTATAGCAATAAAAAAAGTGGATGTGAATAAAAATGCACTTTTTGTTTTCGTTTACAATCATTTGTTTATTCTGGCCATCCGGTTTTATCCATATTCGGAATAATGCGCAATGCATTTTTATAATACACTTTCTTTAATATAGAATCAGGCAAGCCCATTCCATACATGGCCCAGTATGCATGATATTTTTTGTGATAAGGAAAATATTCATCTTCTGTTTCCAGAATTCTGAAATAGGTGGCATATTCGTCCGGCACCCAACTGTCTTTCCCGAATAAGATCCTGTCCTGGTATTTGATGAAGAATGCTTTCGCCATTTTTGGCTGCCGGCCAAGCTCCGCAATTACAGCACCAAATTCAACCATTACATTAGGCATGGCATCAAGGATTGAACTCAACTTGTTAAGATCATTGGGGTACCAACCAAAATGTGCCGCAATAAAAGTAGTGTTGCGATGTTTTTTGAAGAGATTATGCTGTTCTGCAATTAATGTTTCAAAAGGAACAGGATTGTCAGCTCCCCGTTTTCGATTGGGATTGATGATTAACTCCAGCCAGCGTTCATTGGTATTATCCAATGGATCCCAGAAAGATTTGGGATCTGCTGTATGTATAAGCACCGGAATCTTTAGTTCAGCTGCTTTTTTCCAAACTGCATCCAACCGTGCATCATCCACAGGTACACGATTTCCATTGTTATCTTTTACAGAAAATCCAAGGCTTTTGTAAATTTTTAAACCATTAGCACCATTCTTTACATCATCCTCTAATTGTTTAGCTGCTTTTTCGCCCCAGCCGGGTTCCCCCACACCTTTAAAATCAACATTGGCAAAAACAATAAAACGTCCGGGTTGAGTTTGTTTGGCATTGTTAACAGCGTTCATTAATTGAGTGCCGATTCCTCCACTTAGGTTCACCATCACTTTCATATTCATTTTATCCATCTCTCTCGTTAAGTTGGAGAGATCCATTGTTGGCATATTAAACTGATGATTGTGTACATCAATAAAAGGGAACTTCGCTTTACTGATTTTATGCTGGGGTGTTACAAGTGTAGAGGGTGGGTTGTAAGTTTCAAAATCAATTTTCTGTTGTGCAATGGCGGTAGTAGTAAGAAAAAGTAATGTAAGCAGGTAAGAACTTTTCATGTGTTTCTGTATGTTTTTAATTTGGCTACATCATATATCCCCAAAAATGATTATCGCTGCTGGTATAAATCAGCTTCACGCCTGAATAACAAAGTAGGCCAGATATAATTTTGATGGGTATTACAAATTGTAAACTTTATAGCATAAAGAAAAACTTTATTTCCCAATCTGTTTTTACCACTGGTAACGATTAATAACCCGTGGTAAGCAGGTATGGAAGATCAGTTCTCATCAACCTTTTTCAATATGTCTTCCATGTGAATGCCCATATGACTTTCATCATATACACACTCACCCTCTTTAATCACTAAAATTTGGGGAGATTCATGTTCAATACTAAAACGGGCAGCTATAGCATTTGAAAGTGAGCGGTAAGCAAGCAGATCGAGAAAATAAAACGATACTTCCTTTTGTGTCTTGCTTTTCTCAAGCCGGTTTTTTGCCACAGAACTGATGCTGCATCGGGTACTGTGTTTAAAAATAACCTGCGGCTTTTTATGCGACAATAGAATTAAATGCTCCATTTCTTTACTGGAGCTGAGGGGTATCCAATTCATGTAGATGATTTCTTTAATAACAGCTTATGCCCTGAAAGGTTTGCTGCTTGAACTTGTGGGGCATCCCATACTTTGGCGGCTGCCTGCACAAGAAGTAAAAATAATTGCAACAACTGCTGTAATAACGAGAGTGGTCATGATTTTTTTCATGTTATAAACGGATTTTTGAGTGCCGTAAAAGTAACCATTTTTTTTATTATAGATACCATTTCATCCAAAGAACGTTAAACATAATAGTTTACGTATAGCAGGAAGCATTTGTTTTTAGTTATTTTTGTTCAATGAGCCAACAGATTCCCCTCACATTTGAATCAAATAACACAGCAAGCAACGATTTCATGAGTTTACAATTAAAGCGACCATTAGCCATTATTGACCTTGAAACAACCGGCATTAACCTGAGCAGCGACCGCATTGTGGAAATAGCCATTGTAAAAATAATGCCCGATGGCAGCAGGCAGGTGAAGCGCAAACTCATAAACCCCGAAATGCCGATACCCCCTGCTTCAACAGACGTGCATGGCATTACAAATGAGATGGTGAAAGATGCACCCACTTTTAAGCAGGCGGCCAACGAAATCAAAATGTTTATTGCTAATGCTGATCTGGGGGGCTATAATTCAAACCGGTTTGATATCCCTTTGCTGGTTGAAGAGTTTTTACGTTCAGGAATAGACATTGAATTGAATGACCGTTTTCTGTTGGATGTACAGCGTGTGTTTCATATGATGGAGCAACGTACCTTATCGGCCGCTTATAAATTTTATTGCGATAAAATATTAGATGGCGCTCACAGTGCCGAAGTTGATGCTACTGCTACATGGGAAGTGTTGGAAGCACAGGTTAAACGATATCCGCAAATGGGCGATACTGTAGATGCCATTGTTAAATTCACAGGTGAAGACCAGGTTGTGGATTTCGCCAGGCGTTTTATCATGGATAATGGAGTGGAAGTATTTAATTTCGGTAAGCATAAAGGTAAGCCGGTAACACTAGTTTTAAAACAGGAGCCACAGTATTATGATTGGATGATGAAGGGCGATTTTCCCTTGCACACCAAACAAAAATTGACAGAGATATTGAATCGTACCCTGTTAAAAAAGAATTAAACGTTTTGTGATTTACTAAATATTGAACTCTCTTTTTGAAATAAACTAACTTGCATTAAAGACTATTCTTAGATTGGAAAAATTAGTGATCATACCTACCTATAACGAGATAGATAATATTGAAAATATTATATATGAAGTGTTTTCGCTGCATAATGACTTTCATGTATTGGTGATTGATGATGGATCTCCCGATGGTACTGCGCAGCTTGTAAAAAACCTGCAACCCTCATTTCCCGACAAGTTATTTATTGAAGAACGAAAAGGAAAACTTGGATTAGGCACTGCTTACATTCATGGTTTTAAGTGGGCTATCGAAAAAGGGTATGATTTTATTTGTGAAATGGATGCCGATTTCAGTCATAACCCGGCTGACCTGGCAAGGTTAGTGGATGCCTGTAAATATGATGGTGCTGATGTGGCAGTTGGCAGCCGTTATGTAACTGGAGGTGCTGTTGCCAACTGGCCCCGCAACAGGATCTTACTTTCAAAAGGAGCTTCTCTTTATACAAGATTAATAACATGGATGCCGGTAATGGATCCTACTGCCGGTTTTGTTTGTTATAAACGAAAAGTGCTCGAAGCCATCAACCTCGATGGTATCAGTTTTATTGGATATGCTTTTCAGATTGAAATGAAATTTGCTGCCTGGAAACTGAAGTTTAAAATCAAAGAAGTGCACATCACATTTGTTGATCGTAAGTTGGGTGTAAGCAAAATGAACAAGGGTATTGTAAAAGAAGGGATCCTGGGGGTTTTAAAACTCCGCTGGCAAAGCATCTTCAAGAACTATCATGTACGTATGAAGAAAAATACTGTGCCACTCACCAAATTTTCATCGGAGGAAATGCTTACGCAAAGCAATTCCTGAACGTAATTCATGAACTCCACTGCCAAAGCTTTTCTGCAATTACATACTGCCGTTTTTCTTGCAGGGTTTACAGGTGTACTGGGCCGACTCATCAATCTCAATGAAGGTTGGCTGGTTTGGTACAGGATGTTATTATCTGCATTAATTGTATTTCTTATTCTTTTATTCAGCAAGAAAATGATTGTCATTGAAAAGAAGTATGTACTTCAGTGTATTTCCATTGGCGGCATCATTGCTTTGCATTGGCTTTTCTTTTACGGAAGTATCAAGTATGCCAATGTATCTATTGCGTTGGTTTGTTTTGCAGCTACTGGATCATTCACTGCTTTGTTAGAGCCCTTATTAATGAAAAGACGAATTGATTTGGTCGAGGTTTTGCTGGGCTTACTGGTGCTGCTCGGCATCTATCTTATTTTTTACTTTGATCTTCAGTATAAAACAGGGATTCTGTTAGGTGTTGCTTCAGCTTTTTTTTCTGCGTTGTTTCCCATTTTTAATAAACGGTTAATTCAAAAAATTCCAGTTGCTAATCTTACGTTATATGAATTGGGTGGGGGATGGTTGCTGCTTAGCTTATTACTTCCTTTTTATCTTATAGTCTTTCCTGCAGTTACTTCCCTTCCATCGTTGAAGGATTGGTTCTGGTTACTTATGCTGTCGTTGTTTTGTACGGTGCTTGCATTTCAATTATCTATGCTGGCGTTGAAAAAAATATCTGCGTTTACTGCCAATCTTACTTATAACCTTGAACCTGTTTATGGCATAGCATTAGCCTTTTTCATTTATCAAGAGAATAAGGATTTGGGCAAAGGATTTTATTTTGGTATCGGGCTGATTGTGTTGAGTGTAGTAATTCAAACGCTGAGGGTTTGGAGGGGTAAAAATCTGTCTAAATGAAAAGGGGCATGTATTTTTTTTCTATCCATAAGTTTTTTATTCCGTTGGTGTAAAACGTCTTAGTGTATAAATTGTTTACTATAACTTCAAGACTTATAAACAAAACTGCACATGAGAAATTTGATTCCCGGCATCCTGCTGCTGATGCTTCCTTTCCTTTCAATTGCACAAAATAAAAAGCCCATCGATCATTCGGTATATGACCAATGGCAGAGTGTGCAAGCCCCGCAAATAAGTAATGATGGCAAATGGGCTGTTTACCTGGTTAATCCCCAGGAAGGAGATGGCGAACTTATAATTCAATCAACCGACGGTAAATACAAAAAGCAGGTTCCAAGAGGGTACAATTCAATCATTTCACAGGATAGCCGCTTTGTTATTTTTAAGATCCGTCCTTTATTTAAAGATACCCGTGATGCACGCATCAAAAAGAAAAAACCCGATGATATGCCAAAAGATAGTTTGGCGATTATTGAATTTGGAAAAGACAGTGTATGGAAAGCTGCAAGAGTAAAAACATTCAAAACACCTGAGAAAGGAAATGATTGGATAGCTTATCATATGGATAAAGCTTTGCCTGAACCTACAAAACCTGCGCCCAAAACGGATTCACTTACACAGATCTATAAAATGGTAAAAATGGCCGACTCATTAATGAGAGTGGCAGACAGCATCCGCAATAAAGTCAATGAGGCTAAAGCAAAAGGGATGACGGTTTTACAAGCACCAAAAAGAGAAGCTCGGCCAGGATCAGCAAGACCTTCTGAGGATCCTGTTGAAGAAGGAACTGAATTGATTGTTCGGAATACAATGACTGGTGAAGAAAAGAAATTCAAACTGGTGATTGATTACTATTTCAGCAAAACAGGAAATGCATTACTCATTAAAACAACGAAAAAGAACAATGACACATTGAGCAAGGCTTTGGTTCTATGGATGAGTACACCAACCGGCAAAATTGATACCGTCATGAAAGGCTTTAATGAAGCTAAAAGTTTTGCATTGGATGAAACAGGTGCTCAATTGGCTTTTGTTGCAGAACGGGATAGTGTAAGTAAAGCACTGAAGAAATTCTATAAACTCTGGTATTATAAACCTGGTATGGATAGTGCAAAATTAAAAGCCGATCGGAGTACTGCAGGCATCAAAACAGGAATGACAGTAAGCCCGGATTATATCAATAAATTCAGCAAGAACGGAACAAGACTGTTCGTTGGCATTTCACCTATCCGTCAGCCCAAAGACACTACGCTGGCAGATTTTGAAACGGCAAGACTTGATATATGGCACTACAAGGATGACGAATTGCAACCGCAACAATTGTTTCAGGCAATGAATGAATTAAGAAGAAGCTACCTGGCAGTGATTCATAATGATGCCAATGCCATTACAATATTAGCTGATGAAAACCTTGAACGTATTGAATTAAGTGATGAAGACAACGGTGATATGGCTCTTGGCGAAACCAACAAAGGTTATCGTGTACAAAATCAGTGGGAGCAATTCAATTACCAGGATATTTATCTTGTAAATGTAAAAACAGGTGAACGGCAATTAATTGCCAGTAAAATAAGAGGCGGTGGTTCAATTTCACCCAATGGAAAATTCGCAGGTTGGTACGATTGGAAAAAACGTCACTATTTCACTTATGATATTGCAACCGGCAAAACTATTAATGCAACAATAGATATTAACGTTCCGCTTTATGATGAAGATGATGACCATCCTGATGATCCACCACCACATGGTGTAATGGGCTGGCATGCAAATGATGCAGCCATGTATGTATATGATAAGTTTGACATCTGGAAAGTTGATCCAACAGGTACAGTAAAACCGGTTTGCTTAACCAATGGTATGGGAAGGAAAAAGCAATTGACTTTCCGCAATACAATTTTAGACAGGGAAGAACGCTTTATTAAAGACGGACAAACATTATTATTCCATGTGTTTGATCAAAAAGAAAAAGGGAGTGGATGGACTCCTTACAAAACAGGTGATAAATTTGTATTGAATGAAACCATTCCTGTAACAAATCCAGTTGCATTTAATGCATTTAACGGAACATTGAAAGCAAAGAACAGCGATGTGTTTTTGTACTCTGCTTCAACATCACAAATGAGTCCTGCCATCTTTTCAACAACTTTAAACAACGCCCAGGATTATAAAACTGCTATTCAGTTGAGCAATATCAACCAACAACAAAAAAATTATAACTGGTACACTGTTGAATTGCACAAATGGAAAATGTTTGATGGAAAAGAAAGCGAAGGTTTATTATTTAAACCGGAGAATTTTGATCTAGCAAAAAAATATCCTGTCATCTTTTACTTTTATGAAAGAGATGCTGATACACGTTACAACTATCGTGCACCTGCGCCAAGTGCATCAACCATCAATATTGCCTATTTCACCAGCAATGGCTACCTGGTATTTGATCCGAATATCTATTACAAAAATGGAGAGCCGGGGGAAAGTGCTTATAACTCAGTTGTAAGTGCAGCAAAATATCTCAGCAAAATGAAATTTGTGGATAGCACCAGGATGGCTATCCAGGGACAAAGTTGGGGTGGTTACCAGGTTGCTTATTTAGTAACACGTACAAAAATGTTTGCAGCCGCAGCAGCAGGAGCGCCAGTGAGCAATATGTTCAGCGCTTATGGTGGCATTCGTTGGGGTGCCGGTATCAGCAGGCAGTTCCAATATGAGAAATCACAAACCCGTATTGGTTTTACTCCTTGGCAACGTCCTGATCTGTATACAAAAAACTCACCTGTATTTAAAGCCGATAAAATATCAACACCTTTATTATTGATGCATAACGATAAAGATGGTGCAGTGCCCTGGTATCAGAGTATAGAATTTTTTACGGCATTAAGAAGACTGGACAAAAGAGTTTGGTTGCTGCAATACAATGATGAAGATCATAATTTGGTTGAACGCAGAAACCGGAAAGATCTATCTGTTCGATTGGGTCAATTCTTTGACCATTACCTCAAAGGTGCTCCGATGCCTAAATGGATGAAAGAAGGCGTGCCTGCAACAAGTAAAGGAATTGATTGGGGATTGAAGATTGAATAAGTCTATTCTTCTTATCAGAACGTCACCTAAACTCTGTTGGGTGACGTTTTTATTTTATGCAGCCATCAAAAATTTCACAAAACTTCTTTTGGCAATAGGCAAAAAAGTTTCCTCAACGGGGAACGATAAATTGGTTTCAATACAATATACAGCAGGGTTAGGTAAATCAACTTTATTACGGATCAATTCTCCTTTGATGTTTTCATAGCTGTTGACAATATTACTATGCCAACTCTCAATAAAATTTGTTTTAAGTGTTCGGTACTGTTCATCGTGTCGCTCAAAAAAGCTTAAGCGATATTGATATACTTTTGTTTGTTTTTGTGCAGTGCTGCGCAGGAATAAATAACCTTCACTGGTATCAAGCGGAATAAGCCCAATGGGTTGTATGCTGATGCTCTGCTCAACCATTTCATAGATCTCTGTGCCATTGCTGATTGTGCTTTTCATGGTTGCAATGGAATAATGCATAATGGTTTCCAGTTCCTGCATCAGGTCGTCATCTTCAATCATTTGTTCATATAACAACTGGAGTTTCTCTATTTGTATACCAGTGAGTTTTTTAGGAAACTGCTCCTGCAGGTATTTTTTGTTCTCCCTGAAAGCAACAAGATTATTATAATGAAAAATGACATCAGCCAATTGCGGATAGAGTTTAGCTTCAGTAAAATATTTATTTACTTCCTGCAGATAAGCGAGGAGTGTATATTTTTTTAATTCAAAATCAATATAGCCATCGGCAAACCAGGTTTCGGATAAAGTCTTCATACTTGAGGATTTTACTGGGTTATTGTTTCTTAAATTTACAAAACGATTACTGTATTTTAAAGCATCGCTCCATTATTCACAAAAAATTTCAACACATGCGTCTTTTTTTAACAGTTAGTTGCCTGCTGTTCCTTTTGAATTCCTGCAACAGAAATACATTTTATATCGTTCGCCATGCAGAGAAAGCAACAGCAGCACCTAACATGAGTAGTGATGTTCCTTTAAGTGAAGCCGGTGAAAAAAGAGCCACTGCCTTAAAAGAGTTGTTGAAGAATAAGGATGTACGTTATATTTTTTCAACTCAAACAATCCGAACTTCAACAACGGGCAAGCCTCTTGGTGAGGCAACAAAAGTTCCCGTTCAGTTTTACTCACCGAGAGATACGACAGATAAATTTATTTTGCGTCTCAAATCAATCACGAAAGGAAATGTATTGATTGTAGGTCATTCCAATACAGTTGATGACCTGGTGAATAAAATGATGGGGCAAAACATCTTAACTGATCTTCCCGATACTGAGTATGACAATTTATTTATTGTAAAACGGAAAGGGAAGAAGTATTTATTTGAAAGGGAGAAGTATTAAATCATGGCTAAAGCCAGTAATTCAATAAAGCAATAACCCCGACTTTAAAGTCGGGGTTGTTCATTAAATCCAAAAGGGCTTTAGCCCTGATGCATACATAAAATATTTTTATAAATCTCTGTCGCCATTAAAATTCTGTAACTCATTTGCTACCGCTGTTAAGAAGGTAGCTCCCAAGCTTCCATCAATAATCCGGTGATCGTAACTCATGCTCAGGTACATCATGTGGCGGATGGCAATACTGTCGCCATGAGGTGTTTCAATTACTACCGGCCTTTTCTTAATTGCACCAACTGCTAAGATGGCTACCTGTGGTTGATTGATAATAGGAGTGCCCATCAAACTTCCAAAGGTTCCAACATTGGTCATGGTAAAAGTACCGCCTGCAGTATCATCAGGTTTCAATTTACCATTACGGGCATTATCAGCAAGATTGTTCACCTGTCTGGTTAAACCAACCAGATTTAACTGATCAGCATTTTTAATAACCGGTACAATCAAACTGCCGCTTGGCAAAGCTGTAGCCATGCCTATATTGATATCTTTTTTTACAATGATCTTATCGCCATCAACAGAACTGTTGATCAAGGGATACTTCTTAATGCATTTTACAATGGCTTCAATAAACAGGGGAGTAAAAGTGATCTTCGTGCCCTCTCTTTTTTCAAACTCTTTCTTCATTTTATCTCTCCACTGAACAAGATTGGTTACATCAGCTTCTGTAAAACTGGTTACATGCGGACTGGTTTGTTTGCTACGTACCATGTGCTCAGCAATCAGTTTACGCATCCTGTCCATTTCAATGATCTCTACATTTCCACTGTAAACAGTAGGAGCCATTGAAGGGGAGTGTGCCGGAGTTGAAGTTTCAACTCTGTTCATTGGAACAACTAATACTTCTTCCTGTCTTGCATCCTGTACTTTGCCGCCCGTTCCTTTTTTATCAGAAACATATTGCAGAATATCCTTTTTTGTAACACGGCCTTCGTTACCGGTGCCGGGAATTTTTTCTAATTCAACCATACTAATACCTTCCTGTGCTGCAATGTTCAAAACAAGAGGGGAATAAAAACGAATTCCATTTAATGGGGCACTCACTTTAGCACCAGCGGGCTGATAAGGTATTTCTTCATCCATCAATTCAGCTTTTACTGATTCATACACGGGTGATGGAGTAACAGCAATCGTTTCGGCAGCGCCTGTTTTAATGCGGGCAATAACAGTACCAATGGGCACTACATCATTTTCATTAAACAATACTTCGTTCAACACACCTTCTGCAGTACTTGGAACTTCACTGTCAACTTTATCAGTTGCTATGTCAAGCAAGGTTTCATCCATCTTTATTGTATCGCCCGGTTTTTTATGCCAGCGAAGAATGGTTGCTTCCATGATACTCTCACCGAGTTTGGGCATTACTAAATCAACTAAAGCCATATGAATGATTTGAAGTTTAATGATGTTGTTACCGGCTGAATTGCAAATAGCACCGTCTGTTGCGTCACATACCGAAGTTTTAATTCGGCATCCAGACCCTATGCGTCTGCGACACTTCAGGGTTCTGAACTATTTTGAACAAATTTCGGCAGGCAAATCGCTGATTGGCATCAAAGGTAAAGATTTGGGCTTTATTTTTCTGTTTCGTTCTGAATAAACTGAAACATCATCAGCATGGCGTTGGCAGCAGTGAGTTCAATGTTTTTGATCCGGTCGAAACGGAATTGTAATCGTTTTGCAACGATCCTTTTTCGGCTTCCAACGGCAACCCATACCGTACCAACCGGTTTATCTTCTGTGCCACCATCCGGCCCCATCACACCACTGGTTGCAATGCCGTAATCAGCAGTTGTTTTTTGAAACAGGCCCTGCAGCATTTGGGTAACGGTTTCTTCACTTACTGCTCCTTTTATTTCAAGCGTTTCATGTTTTACACCCAATAAATCTTCTTTTACATCGTAAGAATAGGCCACAACAGTTCCTTTATAATAAGCCGATGAGCCGGGAATAGCAGTAATTAAATGTGCAATATAACCACCGCTGCAACTTTCAGCCGTTGCTAATGTTTTATTTCTTTGCAATAACAAATTGCCCATTGCTTTTTCCAAAGGAATATCTTCATCAACAATCAATATATCTTTTACCAATTCCTGCAATTCTAAAAACAAATCATTCAGTTGTTTTTCTAACCTGTTTTTTTCTGTACCATCTGTTGTAAGCCGTAGCCGAACCATTCCATAGTTAGGAAGATAAGCAAGTTTGATAGGAGGGGGTAAAGCCTCTTCCCAAGTGCTGATCCGTTCTGCAATAAATGATTCGCCAGCGCCAGCAGTTAATAATGTACGATGAAGAATAAATGGCATCTGAAATTCTTTCTGCAGCAATGGTAGAACATCAGCAGTCATTAATCCTTTCATTTCATGGGGTACACCCGGCATGGAAATAAAAATACGATCAGCTTTTCTGAAGATCATTCCCGGCGCTGTGCCTCTTTGATTCATTAATACTTCACAAGTATCGGGCACTTCTGCCTGTTTTAAATTCCGTTCAATTAAAGGGCGTTTCAATTTCAAAAAAATATTTTTCACGTGTTGTAACACTTCTTCATTCACAATCATCTTTCCACCAAAATAATCACAGAGAAGTGGCTTGGTAATATCATCGGCAGTTGGGCCAAGTCCACCTGTAATTAAAATGATCTGTGAATGCTTTGATTCTTCATCCAATGCCTGCCAGATATCTTCTCTTGTATCGCCTACGGCTACACGACGTTTTACCCAAACTCCTATTTTGTTTAACTCCTGGGCCATCCATGCACTGTTGGTATCAACGGTTTGCCCAATTAATAACTCATCTCCAATGGTAATAATGGAAGCAAATATTTTTTGATCTGTCATAATAATTAAATTCCTGTTCCTTTGTAAATATCGGAAAGGAGTAGTTGATAATTGATTGTTTTAATTAAAACGGAGGGATTACTTTCACTGATATTTTCAAAGTTCCAGCTTCCATTCGATTCTTTTCTTACAACATGTATTAACCTTTTATCTGTATCAACCATAAAATATTCCTGAAGGCTTGGGATTTCTTCATAGTAAAAGAGTTTTCTGCCTTTATCAATACTTCTGGTAGATGGTGAAAGGATTTCAAAGATAACAGAAGGGTTAAGCAGGGTATCAAACTGATCATCTTCCAGTTCTTCTTTATTACAATAAATCAATACATCAGGATACATATATGAATCATGTGATGGAGAGGAAACTCTCATGTTTTCTGCAAGTACTGTACAATCTTTACCATCCAGGAAACTATGTAATATTGAAGTTAAATTCACAACAACCTTGTTGTGCTTTAAACTGGCTCCACTCATCGCATACACCTGTCCGTCAAAATACTCATGTTTGGTATCTGACGCCCTTTCCATTTCAAGATATTCCTTCGGCGAAATAAAATTGTATTTGGGTGCTGCTTCCTGTACTATGTTTTCCATACTTTAAAGTTAATTTAAATCAAACAGCAGTACAAGGACTTTTAAATAGGGTCATTAAAAAAAGGAGTAAGATGTTTTGCCAGGTCCTGCGGCATTTTAGTTCTGGCCATCGTTTTAGCATCCAGAAAATATAAAACAATTCTTCCAACAGTTAAGAGCTTGCCCTCTTCATTATATACTTCATGATGAAACTCGATTCTGTGGTTGGTTGGTAACTCTCTTAATTGTGTTTTAATGGTGAGCAGGTCATCATAAAGAGCCGGCCGTAAAAATTTGGTGTGCAGTTCAATGATTGGCATTACAATTCCCATTTCTTCCATTTCCTTATAAGTAATGCCCATATCCCGGATGGCTTCACTTCTTGCCACTTCAAAATACTGAGCATAGTTACCATGATACACAACATTCATTTGATCAGTTTCTGAATAACGCACCCGTATAGTTGTTTTACTGTTAAACATCTGTATTATTATTTGACCATTCCATCCACACTTATTTTTCCGGGTCCGCATAAAAGAATGGCGAGAAAACCGGAAAGATACAAAGCCGGCAATTCCCCTTTATCAAACAAATTGCCATTACCCGAAACAAAGAAAGCGTAACCCATCGTAATGATGAGGGGAAGAACTGCAAACCTTGTAAACAGGCCAAGTACAAGAAAGATTGCACAAAAGAATTCAGCAAACACAACCAGCGCAAGGGTAGTGGTACTGCCAATACCAAACAGATTTATAAAAGAATCTTTTTTATCTGCAAAATGTACCAGCTTGCCATAACCATAGTTCACACACATGGTAATCCCTAATATCAAACGCAATAATAAGAACGAAATGTTAAATGCAGTTGCTGAATACTTAACAGATAATAGTTTCTTCATTTATTTGGATTTGAAATTGCGAAATTAACGTAACCCAAACTTTTATCCACAAAAAACTGGAACGGTGTTTGAAAGAAAAGGAGAGGTTATCTTTAACACATTAAACAGACTTTAAGAGAACGGTTAAAATATTTACCAAAGATGAACGTTTACCCGCCAATGAACAGTCGCATTACTTACATTCTTTTCATCCTTTTTTCCTGTTTTTCGTTTCAGGTTGCTGCACAATCTACTTCCATTTATCATGATCCTGAACTGAAATTTAAACAGGCACAGGAGTATTTCATGAACGATCAATACAGTCTTGCTTTGCCTTTGTTGAGGGAATTAAAACAGGAAGTAGAAACTTCAACTATTCTCAATCATTCCATACAGGTACAGGAAATTGATTTCTTTCTCCTGGCCTGTGGCTTGCAGCAGAATGATGAAAGATCAATTATGCCAAGCCGTGAGTTTATTATGGTGGTGCACAATATGCCCCGTACGCAGCAGTTGAGTTTTCACCTGGCCAATTATTATTTTCGCAAGCAGCAATTTGTTGATGCACTTGAATTTTATGAAAAAGCTGAAATAGCCAGTTTAAATAATGTGCAGATTTCGGAAGCTAAATTCAGGATGGCTTATAGTTATTTTCATCTCAAACGTTTTCAGCAGGCCAAACCATTGTTCAATACTATCAGGCAATTACCAATGGATCCTCATTATTTAGATGCCAATTATTATTATGGGTTCATTGCATATGGAGATAAAGAATACAAGGAAGCGTTGAGTTCTTTTGAAAAAGTGCAGAACCATCCGGAGTATGGAAAAATTGTTCCATTTTATATTGCTTCCATCTATTATTTCCGTGGAGAAAAAGAGAAGGCTATCAGGATTGCAGAAGAGGCAGTAAAGCGTCCCAATATTTTATATGACCTTGAAATGAAACAATTATTGGGTCATGCTTATTTTGAAAAGAAAGATTATAAGAAAGCAATGCCTTTATTGGAAGAATATGTAAACAAAGCAGATAAAGTAACAAGACAGGATTTGTATGAACTGAGTTACAGTTACTATCAAAACAATCAACTCACTAAAGCCATTGAAGGATTTAAACAATTAAGCGGCAGTGAAGATTCATTGAGCCAGAGTGCCATGTATTTATTGGGCGATGCGTACTTAAAAACCAATCAGAAAGAAAATGCAAGAAATGCTTTTGCTTTTTGTGCAGCCAACAGCAGCAACCAGCAGCAGCGTGAAGTTTCGTTGTTCAATTACGCCAAACTTTCTTACGAACTCGGTTACCAGGGTGTTGCCATCAGCGAGTTTAAACGATTTTTAAAAGAATATCCCAGAAGCACCTACACAACAGAAGCAAAAGAATTATTAGTTGGGTTGCTGGCAGGAACAAGCAATTACAAAGATGCTATTACTTTGATTGAATCATTGGAATACCCGTCTGAATCAACAAAGAAATTATATCCGGGAATTCTGTACGGCCGGGCTGCAGAACTTATCAACGATGGTCAACTCAACAAGGCCGATGAATTGTTAGATAAAATTCTGAAAGATCCATACAGTGCTCCTGTATTGGCGCTTACCAATTACTGGAAAGGTGAAATAGCTTACCGCAATGATCGCCTCGATGATGCCATTCGTTTTTACGATAAGTTTTTACAAAGCGGTAACCCCGGCATGGGTGAAGCAACAGTGAAAGAAGCCAATTACAATATGGGCTATTGTTATTTTCGAAAAGAAAATTTTGTTGTAGCACAGGGATTCTTTCAAAAAGCGGTTGGCCGTATTGCGTTAAACTCTGCACCGGTTGACCAGGATGCGTATATCAGGTTAGCTGATTGTTATTTCATGCAAAAGAATTACAAAGAGGCTTTGAGCATGTACCAGAAATCACTGGATTATTCATGGCCCAGTGCAGATTATGCATTGTATCAAAAAGCCATGCTAACGGGTATTAACAGCAGCAAAACAAAAATTGAACAGCTTACAACATTGCAACGTCTGTACCCCAGAAGTTTATTAGTGCCCGATGCCAATATGGAAATTGCAAAAACCTATATGGCTGATGAACAGTTCCAGGCCGCCATCCCTTTCCTGAACAATGTTATCAATGCTCCGCAGAATACAGGGTTTAAACAAAATGCATTATTGCAGTTGGGTGTTAGTTATTATAACCTCAATAAAAACGAAGAAGCATTAACACAGTATAAAAAATTATTACAGCAATATCCCAATAGCGAAGAAGCAGAACTGGCATTGGATAATATCCGTGCCATTTATGTAGAGTTGGGCAGGCCGCAGGATTATGAAGATTTTGTTCGCTCTACCGGCAAAAATGTTTCCATGAGCGAAGCCGATTCGCTGGCGTATGCTGCAGTAGAAATTAAATTAGAAGCAAATGATTGCACAGGAGCTTTACAACAGATCACAAATTATCTCAATCGTTTCCCGAATGGCGCTAAAGCAATTGAAGCACATTATAACCGCAGCGAATGTTATATGCAACGCAAAGATTGGAAGAATGCATTGCCGGGTTATGAATATGTAGCCAACCAGGGGAACAGCAAGTATGCAGAAAAAAGCGCACTCATTGCAGCCCGTACTTCTTATTTTGAACTGCAGGATTACGCAAAAGCATTACCTTATTATGAAATATTAAGAAAAGTTGCAGCAACCGATGAAAACAGGTTGGAAGCCTTGCGTGGTTTATTGCGTTGTCATTATCAATTGAAAGAATACAAGCACGCTGCTGATATTGCCAGGGAATTACTTATTACAAAAGGAATTGGGAATGATGATAAAGCATTGTCGAATCTTGTAACGGGGCGTAATCACCAGATCAATGGTCAGTTCGATTTGGCTATCCAGGCATACAGAGCAGTGGTTAATATCAACAAAGGCGAATGGGCGGCGGAAGCGAGGTATGAAATTGCCAAATGCCAGTTTGATTTAAACAGCCTTCCAAACGCAGAGAAAGCCGCATTTGAAGTGATAAGTAAAAGTGGGTCGTATGATTATTGGGTAACCAAATCGTATATTTTGCTGGGCGATATTTATTTCAAACAGAAAGATTACTTCAACGCCAAAGCAACCTTCCAGAGTATTGGTGAAAATGCTACCAATCCGCAGTTGAAACAGGAAGCACAGGAAAAGTTGAAGATGGTGATTGAAGAAGAAAAACGGAATTCAAAAGTTGATGGATGACGAGATAGGAGGTAAGAGGTAAGAAGTAAAAAGTAAGAAGTAAAAAGTAAGAAGTAAAAAGTAGGAATAATTAAGTAGGAAGTATGAGGCAGTTACTATAATATTAACAACACAGTAATAAAGAACACCGAACAACGAACATGATGCATAAGTTTATTATAGTAGTTTTTGGATTTTGTCTTCTGGGATTTTATTCCAATGCCCAGGATACAACAAAAAAACAATCGGTTGAAATTAAATCAGCTTTTAAACCCGTTTTAAAAAATGCGGTAAAGATTAATTTCAACGCAACTCCTCCGGCTCCGCAAACAGGTACGCCTAATTTAACTTATAACATCCCCATTCAGAATTTATTTTTCAATTTACAGCCTGTTGCATTAAAACCATTGGCTTTGCAAATTGATTCAGCGGGCCAGGCACATAATAGCAATTATGTAAAAGCAGGTTATGGAAATTTCAATACGCCGTTGATTGATGCAGGTTTTTCAATTGGTGATGGTAAGAGAACCAACTTCACCATCTTTGCCAATCATATTTCACAAAAAGGACCACTTCGTGTACAAAAGTTCAGCAATACCAATCTTGCTGCTCATATCAATACAATTGTAAACAGGGTAGAGGTTTATGGAAAACTTGGGTATCAGCAGCAATCCTTTTTTCTCTACGGCCCAGATGCTTCGCTGAGCAGTGCAAAAGATGATTCATTAAAAAAACCATATCAAACAGTCAACATCCGTGCAGGTGTGCGTAATGCAATGGTAACCCGTTTCGGCATCAGTTACAATCCTGATCTTAATATTAATGTATTCAGCGATTCAAGATCAACAGAAACAAACGGCATACTGGATGTTCCGGTTGAAGTAAGATTTGGTACCAGTTTCGGTTTGTTAATTCGGGGTAATGCAGATATTACAACCTATACACCTACTGATGGTAAAGCATACAGCAACAATGTTTATTTTTTCAATGCAGCAGTCTTACTTAAAACATCAAAGCTTGCAATCAGGGCAGGAATACGTCCTACATGGGATAACAGTAAACTGAATGTATTACCAGATGTGTTGGTTGATGTTCATTTACAGGAAAAGAAAATAATTGTTACAGCAGGTTGGGCGGCACATATTCGCAAGAATACGTATCAATTTCTTGCTTCACAAAATCCATGGATCAATCAACCTGTTTCACAATTCAACACAAGAATTACAGAAGGATATGGCGGTTTTAAAGGAACATTGGCTAACTCATTTAATTACAGAGTAACTTCCGGTTATATTGAATATCTCAACCTGCCCTTATTTTCAAATCATATAAAACCGGGTTTATTTAATGTTTTACAGGAAGGCAAGTTGCAGGGCTTTCACGGGCAGGCAGAAATCGGTTTTGTATTGCAGGATAAATTTAATGCCAGTGCTAAATTCGATATGTATAATTTCTTTGGTCAGCAAAGTTATTCCAGGGCCTATCATATCATTCCTTTGCAATTAACTGCTGCGTTAAGATGGCAGCCGGCAAAGAAGATTATGGTTAAAGGCGACCTGTATGCATGGCGGGGTCCGGTTTATTTAAAAGATAATATGGGAAACACCGGCAGGCTGCCTTCCGTGTTTGATCTGAATGCAGGCATAGAATTCAGGGTGCATCAATTCGTAAGTGTTTGGGGGCAGTTCAATAATGTATTTAATAATGCGTATGAACGCTGGCACAATTATCCAGTAGTAGGTTTTAATTTTCTTGCAGGAATAAAACTTACTTTTGATCAAAAGCAGCAATAAATATGGTTGATTTGATAGTGCAGTATCTTTCTTTCAATAAACAGGTTTCATTAAAAGGCATCGGCACTTTTACAGTTGAACAATTACCCGCCCGGCTCGATTTCCCTAACAGGCTTTTACATGCACCCCAAGCCGTTCTGCATTTTTCCTCAACAGCCAAACAGGATGAAATATTTGAGCAATGGATTTGTGATGAACTTCACATCAATTCAGAAACAGCTTCACAAAAACAGCAAATCTTTTTAACCCACTTTCAACGTACATTAAACAGTGAGCAAAAAGTAGAATGGGCAGGTTTAGGCAAATTTGAAAAAAACGAAAACCAGTTACTGCATTTTACTGCAGCATTTGAATCAGTTACAGGCGAACCTGTAAAAGCCGAAAAGATCATTCGTAAAAACAAGGAGCATTTTGTACGTGTGGGAGAAGAGGAAAAAACCAGTACAGAAATGGAAGAATTACTGTTTGGTGCCCCACGGAAAAAACTCAATTTGTTTTGGATCTTTACAATGGCATTGTTCTTGATTAGTTTTGTATTGATTTGGGTGTTTGCAGCCGGTCATTCCCGCCAATGGGGCACTCAGGGAAATGGTCATAAACTGAAAACAAAAGAAATGCCCTTATTATATAAAATTCAATAGCCATTACCCAAAACCGACCTTCATTGCTTATGAACCACCTTGTTCACTATACAAGCTGCCCTGTTTGTAAAAATAAATCCTTGCAACAAGTACTGGAAGTAAAAGATTTTACGGTTAGCAAGGAATTGTTCCCCGTTGTTGAATGTAAAGATTGCGGATTGCGTTTTACTCAAAATATTCCCTGCGAAACAGCCATTCAACGTTATTATCAATCGACCAACTACATTTCACATAGTAATTCAAAAAAAGGAATTATTAACCGCTTGTATCATGTAGCCAGATCGTTTACCATGATGAGCAAGGAAGCTTTGGTGAAGAATGCAACAGGGCGGGCAGTAGGGATGTTATTAGATGTTGGCAGTGGAACCGGTTCTTTTGTTCATACGATGGCCGTTGCCGGGTGGAATGTTGTAGGAGTAGAGCCGGATGCTGCAGCAAGAGCCTTTGCTTTAAAAAAATATAACAGTGATATTTATCCGGCTGAAGAATTATTTATGCTGCCCGAAGCAACATATGATGCAATAACCATGTGGCATGTATTAGAACATGTACACCGGTTAGATGAGTACATTGAACAATTAAAGAAAGTGCTGGCACCGGGTGGTAAAATCATTATTGCAGTTCCCAACTATACAAGTAAAGACGCTACAGTTTATCAGGCACATTGGGCGGCCTATGATGTGCCAAGACATTTATATCATTTCTCACCGCAATCAATGCGTAAACTCATGGAGCAACATGGCTTACAGGTTATTTCAACTAAGCCCATGTGGTTAGATAGTTTTTATGTTTCTATGCTGAGTGAAAAAAATATAAATGGAAGTTTGTTTAAAGCAATTTGGAATGGAATAAAGTCGAATATAAACGCACTGTTTCATAAAGAAGAATGCAGTTCGCTGGTTTATGTGATTGGAGTGCCTGTAGTTGATGAAAACTTTTAAATGATTATTCTTCCTCCCCAACTCCATCCGGTACTTGCAGCAATACCTTATCAATCCTGTGGCCATCCATATCAACAATTTCAAACGTAAAACCTTTCCAGTTAAATTTTTCGCCTGTATGTGGAATACGTTCCAGCTCATGTAAAATAAACCCGGCCAGCGTATCAAACTCCCGCTCACCTTCATTCATCCATTGCGTTTTTTCAAAACGAGCCAGGAAATCATAGAAGGGAATTTGTGCATCTACAAGGTAACTTCCATCATCCCGTTTCAGCATTTGATAGTCATCCGTATGCGGTTCAGGAATATCGCCAACAATTGCTTCCAGTATATCGTTGAGTGTAATCATTCCTTCTACACTACCATATTCATCCACAATAAAACAACTGTGCACTTTCCCTTCTTTAAATCTTTCCAATACCCGGTAAGCCGAATTATTCTCCGGAACAAATAAAGCAGGCTTCATTAAATCTCGGAAAATGGTAACATCATTGGCTACGTACATTTCTTTAATTGAAACAATTCCTTTGATACTATCAAGGTTGCCATCACAAATAGGGTAGATGGAATGAGGCTCACCAATGATCTTTTCTTTAATTGAATTTTCATTGTCATTTAAATCAAACCAGATGATATCATTACGATGGGTCATGAGTGATGTTATATTCCGATCACCCAAATGAAAAACACGTTCAATAATTTCCTGTTCAGCTTCAGCAATGGTTCCCTGTACGGTTCCTTCGCTAATGATGGCTTTGATCTCTTCTTCCGTAACATGATTGTCATGCACAATTTTTACATTAAACAATCTGAAAATAAGATTGGTTATACTGTTCAGTAACCAAACGATAGGATGAATTGATTTAGCAAACCATTTCATGGGTTTGGCCACCGTCATGGCTATTTTTTCAGATCGCAATAAACCTAAGCGTTTAGGTACCAGTTCGCCAAGTATAATAGATAAAAAAGTAACAATTACAACAACAACAGCCGTAGCAATACTTTCAGCATATAAATTCAGTAAAGGAAATTGCAGGAAAAAAGGAGTGAGGTCTTTTCCAAAACGTTCACCCGAGTACACACCCGTTAAAATGGCAATGAGGGTAATGCCGATCTGTGCTGCTGAAAGAAAAATCTCCGGATTTTCTGAAAGCTGGAGGGCTGTTTTAGCGCTTACACTGCCTCTGTTTGCAAACATTTCTAACCTTGTTTTACGGGCCGACACCAACGAAATTTCAGCAATCACAAATAAGCTGTTGAGGAAAATCAGAAAGAATAATATAAGTATGTCCATTTTATTAAAAGTGCAAATCTACGAAGCTTTGCCCAAGTGCCTGGTTTGATCTAAAATACTAAACAATCAGCCAACTTTTAAACCACCAAATTGTTTATTGAAAATGGTTGCTGTTCTATGACCTATGAATAAGCCAAGCAAACCTCCACCAGCAACATCAATTGGAAAATGAGCCCCTACATAAACCTGTGCATAACAGATTACAGAAGCCCACAGCATGATGAGCCATATCCATGGTTTTGAAAAATGTTTCATGGTTTGAAACAGGAACATGGCGATGCCAAAATGATTGGCTGCATGTGAAGAAACAAAACTATAGCTGTAACTGCAGGGGATGAGCATACGAACAGATTGAGAGCTTATAGCATCCACGCACGGCCTTGGTCTTTGAACCAATTGCTTAACTACCTGTACACTCAGCAGATCAGTTAATGCAAAAGTGGCAATGAAAAACAACAGCCACCACCACAATTTTGATCGGAAGTTGATCATTACAAATACCAGTAAGAACAAGTAAAAGGGTGCCCAAACATACTGGTTGCGGATAAAAGGCATCACTGCATCAAACAAATCATTACTCCATTGATTATTGATGTAATAGAACAGGGAACGGTCCATTTGAATAAAGGATTTCAACATGTTCCATCAAATATAACCAACCGTTTATGTAAATAAAACCAGAACCAGCGAAAAGTTTATAAATTACAGCCTGCTTAAGGAAAAATGGGTAAACGCTTTCAATTGCCGCCAACCTCCCGTTGGGTTTTAAAACTGTTCTATTTCTTCATGATGATATTCAGCATCATGCGGCTGCTTACATTTTTTATTTTTCATCCTGCCAACGTTTCTTTTTCCGATGTTATGCCTTCTTTTTTGATGGGGGTTCGGTTTGATGTTCGCTGGGTTTGTATTTTACTTGCTCCTTTATTGCTTGTTGGAAGCTTCCCTAAGTTTTCACCTTTCAGGTCAATTAAACTGCGGCGGTTCTGGATTTTTTACCTCGTGGTAGTTAGCAGCTTTTTATTATTTTTTTTTGGTGCTGACTTTGGGCATTTTGATTATGTAAACACAAGACTGAATGCCAGTGCCCTGAATTTTATAGAGGATTTTGCCATTTCCATGAACATGATCTGGCAATCGTATCCATTGTTTTGGATACTTGCAGTACTATCTTTTGTCATATGGTTGTTATACAAATTCTTTCATCGCACACATAAGAAAGTAGATTATTCACTTGATTCTCCTTTTAAGCCTTTACGTACATTCTGGTTAATGTTATTGCTGATTATTGGAATAACTGGTAGTAATATGGCCAAGCCTTTATTGCTATGGAAAGATGCATTTGGCCTGGGAAATAATTTTAAGGCTTATCTCGCATTAAATCCATTGGAGAATTTCTTTACAACTCTACGGTTCCGTAAAGCTTTTACAGATGACGGAAGCGCAAAAGGACAGTTTGAAACAATGAAAAATTTGCTTCAATTACCTGAGCAAAACAAACTCCTCAATTTTCAACGTTATGAAAGTTTCAGCGAACCGGCTAAAAAAATGAATGTAGTACTGGTTTTGTGCGAATCCTTCAGCATGTACAAAACAAACCTGAGTGGAAATCCGTTAAACACTACCGCTTATTTCCAGCAATTGGCCAATGAAGGATTATTTTTCGACCGTTGCTTTTCTCCGCATTTTGGAACTGCAAGAGGAGTGTTTGCGCTGCTGACAGGAATACCTGATGTGCAGCTTAGTAAATTCTCAACCCGTAACCCCGAAGCATTAAATCAGCACAGCATTATCAATTCATTTACGGATTATCAAAAGCTTTATTTTATTGGGGGTAACAGCGAGTTTAATAATTTCAAGGGATTACTCGTAAATAATGTAGCAGGATTGAAACTATTTGAAGAAGGCATGTATAAGAGTACCCGATTTAATGTATGGGGCATCAGCGATATGAATTTGTTTAAAGAAGCCAATCGATCATTAACAGAACAACAGCAACCGTTTTTCAGTATAATCCAAACAGCCGATAATCATCGTCCGTTTGTGATTCCTGAAGAAGACATGGCTGCTATTGACCATAGGCTTATAGATGAAAAGCTGTTAAAGAAGTATGGATTTGATTCGCAGAAAGAATATGAAGCATTCCTGTATTTCGATTATTGTTTGAAAAAGTTCATGGAAAATGCAAAAAAGCAAAGCTGGTATAATAACACCTTATTTGTATTTATAGGCGATCATGGTGTAAAAGGGAATGCCAGTGCTTTGTATCCCGATGCCTGGACCAATGAACGTTTATCTGATGAGCATGTACCATTATTATTTTATGCACCGGGAATGATTAAACCGGAAAGAAGAACCGAAACGGTAAGCCAGGTAGATGTGTTGCCAACCATTGCCGGGCTATTAAAGCAACCATTTGCCAATACAACCATTGGAAGAGATCTTTTAAGAAAAGGGAACGGGAAAGATTTTGCTTTTATTATTCATCACGATGAAGCAAAGATTGGTTTGGTGAACAATGATTATTACTATATTCTTAATATGAACCTGCAAAAAGACACCCTGGTGCCTGCACGTTTTAATGCGCCATTATTAACTGCTGCTAATTATACAACAACAAAACATCAAATGGCCATACAAACCATTGCCGTGTATGAATCAAGCCGGTGGATGCTGTTGAATAATCAAAAAGAGAAAGTTAAAAACTGATCAACTGGTTTTCTTTGCAAGAATGATCAACCGGGGGGAGTTGTTTACATGGTATGGTTCAAACTGGTAACTGCCAAACACTTCCTGTATTTGCAAACCATAAAAGGCCAGCATATCATTGAAATCGCCTAATGAAAACTTGGCTACTTTTTCTGTAAACTCTAAAGGTTCTTTCAGGTTTGCTTCATCCTCAACCACTATTTTTTTGTAGAAATGCGTTTCATCGAGCCAGCGTGTAATATAAAATGTTACATCACCCAGTTTAATTTCACTTTTATACTGCAGGTGATTTTCTACATAATGTGTATTGAGATAATCAATTAAAAAAATACCACCTGTTTGTAAAGATTGTGCAATGGTGCGGATGGCATTATCATGTTCTCTTCTTGTGCGGAAAAATCCAAAGCTGGTAAACAGGTTAAAGGCATATTGATAATAGTTCATTCGAAAAGGGAGCCGCATATCATGAACAAAAAATTCAAGATTTCCTTTTTCAAATTCTTTTGCTTCAATAATACTGTCTTCACTGATATCCGTCCCGGTTACCATATATCCTTTAGATGCAAGATGAATGCTATGACGGCCACGACCACAAGCAACATCCAGCATCATTGCATTTGGCGGAGGATTTAATTTAAGCAACAATGCATCAATAAAATTGGCAGCTTCCTGTTCATCCCGTTCAAAATATAACTGATGATAGTAAGGAGAATTAAACCAATCCCTGTACCATGATTTTTTATTTAATTCAATTGCTTCCATCTTACAAAAATAACCGGCCTTACTGTTGGGTGTTTCTAAAACTTGTCCACGTTTATGGAATTTCAACTACCAGCCAATTTCGGTTGCGCCTGCTCCACACAATAGAATAATCTTTATAATGCGAAAGCCTGAAAGCCTTTGCTGTTGGGGAATTCACCAGTCGCATCCAGCCGTATTGATAAATATCGAATTTAAAAACGAAAGGTTGTCCGGGTTTAAGTTCAACCGCTTCATATTTTTTTCCATCATCTGAAAGATAAATAGTGAGTGGCTGATCAGCAGAAATCGATAAATAGATCCAGCTCATATCAGTGGTTGGATTATTTACAGGTGGTGATGTTGGCGGGTTTTGCTGGTTTTGCGGTTTAGCAGTTCCCGATCCGCTTTGCGGCCATGTATCACCCGGATTGGTTGGATTGGTTGCACCACCTGGATTATTGCTGATACCTTTTGCATAATTCCAACCCTGTGCAATGGCGTTCAACCGTTCATTTTTGGGTGGATGA
This sequence comes from Lacibacter sp., assembly GCA_046593655.1. Lineage (GTDB taxonomy): Bacteria > Bacteroidota > Bacteroidia > Chitinophagales > Chitinophagaceae > Lacibacter. Next base: position 7,875 of record JBKJNM010000162.1, on the reverse strand, counting down.
CTACTGCTTCCGTAATCACTGGCTATTTTACCCATAGCTGCTTTTGCTTCCGTTACGGTTGCTCCAAACTTTGCCATGATGAATCCGGAAACATAATCAGCTTCCAATTCTTTTGGGGGTGTGCTCGAAGCTCCATTTACTACATGATTTTTATAATGATGACCCAATTCATGCGCCAGCACACTTACAGATGCCCATTTGGTTGCAGTTAAATAATCGAGTTTTTCCAAGAAAGTATTATCATAAATGATCCATCTCCGGCCATTAAGAATCGTTGCATAAGCATTGTTGATGCCATTCTCTTCACGGATAGAAAAGTTTTCTCTCCATACCAATGTGTCAAGCATATTCTGCAGAATATCTCTTGCTTCATATACACTGGCAAAGCGGGTGGGTGGGATGGTGACATTGTCAGGGATAATAAAACCGCATTGATTCATTCGTCTTTGCTGTGCAAATGGTTGGAGCGATGTGATCAGGAAAATAAGAATGAACAGCTTTTTCATAGTTAATGTTTTTTTGTTAAGGTAACTTATTTCTTCTCTACCCATATTTTATTCAACTCTTCTTTTGATAATACTCCTTTATAGCGTCCTGCTTCCTGCCCGTTTTTCAGTAAAATAAAAACCGGCAATCCTTCAACCTTTAATTGTTTCATCAAGTCTGTATGAATACCTGCATCAATTTTAACGAATGCAATGTTTTTATTCTCTGCTAAAAATTCGTTGACGATGGGTTCCATTTTTTTGCAGGGCGGACACCATTCAGCACCAAAATCAACCAGCACATATTCCTTACCTGAAATTTGCCTTGTATAATCTTCCATGCTCATTTGTTGTACGTCAGGCATTCCTTCAAACGGCTTGGCCATTCTTTTCCAGTTGATGAAACCACCTTTTAGTTCAACAACATTTGAAAAGCCATTTGAACGTAACCAGGTACCGGCTGCTTCACTGCGTGGGCCCGACATACAATAAATGTAAACAGGTTTGGTTTTATCCAATGCTTCAACCCGTTCTTTAAATTCCTGCTGGTTATTCCAGTTGGCCTGTAAAGAGCCTTTGATATGGCCATTGCGGTATTCCGCAGCAGTACGTACATCCAGTAGTTGAATCTCTTTTACATTAATGCCCTGTTGAAATTCATCGGCAATCACTTCCTTGTTATTTTGGGCAACACTCCTACAGCTTGTAAACAGGAACAATAAAACAATTGATAAAATTAGCATTTTCATATTATTACAAAGCTAATGCCTAATGTTGTTATCATTCTTCTAAAAGAGGATAGAGTTTTTTTATCAATCTTATCCTGATAGTAAAGCACTCGTTTAAAATATTATCTTTATCGCTACCATGATCAACAAAACAGTTGTCCTCTTCCATTCTATCATTGATTGGTTCTACCCGCCATTTAAAAGGTTCATGCCTTTGCAGACTTTTCGTTATGCAGCATGCGGAGGTGGCAATACGTTATTAGACATCTGTTTATTCTTTATTATTTATAAGTTTGTTTTGCACAAGCAAATGCTGCATACTCCATGGTTTACCCTGAGTCCGCATATTGCAGCCTTTTTAATGTCGTTTATCGTTACATTTCCTGTTGGATTTTTCCTGAGCCGCTATGTGGTATTTGAAGGAAGTGCGGTTCGCAAACGGGAACAGTTACCTAAATATATGATTGTGGTGCTGGGTGCTATAGTGCTCAATTATTTTTTCCTGAAAATATTTGTTGAAACATTTGGCATGTATGCAACACTTGCAAAAATAATCACCACTTTCTTCGTGGTGGCGTTCAGTTATTTTTCACAGAAACATTTTACGTTTAAATAACACCCCTCTGAATTTACCCAAAGGGAAGAACCTCATTCACGGCCCCTGCTATTCTCAACATTAAATTTGTGATAAACTTATTTAATATTCTAATGTTAGGAACTAGCTTACTATATTCTATTTGAGGCTGCTCTTTTCCCTACATTTGTTCATCTTTGATTGCTTAAAATAATAGTATGAGTTTTAACAGGAAAATATCGACCCTCGATGAGTTTACTATTCAGCAGCTACGGAATTTTCCGCAGGCTACCGGTGAACTGAGCAGTTTGTTGCGGGATCTTGGTTTGGCAGCCAAACGTGTAAATGTTGAAGTGAATAAAGCAGGATTGGTAGATATTCTGGGCGATGCCGGCAGCACCAACATCCAGGGCGAAGATGTAAAGAAGCTGGATGTTTTTGCCAACAACCAGTTCATGAAAGTATTGCAGCATGGCATCAGTTGTGCAGGTATTGGCAGCGAAGAGATGGATGATATTGTAGTGTTTGATGATGAAATCAGCAACAACTCAAAATATGTGGTGATGTTTGATCCGCTGGATGGCAGTGGAAATATTGACGTCAACATTTCTATTGGTACCATCTTCAGCGTGTACCGTCGTGTAAGTGAAATAGGCAAGCCCTGTACCAAAGAAGATTTTTTACAGAAAGGCCGCAAACAGGTTGCAGCAGGTTATATGGTGTATGGTTCCAGCACCATGATGGTTTATGGAACAAGAAGAGGAATCAATGGTTTTACATTAGACCCTTCTATCGGAGAATTCTGTTTAAGTCATCCTGATATTCAATGTCCGCCAGATGGAAATATTTATTCTGTGAATCATGGAAATTATTTCCGTTATGAAAAAGGAGTTCAGGATTATATCACTGCTTGTCAAAGAAAAGATAAAACGAATGGCGGCCCTTATACACAGCGTTATATTGGGAGTATGGTTGCAGATGTACACAGGAGTTTGATCAAAGGCGGCATTTTTATGTATCCCGGCACCATTGAAAAACCCAATGGCAAATTACGGTTGGCATATGAATGCAATCCGTTTGCTTTTATTATGGAAGTAGCAGGTGGCAGGGCTACCAATGGAAAAATTCCCATACTTGATGTTGAGCCAACAGCTTTGCACCAGCGTGTACCCATGTTCATAGGCAGTAAAAACATGATGGCAGAACTGGAAAGCTTTTATAAATGATGGTTGAAATCATTTTATACAGTGCAGGCTGGCATGAGGCCTTTAAACAATTAAATCTTGAGTGGTTAGATAAATTTAATTTGCGTGAAGAAGCGGATATGATTGTGCTCAACGATCCGCAGGCACAGGTTATTGATAAAGGCGGAGTTATTTATCTTGCAAAAGCCGGCGTTGCAATTGTTGGTACTGCCGCTCTCATCCACGAAGGGCATGATGTATATGAACTGGCCAAGATGAGTGTAACAGAACGGTGGCAGGGCAAGGGCATCAGCAAACAATTGCTGGAAGCATGTTTGAAAAAAGCTGCTGATCTAGGTGCAAAAAAAGTCGAACTGTTTTCAAACCATCAATTGCAGAATGCGTTAAAGCTGTATGAAAAATATGGATTCAACTATGTTGATGTAAAGGATTCGCCTTTTGAAACGGCCGATATAAAAATGGAATTGATCTTAGAAAATACATAAAACAATCTTATGTCAAAATTAAACGCAATAGGCCTCGATGAAAAGAAATCGCAGCAACTGGCTGCAAAGCTCAATCAACTTCTGGCTAACTTTCAGTTGTTCTATATGAATGTCCGGGGCTTTCATTGGAATATCAAAGGCGAAAAATTCTTTGAACTGCATGTCAAGTTTGAAGAATTGTACAATGATCTGTTGGTGAAGGTTGATGAAGTAGCGGAACGTATATTAACCCTCGGTTATACACCCATGCATGCGTTCAGTGATTATTTAAAAAGCTCCTCTATTAAAGAAGCAAAGAATATCAGTGATGGTAAAAAAGCAGTACAACTGGTAGTAGATTGTTTTCAGCAATTGCTCATACTTGAAAGAGAGTTGCTTGAACTTTCAGAAGAAGCCGGTGATGAAGGCACCAATGCGTTGATGAGTGATTACATCCGTGAACAGGAAAAATTGGTTTGGATGTATTCATCGTTCTTAAAAAAGTAGTATGTCAAAAAAAATAATTGAAGTAAAAGATTTAGTGAAGAACTATGGCAGTTTCAAAGCCTTGAAGGGCATCAGCTTTGATGTGTATGAAGGTGAGATTTTTGGATTGCTTGGGCCGAATGGAGCCGGTAAATCAACCACACTCGAAATCATTGAAACATTGCGTGAAAAAACAAGCGGTGAAGTATGGGTTGATGGATTTAATATAGATGAAGAAGCGAATGCAATTAAAAAGATCATAGGTGTACAATTGCAATCATCAGGCTATTATCCCGGGTTGAACTTAACGGAATTGATTCATCTGTTTAACGGACTTTATAACAGAAATGTGGATGCGTTAAAACTATTAAAGACGGTGAACCTTGAAGAAAAGGCAAAAGCGAAGTATAAAGAATTAAGTGGCGGACAGAAACAACGTTTTTCTGTTGCAACAACATTGATCAACGAACCTAAAATTGTTTTTCTGGATGAGCCTACTACAGGTCTTGACCCACAGGCCCGCAGAAATCTATGGGAGCTCGTGAAAAACATCCAGGCAAGAGGAACCACCGTCATCATCACCACTCATTATATGGATGAGGCCGAATATCTTTGCGAAAGGGTAGCCATCATTGATAGTGGAAAGATTGTAGCGCTGGATACACCCTCCAAACTAATTGATAACCTGCTGGCCACCGGATTTGAACGCCCCAAGCAAATGAAACAGGCAAATCTTGAAGATGTATTTATCACTTTAACGGGTCATGCGCTGCGTGACGAATAAAATCAACCAATATATACAACGAAATCTTGCTTAGAAGCGTCATGTCGGGGCGGCGTTTCTTAACTTTACACACTTTAATAAAAAAAAATACCATTTTAATCAACTATCACATGCGAATTATTATTCTTGCAATTGCAACCTTTACAATGTCCATTTCAGCTTTTTCTCAAACAAAAAAGGCACCCGTTAAAACAACAACAACAGTTAAACCTGTTGCTCCCAAACCTTTATTAAAAAGTGGCGTCGACAGTTTAAGTTACGCCATAGGTATGAATATTGGCAGCAACGTTAAAGCACAGGGTATTGAGCAGATTAATTACATCGCCTTCAACAAAGGGATGGCCGATGCAATAAAAGAAAACCCTAAACCTTTAATGAATCAGGATCAATGTAATTTAACTATTCAACAAAAATTACAGGAGTATATGGGTAAGAAAAATGCTGTTGTAAAAGAGGAAGGGAAAAAATTCCTTGCACAAAATAAGAAGCAGCCCGGCGTTGTAGAATTACCAAGTGGCGTTCAGTATAAAATTATTATACAGGGCGGAGGTGTTAAACCACTCTTGGAAGATACAATCGTTGCACACTACAAAGGAACAACACTTGATGGAAATGTATTTGATGAGTCGTACGCCCGTGGTGAACCAATTGTATACCCTTTAAACCAATTAGTGGATGGCTGGAAACAAGTATTGGTATTAATGCCTGTTGGCAGCAAATGGCAATTGTTTATTCCAAGTGAATATGGATATGGTGAGCGTGGCAATGGTGGAAGCATTCCCGGAGGTGCAACAATAGTCTTTGATATGGAATTACTGGATGTAAAACCTGTTAAGAAATAAAATACAAGTTCATATTACATGCTTGATCGCTGTCTTCATCCCCGTTTTTCATGAACTATTAACCATTAATCATCAATTGCTATGGATTTACGTTATCCCATTGGTCATTACGAAGCTGCTCCATATAGCAATGAGCTCAAAGAAGAGCGGTTGGCCGATATTAAATTTCTTCCCCGACTGCTGGAACAGGCGATCGAAAATTTAGATGAAGTACAATTGAATATTGCTTACCGTGATGGTGGTTGGACGGTAAAGCAGGTAGTACATCATGTAAGCGACAGTCATTTGAATGCTTTAAGCCGTTTGAAGTTTACGCTAACTGAAGATAATCCTACTGTGATGGGATATAATGAAGCGAAGTGGGCTGAAACAGTTGAGTACACAGAGCTTCCTGTTAATATTTCGCTTACAATGATTCATACCATTCATGCAAAATTGCTTTCTCTCTTTTCGAATCTTATTGATGAAGAATGGAGCAGAACTTATATCCATTCGGAGTCAAAAAAACAATTTGATCTCTGGTATTTGCTGGGTATGTACGCATGGCATGGCAAACATCATGTGGGGCATATAACTTCGTTACGGGAAAGAAATGGGTGGTAAACCATGAACTATCAACTATTAATTAAACATGAACTGGAAAACGCTCTCTTCAAAATACTTATTTAAAGATAATTGGCTAACCATGCGTGCTGATAAATGTGTGCGGCCAGATGGGAAGATCATTGAACCCTATTATGTATATGAATTTCCTGATTGGGTATGCGCCGTTGCAATAACTAAAGAAAATAAAGTTGTTTTTGTACGGCAATATCGTCATGCATTGGGGCAAACCATTCTTGAAATACCCGGGGGCTGTGTAGATGCAACAGACAACAGCTATGAAGAAGCCTGTGCAAGAGAGTTGCTGGAAGAAACCGGTTATCGATTTGATCAAATTGAATTTATTTGCAACACAACGGCTAATCCTTCCACCAACAATAATTTGATGCATGTATTTTTAGCAACAGGAGGGGAGTTGGTTAAAGAGCAGCAGTTAGATGATGCAGAGGATATTGAAGTACACTTATTCAGCATTGATGAAGTGAAGCAATTGATTCGGGAGAATAAATTAATGCAGAGTATGCATGTAACAGCCATTTTGTATGCTTTTGAGAAGTTAGGGGAGTTGAGGTATTGATTTACCTTCTATAGGGGGGTTAGAATGTTATGATAATAATTCCCGTCTGACGAGGGCATCAGACGGGTTGATCTACTTCTCCTACCAAGTACACACTTCCGCAAACAAGGATCAAATCTTCAGTAGATGAATGTTCTATGGCAGCGTTCAATGCAAGATTCACATCAGTAAATGTTTTACCTTTCAATTCAAGCAACAGCGCTTTGTTTTGTAATTCAAGTTCAGGCATGGCCCTGGGTATTTGTGCCCGTGTAAAATAATAAACAGCTTCTTTGGGTAACAGGGCTAACACTTTTTCAACCTCTTTATCTTTTACCATTCCAATGACAATGTGCAGTTGATTGAATTTGGTTAGTGCAATCTGCTGTACGATCTGTTTAATGCCATCTTCGTTATGTCCTACATCCAAAACAACCGTTGGGTTTTTACGGATTACTTCCCATCGTCCATGCAATCCATTGATTTTTTTTGTTTGCTGCAAAGCCGATTGAATATGCTTTTCGCTGATTTTCCAATTCTCTTTTTGAAGTTGCCGGATGGCAGTAAGCACTGTTACCAGGTTCTTTGTTTGATAAATACCGGGCAAATCAATTTTATAGTGTAACAACTCTCCGGTTTCTTTTTCCTGCAGAACTAAAGACAATGCATCTTCATCTGTATTGAACTGTTGAACTAAAAAATGTTGTTGGGCAAGTATTACAGGGGCATTGCTGTCTTTTGCTTTTTGCAGGAACACATCTTTTGTTTCAGGAATTGTTTCACCAATTACCACAGGTACCTGTTTTTTTATAATGCCGGCTTTTTCAAAAGCAATTTCTTCTAATGAATTACCAAGGATATTCATGTGATCCCAACCGATATTGGTGATCACACTAAGTTCAGGTGTAATGATATTGGTACTGTCCAGTCTTCCGCCAAGTCCTACTTCAATCACTGCAATATCTACTTGTTCTTTTGCAAAATATTCAAAGGCCATAGCAACTGTGATCTCAAAAAAAGAAGGCTCCAGCGCATCAATCATTGGTTGTATGCGTTTTGTAAAATCAATGACCTGTTCTTGACTGATCATTTCGCCATTGATCTTGATCCGCTCACGGAAGTCATACAAATGAGGGGATGTATATAAT